>NZ_JBVYOL010000001.1:0-324786 GCF_056120505.1 Paenibacillus sp. sgz302164 | reverse complement strand
GCCGGCGCCGGCGCCGGCGCGAAGCCCTCCGGGAGCGAGCCTGAGAAGCAGGTGCCCGTGGAGCCTGCCGCGACTCCAACCGCCGCTCCGTCTCAAAGTCCGGCCGGCACGCCGCTTGAGCAAGCGTCCACTTCGCCGCTTCAAGAGCCGGTGAGCATCGTGATCGACACGGACAAACACCGCCTGGCGCTGGTTAGCGGGAATTACATACTTCGCAGCTACCCGGTAGGGCTCGGTGGCGACAAAACGCCGGAAGGCGAGTTCGTCATCAGTGAAAAAGTGCGCAATCCCAACGGGAGATCGAACGGAGAATTCGGCAGCAGAGGAATGACCCTCTCCGATACGCTGTATGCGATTCACGGCACGAACAAGCCGTCCAGCGTCGGGAAGGACGAATCGCACGGCTGCGTGAGAATGCTGCAGGCGGATGTGGAGGAACTGTACGATATGGCGCCGCAGCAAACCAAAGTAACGATCGGAAAAGGGCTGCTCCCGGACGATACCCCCGGCTCCGTGAACGATGGCTCAGGGGGCGGAGCGGGAAGAGGGAACCCCGGCAAAGCGTTCGGTGTCCCGCTGCAGACGAATGACTCCAATCCGAATAAAAAGTACAAATGGCTGGATTAATCGGCTTGCCGGCAAATCAAACAGACAGAAGTTCCGAAAGAGGGACCTTCTGCCGCAGAGCTTGAGTAAGCGATTGCAAAAAGTGAGGCATCAATGGATCGATATAAGCGAACGAACGGCTTATTTGTTTACAATAAGCAGCACCGTCATTGCTATAATAACAGCGAGCAGGATAGAGCCTGTCCAAATGATGGCTTTTTTGTTCACCTCGTCTTTGGCTTTCCGTCCGGCATAAGCGGTTTTTCTTTTTGACATGCGATCACCCGTTTCTTCTGGATTTTGAGCGTATGCCTATTTTATCACAAAAATCCCGATTCTTTGAATATGAAAGTTTTAGGTTAGCGCTATAGTTTGAGTAAAATGAGGTTCCTTGCAGATTGTGCGGCTGCGGGGAATTTTTGTTTGTGAACATAAATTGGCCCGAGAAACGGTTTTGTAACCGTTCTGTTGATTGCATAAATGGACATTGTCGGATAAACTGACTGTTAGAGTCATTGGAGAACGGAGTGTATGGACATGTTGTATCGAGCGTTAGGCAAACCGATTTTGTTCCGGATGGACCCGGAAAGTGCGCATCACCTGATCATTAACGGTTTAAGCGGGGTAGGCGCTTTTCCCGGCGGCAAGCAGATGCTGAAGGCCGTATGGGGCGTCGGCTATGCGCCGCAGATGGCGCAAAATTTGTGGGGGATCGACTTTCCGAATCCCGTCGGGCTGGCTGCAGGTCTGGATAAAAATGCCAAGGCTGTAAAAGGATTTTCCCAGCTTGGCTTCGGCTTTATGGAAGTAGGCACAATTACGCCGAAGCCGCAGCCGGGCAACGAGCAGCCGCGTTTGTTCCGTCTGCCGGCGGATTATGCGCTGATCAACCGGATGGGCTTCAACAATGTCGGCGTGGAAGAAATGGCCCGCAACTTGCAGAAAGCGGGAAAAAGGGATATTCCGGTAGCTATTAATATCGGCAAAAACAAAACAACGCCCAACGAGCATGCCGAGGACGATTATCGGACGTGCATCCGGGCGCTGTATCCTTACGGCGATTTTTTTGTGGTGAACATCAGCTCACCAAACACGCCGGATTTGCGTAATTTACAGCATGGGAACGATTTATGCAGGCTGCTGGATGCGGTTACCGATGAGATGCAGATGCAGCAGGAAAAGCACCGCCATCCGGGCAAACCTGTATTGGTCAAAATTGCTCCGGATCTTTCGGACGACGAACTGGAGCTTACAGTAAAAACGATCCGGGACAGCGGAGTATCCGGAATTATCGCGACGAATACGACGCTGAGCAGAGCGGGGACGAACCATCCGAAACGTTTGGAGTCCGGCGGCTTGAGCGGCAAGCCGTTAACCGAACGCTCGACCGAGGTGGTGCGCCGCGTATACCGGCTGACGGAGGGCCAGCTGCCGATCATCGGCTCCGGGGGAATTTTTTCCGCACAGGATGCATATGACAAAATACGGGCCGGAGCCAGCCTCGTGGAAGTGTACACCGCGATGATATATGAAGGTCCGGGTTTGTTGAGCCGTCTGAATACAGGGCTGCAGGCACTTCTTAAGAAGGACGGATTCACACATATTTCCCAGGCAATAGGCGCGGATCATAAGTGACTTCATCACGAATGGAGGGCAGTGTATGATGGATGGACGAGACTGGAAAAAATTTCTACTCCCCTACGAACAATCGGTGGAAGAGTTGAAAGTTAAATTCAAGACGCTCCGTGGCGAGCTCAAAAGCAGAGAAGAATATTCTCCCATCGAATTCGTGACCGGGCGCGTCAAAAAAATATCGAGCATTTTGGAGAAAGCCAAACGGCTGAATGTGTCCATGGATCAGTTGGAATCCGGGATTGAAGATATCGCAGGCATTCGGATTATGTGCCAATTCGTGGAGGACATCGAACGGTTGGCGGATTTGATTCGGGCCCGGCAGGATATGTCTGTCGTGTACGAGAAAGACTATATAACGAACAAAAAGCCAAGCGGCTACAGAAGCTTTCATATTATTATCGAATATCCGGTGCAAACGGCGTTGGGGATGAAGAGAGTGCTCGCCGAGGTGCAAATTCGCACATTGGCGATGAACTTTTGGGCGACTATCGAGCATTCGCTCAATTATAAATATAAAGAAACGCTGCCGGAGGATGTCAGAAACCGTCTGAGCAAAGCCGCCGAGGCGGCATACCTGCTGGATCGGGAAATGTCCCTGATCCGCGATGAAATCGTGGAAGCCCAGCTGATGTTCGAGGATAATTCCAACTTGGTCAACAAAGTGTTGAATCATATCCAGGAGCTTTACTTTTATCACCGGGTCCGCGAAGCCGCGCAATTCCAGCTGCGTTTCAACGAAATTTGGGAAAACGAGGACGTATGGCGTTTAAGCGATCTGTCGGCGGAACTTGAGGCAGCCATCGCAAGAGCCAAAAAAGGGGAGTATTCCTGATACGATGAATCATTACGACCGTTTATATGTACAATATTTGTACTACTTTAACGAAGCCCGGGACTATTTTGAATGCCATGAGGTTATGGAGGAGCTTTGGCTGGAAGAAGGCCGAAATCCTCTTTATCAAGGTCTGCTGCAAATTGCGGTAGGCCTCTATCATCATGCGAACGGAAACGTAAGCGGTTCCATCAAGCTGTTCACCGCCGGGCTGGATAAGTTGGAAACTTACCCGGCACACAGCCTGGGCATCGATCTGCAGCGGTTGAGAAGCGACAGCCATACGTATCTGGCCAAGCTGCTGCATATCCGGGAGGAACCTTTCGAGCCTTATGATCTGGACATTCGCATCGTCGATGAGCGTCTTCAGGAGCTGCTGGAGGAACTGAAACGAAATCCGCCTATTCCGGGCGAGGAGGGATGATTTGATGATTGAGGTGCACCGGCTGAGCAAGCATTATCAGGTGCATGAGCGGGAGCCGGGTTTTGCGGCGTCCCTCAAAAGCTTATTTAACCGCAAATTCCGGACAGTCAAGGCGGTTGACGACGTATCGTTCCACATTCCGGAAGGAGAGATCGTAGCCTTCCTGGGGCCGAACGGGGCGGGGAAAACGACGACGATGAAGGTGCTGGCAGGCTTGCTCCACCCTTCCGGCGGCGACGTGAAGGTGGGCGGCTTCGTTCCTTTTGAACACAAAAAGGAATTCAAAAAGCAGATCAGCCTGGTCATGGGGCAAAAGAGCCAGCTGATTTGGGACGTTCCGGCGGCGGAAACGTTTTTGGTCAACAAAGTGATCTACGAAATTCCCGAGCAGGAATATCGGGAAACGCTGGATGACCTGGTGCAGCTGCTTGAGCTCCAGGATGTGATCCGCAAGCCGGTGAGACAGCTGTCGCTCGGCGAGCGGATGAAATGTGAGCTGGCTGCGGCTCTGCTGCATCGCCCGCGCATCGTTTTTTTGGATGAGCCGACGATCGGGCTCGACGTCAATATGCAGGAAGTGATGCGCCGCTTCATCCAGGATTACAACAGCAAGTACAAAGCGACGATTTTGCTGACCAGCCACTACATGGCCGACGTGACTGCGCTTTGCGAACGCGTGCTCGTCATTGGCCGGGGCAGGCTGCTTTACGACGGAGCTATCGCCCGATTGATCGACAAATATGCGCCGAACAAGCGCATACAATTGCAGTTCGCCCGGCATGTTCAGCGGCCGGACATCGACGATGCCGCGCAGCGTTCGGGCGGCAGGCTCGTTACATACGATTTTCCGAAAGCCGAATTGGAGGTGCCCCGCGAGCAGGTGTCGGAGCTGTCCGCACATCTGTTGACGCACTTTGAGGTGCTTGACCTGACGATTGAGGACCCGTCGATGGAATCGGTCATTTCGCAAGCTTTCGAAGCGGGAGCGGAGCCGGAAGCGGAAGAAGACGGTGGGGCGCGATGAACGCTGTACGGCTGTTTTGGAGCAAATATAAAGTGCTGCTGAAGATGGAATGGGCGGTCATGTTCGCCTACCGGAGCGAAAGCGTCATCTGGATGGTCGGAGCGTTCGTTCAGCCGCTGGTCAGTCTAGCGGTCTGGCTTTCCATCAGCGGCAGCGGGTCTGTCGCCGGCTACGACGCCCACGATTATATCGTGTATTTTCTCGGCGTGCTGCTCGTTGACCGGTTGACCAGCACATGGGACGTATGGGAGCTGGATGCGAGTATACAGGACGGTTCCTTGTCTTCCAAACTCGTCCGGCCGTTTCATCCGATTCATTGGAGCATTGCGCAAAATCTCGTGTATAAGCTGTTTTTTGCCGTTTTCCTCATCCCCGCCTGGATTGTTTTGGCTTGGCTGTTTCCTGTGCTCAGGCCGGACGGCACTCCGGCAACTTACCTGCTCACGGCGCTGGCGATCCTGCTTTCCTCGGCGCTGCGCTTCCTGATCGGGTTTGAATTCGGGCTGCTCGCGTTCTGGACGAATCGGGCGACGGCGATTTACGCGCTGTTTGAGGGCATCCACTTGTTTCTGGCGGGACGGCTTGCCCCGCTTACCATGTTCCCGTCCTGGATCGAAGAAGCCGCTTCATGGCTGCCTTTTTACGGAACGGTCGGTTTTCCCGTCGAACTGTTGACAGGCAAGCTGGAAGCAGGCTCCGCCGCCGTATTCCAGCAATTTGCGATTCAACTTGCGTGGCTCGTTGTGCTCGCTGCCGTCTACCGCTGGGAATGGAAGCGCGGATTGCGGAAGTACGGAGCCGTAGGCGGATAGTCGGACAGTCGGACGGTTACAAATAGGCGCATTGAAGGAGGTCAGAGGACAGCGATGAAATATGTGCGGCTGTTTCGCGAATTTTTACGGGCCTGCCTCGTCGAAGAGTTTGAGTACAGGGCCAATTTTGCCGCGAATTTGCTCGGTACCGTCTTTTGGCTCGGGATGGCCGTGCTGACGGTTCAGCTTTATTTTTACCGGACGCAGCAGGTCGGCGGCTGGGGATTTTACGAAGTGCTCGTGCTGCTGGGCATTTTCAACGCCATACACGGGTTTATCGAATTTTTTCTGCAGCCGAATATGTCCCGCCTTGTGAGCCATATCCGCAAAGGGACGCTGGACTTCGTCCTGACCAAGCCTGTGGACAGCCAATTTTATATCAGCTTCAGGCATTTGGTGTTTTGGCGTCTGGCCGATGTGGTGCTCGGCCTTGGCTTGGTCGCGTTTGCGCTGTGGCGGATGGGCGCCGTGCCTACAGCCGGGCAGACGGCCATTTTTGTGGTCGTGTTCGCTGCGTCGCTCGTCGTCGTCTATTCCCTTTGGATGGGCATGATGATATTTTCGTTCTGGGCGGTGAAAGTCGACAATTTGTCGTTCCTGTTCAGCTCGGTGTTTGAAACGGCGCGGTTTCCGGTTACGGTGTACAAAGGTTTGCTGCGGCTCGCGCTCACCTATATTTTTCCGATCGCCTTCATCACTACGTACCCTGCAGCGGCCATAATCGGCAAGCTGACATGGCTGCAAGCCGGCTTGAGCTTGGGGATAGCGGCCGTGTTCTTCGGGCTGGCCAGATGGTTCTGGATGTTTGCACTCAGGCGCTACACTAGCGCAAGCAGTTAGGTATGCATAAAAGCAACTCCACCCGCCAGACTCTAGGGTTCGGTGGGTGAACTGAGTAGAAGGCATGAACAAAATAGCCTCAATGTGCCTGACTATACGAAGAAAACCTGCAAAAATACATGAATTTGCGTCCTTTACCGCTGGCTGCGATGAATTCCTGCAAAAGTGCAGGCTTTTCACCGAACACATGGACTCAGATTCACTTTCGCCGAAAATTCCTGCACTTTTGCAGGTTTTTTGCCAAAATAAGCCGATTTTGCAGAAAAAACATGCACTTTCGCAGGCATTTTTTCTATTGAGCTGCTTTCTGCCCAGTTGCACAGTTCCGGGAGAGGCACAAGTTGGGAAAAAGCGGCTGTCCCCTAAATTATTCCGTTTCTTCTGACCTTAACAAAGCGTCGCGACTTTCTTTGGAGTGATCTAGAAAATAAAGGAACTATCATAGGAGTCCGGTGGGCGAACACAATGGAAGTGTGCGCGAAACGGCGGCGGATGAAACAAACCCCCTGGCTTTTATTCCGGGAAACCGGAGCCAGGGGGTTGCTGCGTCAATCAGCTTTTGTATTTTTCGAAAAATGCTTTGAATTGTTCCGGCTTGTTCCCGACATTCGGATCGCCTTCGGGAATGCCGCCTTCCATACGCGCCACTTCTACGCCGTTTTTGTAATACACGAGTGTAGGAGTGGACTGGATGTTGTATTTTTGCCAGCCGTCTTTAAACTCTTCCAGATTAAATTGCTTGACATCGATGCCGAGCTCTTTTTCCATCGGCACAAGGACAGGCGTCGTCACTTTACAGTGCGGGCAGGTCGAGGCGAAATAGTACTGGAAAAACGTTTCCTTGTTTTTAAGTCTTTGATCCAGGTCTTTCGGCAAAATGATGTTTTGATAGTTCGGATCGTTCAGCTGTTTGACGGTTTCCGGATGCAGTTTGCTGACTGAAACTCCGTATGGATTGTACGGATAGTCTTTATCCGCCGATTTGTTGGATTGTTGGTTGACCCAGTAAAGACCTCCAAATAAAATAACGACGATACCGAGATAGATGAACAGCTTTTTCATTATGCACCTCTTTTAATAATTTACTTCCTAACATCTTCTATAAAAAGAATAGTAATTCCTCTTCAATTCAAGAAAATAATTGGCTGTTTCGTGACAAGTCGGCTATAATACCGATATATTACAGGACAATGATTGCGGAAAGGGATCGATACGAGCATGAGCAGCAAGCTTCCTGCCGGTTTTTTACACAAGATGAGCGATTTGCTGGGCAGGGATGAATTTGAGTCATTTCTGGATTCCTATGAACGGCCGAGAACGTACGGCCTCCGCGTGAATGCGGTCAAGATCGCGGCCCAAGATTTCGAGAGCAAGTCCCCTTTTGCGATTAGCCCTGTGCCCTGGGCGGCCGAAGGATTTTATTACGAAGAAGGCGCCCGGCCCGGCAAGCATCCTTACTATCATGCGGGGCTGTACTATATTCAGGAGCCGAGCGCGATGGCGCCGGTTGAACTGCTGGATGTCAAGCCCGGGGAGCGGGTGCTGGATCTGTGCGCGGCACCGGGCGGCAAGTCGACTCAAATCGCGGCCAAGCTGCAGGGCGAAGGGGTGCTGGTCGTCAATGACATCCATTCGGATCGGGTTAAAGCGCTAGTGAAAAATTTGGAGCTGTCCGGCGTCAGAGGCGCGGTTGTGCTGAACGAGAAGCCGGAGCGGATGATTTCCGTTTTTCGCGGTTATTTCGATAAAATTTTGATCGATGCCCCGTGTTCCGGCGAGGGGATGTTCCGCAAGGAAGAGGACATGACGGCGCAGTGGGAGCGCCATTCCGTAACGGAATGCTCCCTCATGCAGCGGGAGCTGCTCGACCAGGCCGCGCAGATGCTCGCTCCCGGGGGCACGATGGTCTATTCGACGTGCACGTTCTCGCCGGAGGAGAACGAGGCGCAAATCGCCGCGTTTCTCGACCGGCGAGAGGATTTCGCTGTGGTCGACGCCGCAGCGTTCGACCGGGGGCGCCCGGACTGGCTGCGGGCGCCGTGGGCCGACCCGGGCGCGTTCTCGCCGCGCGCCCGCGAAGCCGTCGCCGCAACGGCGCGGCTGTGGCCCCATCGCCTGCAGGGCGAGGGCCACTTCGCCGCGGTGCTGCGGCGCGAAGGCGCATCCGCCGGGCCTGCGGCGGCGGATGCCGCGATCGGTGCCGGCGCAGAGTCGGCACCGGCTGCAAAGCGCAGCGGCCGCGAGGCGCTGCGCCAGGGCAAGGGCCGCGCAGAACCGCCGCGCGCGGCCGTGAGCCTGGAGCCGCTGCAGGCGTTCGCGCGCGAGCTGCTGCGCAGCGAGCCCTTCACCGCCGGGCGGCTCGTCTGCTACGGCGAGCACGCGTACGCGCCGCCGGCGGGCCTGCCCGAGCTGCACGGACTGAAAGTCGTGCGGCCGGGCTGGTACATCGGCGCGCTGCACCGCGGCCGGTTCGAACCGTCCCATGCGCTTGCCATGGGACTGCGCATGAGCGAAGCGAAGCGGGCGATCAGCCTCGCTTCGGACGATGCGCGCGCCCTTCGGTACTTGAAGGGCGAGACGCTGGAGGTCGCGGAAGACGAGATCGTCCGCGACCCCGGGGACACTCCTGCAGCCAAGGGCTACTGCCTGGTTTGCATAGACGGCTTTCCCGTCGGCTGGGGCAAATGGCACGACGGAATGCTCAAAAACGAATACCCGCCCGGTTGGAGGTGGACTTAATCGCGTATGAAACAAACGCAAAGGCTCGATAAAATACTCGCCCATATGGGCATCGGCACGCGTTCCGAACTGAAACGCCTTGTCAAGAGCGGGGCGGTGTTCGTTAACGGCGCCAAGGTGAAAGACAGCGGCATGCAGATCCATCCGGACAAAGATGTCGTCACGGTAAACGGCGAGCCGGTCATGTATAAACAATTCGTATACGTTATGATGAACAAGCCGCCGGGCGTCGTCTCCGCCACGGAGGACAATCGCGACCGTACGGTGGTCGATCTGCTGGACGATGCGTACGCTTCCTTCGAGGTGTTCCCCGTCGGCCGGCTGGACAAAGATACGGAAGGGCTCTTGCTGCTGACCAACGACGGCAAGCTGGCCCATAACCTGCTGTCTCCGCGCAAGCATGTGCCCAAAACGTACTTTGCCAAAGTGGAGTGGGACGTGGGGCAGGCGGACATCGACGCATTCGCGCAAGGCGTTACCCTTGACGACGGCTACGAAACGCTTCCGGGAGTGCTGAACATTGTGGACGCCGGAAGCCGCCAGGACGGACGGTCATCGCAGATTGAGCTGACGATTATGGAAGGTAAGTTTCATCAAGTGAAACGAATGTTCCAGTCTGTGGGCAAAACGGTCGTGTATTTGAAACGTTTGTCTATGGGGCCGCTTCGGCTCGACGAGACTTTGAAGCCGGGCCAGTCCAGGGAGCTGACCGAAGAAGAACTGCTTGCTTTACGCTCCGCGCACGAGCAGGAAAGCGGTATGCGAGACACTTAGACATGCCGCGCGTCAAGCCGACCGAATCGCCGCAGGCGGGAGTTTTTCGAATTGTTTTTCTTGTAAAGCGGTCCCGGGCCATGATTTCATATGGTACAATATGACGAAAATGAGGAGAACAGGAGAGCGGTTGTACAGTGAAATACAAATTAATCGCGTTGGACGTCGACGGCACTTTACTCAATGATCAGTATGTTTTGACCGAACAAACGAAGCAAACGATAAGGGAAATTCACGAAGCGGGCAGCGAGATTGTACTCTGCACAGGAAGGGCGCCTGCCAGCACGCTGCCGATTTTGCAGGAGCTCGGGCTGGAAGGAACGATGATTACGCACAACGGCGCTGCGACCGTTCATGCGGACGAGCGGGGCCAGACGCTGGTTCATGAATTCTCGTTTTCGCTTGATGCCATACATCCGATGCTCGATTACGCCCGAAGGGAAGGCATTCACTTTGACGTGTGTACGCCTTTTAACATGTACATCGAACGCATCGGCGAATACGAGAAGCAGATGTACAAAAAATTTCTGATCAACCCCAAACTCGTAACCGATGTGGCGGAGCTCGGTCTGCCGATCGTGAAATTTACGCTGTTCGGCCAGCCGGAAGTGCTCGACCGGGTGCAGCGGGAGTGGGATGAGCAGAAGCTGTACGGCGATCTGCGGATGATACGCAGCGGCGACCTGTTTATCGATGTGATGAGCGCCGAGGCGAACAAAGGCAACGCCCTGCGCGCGCTGGCCGAGTCGCTTGCCATCGATTCCGGCGAAATTATGGCGATCGGCAATTATTATAACGATTTGGAAATGATGGCGTACGCCGGACTTGGCATTGCGGTTGACAATTCGCCGGAAGACGTCAAAGCCGCCGCCGACGCGATTACAGCGTCCAATAACGAGGACGGCGTGCATGAAGCTATTTTAAAATATGCCCTATAGACGGTCGAACAGGCGGTTGAACCCTCAATTTTTGAGGGTTTTTGTCGTATTTGGGGGTTCAAAAGGGGCCTTATCCTATTGCATCGGGCGCTGCCCGACCATTCATATTTTAGGCAAATGCGGGACATTCTACGAATGAATGAACAACGATTCGTAGAGGAGGCTGGGCGAACCCATGGCCGATATCTTGTTAAGACCCGATCTCAAAACGGCAGGCGGCGAAGTTTGCGATATTATGTGTAACAGGGAGTTTGTCGGCACGTTAACGCTGGTGTACAGGGAAGCGGACCGGTTGTCCGGCTCCATACAGCTTGAGCGGCATTCCTTGCCGGAAGCGGACAAGCAGGAGATTTACGCGTTTATGCAATCTCATATGCAGTATTTGATTGACGCTTTGGGGATCAAGCAATGCGAGGTGCTCGTCACATACAGCGATTTCGATTTCGTGATCGCTACCGATCACGCGGCGCAGTCGGCCTACCCGGACCGGGAACCGGATGCGTCGTTGTACGGCGACGACGAAGCGGACTATGAGTGGATCAGGGACGAATCGCGTTTTGACGATATCGATCCGGAAGGTGCCGATGAAGTCGGCATGACGGCGGACCGGAACGAGCTCCCGGAGTATGAGCTTGTGATTGTCGGCGAAAGAAGGAACCGGGTGGATTACCATATTTATGATCAGGAAGCGGAAATTGTCGCAGAGGCTTCCGTGCATATCTACGGTTCCGATGTCGTAGGGGCCGTCGAGTGGCAATTCGAGCCTTTTGAAGTGGAAATGGATTGCGCTGCCGAGTTGATCGTGAAAGATTTTGATGAAGATTTGACCGATACGTTCGTAATTCATATGAACTACAAGGGAGAACCCATCGATACGATCGAGCTGGCGCATGTCGATTTGCTGGATGAGGAAGAGGACGCAGACAGTGACTTTCTGCAGCCCGGGCGTGACGACTATCAGGTCGTACTCGTCAGAGACGACGGAGATACGCTTACTTACGAGATTTATCAGCCGTCCTATGGAAATCACCCCATCGGTACGGCGACTGTAGATATTAGCCAGCGTCAACTGACAGGCTTCGTCGATTTGCGCGAGCCCGGCAATTCCGACGACCGGGAGCTGATTGCGACTTTGCTGCTGGAAGAACTGGATAAGGAAAAAGACTACGAAACCGTCAATTTATCGATGCTGCACAAAAACAAGCTGATCGACGAGATTTTGTTTGAGTCCGATCAGGTGCATTAAAACGAACAAAGGCATGGAACCCCCGCAGCCGGGAGTTGCATGCCTTTTTGTGTGGACGAGTCCGGTATATTAAAACGTGTTGGATACGGTAATTTGCTCCAAAGGAAGTCTTGTGGACGGTCTGGCCGGATTCGCAGGCAAGCCTACGCTGATCAGCATGACCGGCACATAACGCTCAGGCACGTTGAATTCTTTGACGAAACGAACAGGATCGTAGCCGCCCATCGGGCAAGTTTCGTAGCCGAGCGCTTTGGCGGCGATCATCAGCTGCATGGCGGCGAGGGAAGCGTTGCGGATCGCTTCGTCGCGGGCAACCTGGGCGGATTGGTACACGCCTTCGATTTGTCCGGCAAGCGTATCTTTCAGCTCTTTGGGCATATGGCCGGCAGCTACGAGCGGACCGAATACGGGCTCTACGTTTTTGTTCGCTTCCAGATCGCCGAGAACTGCGATGACAACGGAGCTTTCAACAATTTGCTTTTGGCCGTATGCGATCGGAAGCAGCTTTTCTTTGTAGGCTTGGTCTTCAATTACGATGAGTTTCCAGTGCTGCAAGTTCCATGAGGAAGGAGCCTGGGAAGTGGACAGCAGCAGCTGCTCCAGATGTTCTTTAGGCATTTTGTGCCCGGCTTGATATTCCTTAACCGAGTGGCGCTCTGCCAAAACTTTTAAAACTTCGGATTGTACGGATTGTTGACTCATTTGAGAATCCCTCCACAAATTTTTTTTTAGTTTGCTGTCTGCTGCGGTAAAGCATACAGTCGCGTTCGCATGGAAAAATTGGCATATTTCCATGCTTTTAACTGCAAGTATGAAAGTAACATTTTACTGTAATTCTAAATTTTATCTCCGCCGATGTCAATGGCTCTTTCGGACTGTCAAAAAATGTTGGATAATGGGAGCAAGGAAGGGGATGTCCCTGATGAAAATGACCCAGGAGGAACTGAGCCATCTTGTTTTTTTAACGGAAGTTGTGCTGACGGGCAAGAAAAAGAGCCTCATGCACGAGACTCTGCAATGTTTGCTTTATATAGTAAAATCGGTGGAAGAGGTTGATCTTCCCGATTCGGTAGTGGATCAGATCGGGCGGCTGACTGCCCTGATCGAATCCGACCTGCGCGATGAGAACGAGCGCATCCAGGAAATACGCGGCCATCTGGACTGGCCTCAACCCCGGCGCAACCCTTTGGGGTAATGGTTTTTAAGCTGGCCGCCGCTTTCTTTGCCCCAGCCGAGCGGAAACCCGTCTGCGGTCATGAGCACCCAGCCGTTGACGTCCCGGCCGGTCGTTAGCGCTTCGCCGCGCAAGTAAGCTGCGGCATCTTCGGAATCCGCAGACGCGTTAAACGTCTTGGCCGTGGCCATAGCCGCGGCATCGAGCGCTAGGGCGAGCGCGTGGGACGGTTCGAAGCGGTTCTTTTTCAGCTCGCCCAAATGCAGCCCCGGCCTGAGCACTTTGAGGCCGTCCAGATCGCGGCTGCCGAAATCCGAGCCAACTGCAGAAGGCAGCATATAGAGCTGGTCTCCGAACAGCAGCGGCTCGCCCTCTTCCAGCCGGAAGTCCGGCAGCGCATCTTTGCAAAAGCCGGCGAACTGCCGGATGGCTTCGGCGGCGTTTTTGTCCGGTCTGCCGCTGCTTTTAGGCCGCCGTCCCGTGTCCTGCGCTTCTTTGCGGCTGCCGCCGTCTTTGCGCAGCAGCGCGACAAAGTGGCCCTCGCCCTTGTGCTTGTGCGGCCATATCCGTTCTGTCCGGATCAGCTCCAGCATCGGGAATTCGCGCAGCAGCGCTTCGACGGTCTGCTCGTTTTCTACCTTATTGAAGGTACAGGTCGAATAGGCCAAGAGGCCTCCCGGTTTGAGCATCGCGACGGCATCGGGCAAAATGTCCATCTGCCTTGCCGCGCACATCGCGACATGATCGGGGGACCATTCGGCGATCGCGTCATGGTCTTTGCGGAACATGCCCTCGCCCGAGCAAGGAGCGTCCAGCATAATTTTATCGAAAAAAGCCGGGAACCGCTGCGCCAGCCGATCCGGCGGGGCATTCGTTGCAACCGCGTTTGCGATGCCCATGCGCTCGATGTTTTCGGACAAAATTTTCGCCCTGGCCGGATGGATTTCATTGGCAATGAGCAGCCCTTTGCCGCGCATTTTGCCGGCGATTTGCGTCGATTTGCCCCCTGGCGCGGCGGCAAGATCGAGAACGGTATCGCCCGGCTCCGGCGCCAGCAGCTCAACGGCCGACATGGCCGACGGCTCCTGGATATAGTAAAGTCCGGCCGCATGCCACGGATGCCTTCCGGGACGGAACCGTTCGTCATAGTAATAACCCGTGCCGCACCAGGGCACCGGCTCCAATTCAAACAAGCGGGCAATCCGTTCGGCCGCCGCGCTGTCCGGCGAAAGCTTCAACGGGTTCAAGCGCAATCCCTGGGTTCGCGGTTGTTCATACGTTTGCAAAAACAGTCCGGCTTCTTTGCCAAGCATGCGTTTCATCTGTTCTATATAAGCGGCAGGCAGTTGCACCACGGGTTCAAGCTCCTTTTTTACGATAGTCGGTTGAAGCGGATAAGATGAGCATTGCCCTATTATACCTTTTTGAACCGATTGTGAGAAGAACGTTTGCCGTGATATAATGGGGAGTACTTGTTTTTTCATACACGAGGTGAAAGCTATGAGCTATGAAATACCGAAGGACGTACAGGTATTGGGGCGCGACATCGAAGAGCATCAATTGAAATATCATCGCAAAACCGTACTGGTGTCCAAGGAATTTACGTTTGACAGCGCGCATCATTTGCATTGTTATGAGGGAAAATGTAAAAATCTGCACGGCCACACGTACAAGCTGCAAGTTATCATGAGCGGCAAAGTGGACAGCCGGGGAATCGCCATAGATTTTGGAGATATCAAGCGCATTGCCAAGGAACGCATTGTCGATCGCCTGGATCACCGGTATTTGAACGACGTGCTGCCGCCGATGAATACAACCGCCGAAAACATGGTCGTCTGGATGTACGAGCAAATCCATGGAGCGCTGCTTGAGGAGCTGCTGTATCCGGCCATCCGGCTGGAGGAGATCCGGCTGTGGGAAACTCCGACCAGTTACGCGGCGGTGACGCGCGGGATGATGGAGGAGGAAGACTGATGCGCGAGACGCGTATTCCGATGGTGGAAATTTTCGAGACGGTTGAAGGCGAAGGAACCCGCGCCGGGTTTCCGACGGTCTTCGTCCGTCTTTTTGGTTGCAATCTGCGCTGTACGTGGTGCGATACGAAGTACAGCTATCCGCCCGCGGAGGCCGAGTTCGTCATGACGATCGGTGAAATCGTCGATCGGGTACGGACGTACCGCTCGCGGCATATTTGCCTGACCGGCGGAGAGCCGCTGCTGTACGGCGAGAAGTCGCTCGCCCTGGTTGAAGCGCTCGCCGCGCTTGAGCAGGTCGACGACCTGCACATCGAGACGAACGGTGCGGTCGATCTGGCGATGTTCATCGAGCGGATCGAGTCGCCGAAGGTGCGGTACATCATGGACTTCAAGCTGCCGGATTCCGGGGAAATGGACCGGATGCTGGCCGGCAATCTCGGGCTGCTGCGCAAGCAGGACGAGCTGAAGTTCGTCATCGGCAGCGAGCTTGACTTCCGCACCGCGGTAGAGGTGCTGGACAAGCATCCGACGGCGGCGCTGCCCATGTTCAGCCCGGTGTGGGAGACGATGCCGCCGCGCAAGCTGGTCGAGCTGATGCTCGCAAGCGGGCTTGCGCACGTCAAGCTGAACATGCAGCTGCACAAAATCATTTGGGACCCTGCGATGCGCGGGGTTTAATTTCAATAAATAAACGGAGTGGATAGCATGAACGAGCCGGTAAAGAAAGCTGTGGTCATTTTAAGCGGAGGCCTGGACAGTACGACGTGCATGGGCATTGCCGAAGCGAAAGGGTACGAGATTTACCCGCTCACGTTCGATTACGGGCAAAGACACCGTATCGAGCTTGAAAATGCGAGGCAGGTTGCCGAACATTACGGCGTCAGCGAGAGGCACAAAATCATCAAGCTGGATTTTTTGAAAGATTTCGGGGGCAGCGCTTTGACGGACGATTCCATTGACGTTCCGCATGCGGCGGCCGGCGAATCGGCGCATTCCGCTCAGGAGCAGCCGGAAATTCCCGTCACTTATGTGCCGGGGCGCAACCTGCTCTTTTTATCGATTGCGACTTCGTATGCCGAAGTTACCGGCTCCGAGGCGATTTACATCGGCGTCAACGCGCTCGATTACAGCGGCTACCCGGACTGCCGTCCGGCGTTTATCGGCAAATTCGAGGAAGTCATCGCCTTGGCGACCAAAGTCGGCGTCGAAGGCAAAGGAATAACGATTGAAACGCCGCTGATCGAGTGGACGAAAGCGCAAATTATTGAGGAAGGGCTGAGGCTCGGCGTACCGTACGAGCTGACGACTTCCTGCTACAACGGGAAGGCCGAAGCTTGCGGCGAATGCGACAGCTGCCGGCTGCGCTTGAAAGGGTTCGAGGAAGCGGGCTCGACAGACCCGATTGCCTATATGGGGGGATAACATGGCCAAAGTGCTGGTTGTGGACGACGATCTGGATATCCGCGAGCTGATTCGGGTTTATTTGGCCGGAGAAGGCCTGGATGTGATCGAGGCGGGAAATGGACAGGATGCGCTCGCCATCGTTGAAACGATGCAGATCGATCTGGTCGTTCTCGATGTGATGATGCCGCTTATGGACGGCTGGGAGCTGTGCCGCGAGCTGCGGGCCCAGTACAGCGATCTTCCGCTGCTCATGGTTACGGCGAAGGGCGAGTCCGCCGACAAAGTGAAGGGCTTCAAGCTCGGGACGGACGATTATGTCGTCAAGCCGTTCGATCCCGTGGAACTGGTGATGCGCGTGAGGGCGCTGTTGAAGCGGTACCGGATCGCCTCCTCCCAGACGGTGCAAATCGGGGACATTGTCATTGACCGCATGCAGTATGAGGTGCGCGTAAAGGATCAACGGGTCGTGCTGCCGCTTAAAGAATTCGAAATTCTTTACAAGCTGGCCAGCTATCCGGCGCAAATTTTTACACGCGCGCAGTTAATCGAGCAAATATGGGGAATCGACTATGAGGGCGACGAGCGGACGGTTGACGTGCACATCAAACGGATCCGGGAACGCTTCGAGAACGAAACGGACCAATTCCAGATCGTGACGATCCGCGGTTTGGGCTATCGGCTTGAGGTCAAGTCATGATCAAAACGCTTTATTTGCGCGTTGTGCTGACCTATTCCGCCGTCGTCATTGTCAGCGTGCTGCTTGCCTTTCCGGTGACCATGATATTTTTTACCAGCCAGATCTCCGTGCAGATTCAGGCCGGGCTGCTTACTGCAGGCAATCGGGTTATCGAAATGAGCGAAACGTTTCCATCCGTCCCTTTGGAAGATATATTGAAATCAAGCACCAAACTAAACGACGGATTTTCTTTAACATTGTTCAAAGACAGCGGAAATTTTCAAACTTACGGCATTCAAGACAAGAAGTACTTCCCCGTTATTCAGCCCGAAGAGGTGCAGCAAGTGCTGCAAGGCGAAGTTTACAAAAACAGCGTGCGGTACACCGACAATCTGAGCGATCTTGCCACGATCAAGGTCGGTATTCCTCTTGTCAAGGACGGAAGGACGTACGCTTTATTTGTCGCTCCCAAAATATCCGAGGAAGGCAAAGGGCAGACGAGGGCTGCGGTTTTGACCGGACTTGCGGTCGTCCTGATTATCGGAAGCATCCTTATTTTGTTCGCTTCCCGGTATATTGTCAATCCGATCAAAAAGCTGACCCTGGCGACGAATCGTCTTGCCCGCGGCAATTTCAACGTCAATGTAAAGATCAAGCGGAAGGACGAGATCGGACTGCTTGCGGAAGGCTTTAACCATATGGCCGGGGAATTAAAGCAGCTGGAGCAAATGAGACAGGATTTTGTCTCGAACGTATCCCACGAGATTCAGTCGCCGCTCACATCGATCCGCGGTTTTTCCAAGGCGCTCAGACAACCGGAAATTACGGAGGAGGACCGCCACCGGTATTTGGAAATTATCGAACGGGAAAGCGAGAGGCTGTCGAGGCTAAGCGAAAATTTGTTAAAGCTGGCTTCCCTCGAATCCGAGCATCATCCTTTCCATCCTGCAACCTTTGACCTCGATGAACAGCTGCGCAGAGTCGTCGTTTTTTACGAGCCTCAATGGTCTGAGAAGCATCTGGAAATGGAACTGGAGCTGCCCAGAGTTAAAATTACGGCGGATGCCGATCAGTTGAATCAGGTTTGGATCAATTTACTCGGCAATGCTATCAAATTTACCCCGCCGCACGGGAAAATACGTTTGAAGCTTGTGACCCGGATGGACCGGATACGGGTTCTGGTCAAGGACAGCGGCATCGGCATCCGCAAAGAAGATCAGGAGCGGATTTTCGACCGGTTTTACAAAGCTGATCAGGCCAGACAGCGCGATAAGGGAGGAAACGGGCTCGGGCTGGCTATCGTCAGAAAAATCGTCGAGATGCATCAGGGAACGATCGATTTGCGAAGCGAACCGGGGGAAGGCACGTTATTCGTGGTCACGCTGCCGATTGTAATGCACCATCCGAAAAATTAATCTGTGAAGCGAAGCCTTGGAGAAATATTTTCCAAGGTTTTTCTTTTAGTTCATATTGGGTTCATATTCACCGGGTATCTTGAGCATACGAACATTTGATTTTGATCCAAATGTGCAACACGATTGTTACGAGGGGAGTGCAGGAATGAATCGAATTACACAGTTTTCCATGAAAAACGTGTCGGCGCTGTTCATCATCATGATCATGCTTTTTGTGGGCGGGCTCTATACGTCTACGCAGTTGAAGGTCGAGAACATGCCGAACGTATCCTTTCCGTATGTTGTTGTAACAACAACCTATGCGGGAGCGCCCAAGGATGTTATGGATGAAGTTACGGATCCGATCGAGGAGAAATTGGCTAACATGGAAGATCTGGATACCATGAGCTCAACCTCGAGCGATAATTTCTCGACGATCATTTTGAAGTTCAAAGAAAATGTGGAGGCGAAACAAAAGAAGCAGGACGTTCAGGATTTGCTTGCCGAGGTGAAATTGCCGGCTGCCGCAGGAACGCCAAAAGCATCCACATTCGGCGCGGCATCCATCCCGACGAACTATTTAGTCGCCTACGCCGAAAACGGCATGAGCCAAACCGAGCTGGACGCTTTGTTCAAAGACAAAATCAAGCCGGGGCTTGAGGGCATCAATGGCATCGACCATATGGATATCGTCGGCGCGCGCGATACGTCGCTTGATATCGAACTGGACGCAAGCGCCATGGAAGTATACGGCTTGTCGCCATCGTCGCTGAGTGCCGCCATCAATGCCGCCGTCGCGAAAAGTCCGATTGGCAGCGTCGAGATCAGCGGCAACGACAAGATGGCCCGCGTAACGGGCAACATTACAAGCTTGTACGAGCTTGAACAGCTTGAAATTACGACGCCCAAGGGAGATATCGTCAAGCTCTCCCAGGTGGCCAAAGTCAAATCCGTCACGGAGTCCAAATTTATCGGGCGGTTGGACGGCAAACCGGCTATCGCGATGGTGATGTACAAATCGGGCAGCGCCAACGCCGTCGAATTCTCGGGAGGCATCGAGAAGATGATTCACGGCTGGAAATCGTCGATGCCGAACGTAACGTTCAAAAATACGTACGACAGCGCAGACCAGATCAAGGAATCCATCACGGGTCTGATTCGCGAAGGGGTCGTAGGCGCCGTTTTGGCCTCGTTGATGATTCTGATTTTCTTGCGCAACGTCCGGATGACGCTGATCGTGCTCGTATCGATTCCGTTGTCCATCCTCATTACTTTATTGCTGATGGGGCAGCTGGGATTGACGCTGAACACGATGACGCTCGGCGGTATTTTTATCGCGGTCGGCCGTGTCGTCGACGATTCCATCGTCGTTATCGAAAATATTTACGCCTCGCTGGAAAAAGCGCAGGAACGCAAAGAATCGGTTATCGCTCTGGCAACGAGCCAGGTGGCGATGGCGATTACGTCATCCACACTAGCGACGGTAGGGGTATTTGCGCCGTTGGCGTTGGTAACCGGCATCATCGGCGGATTTTTCAGACCGTTTGCCTTAACGATCGCGTGCGCGCTCATATCTTCCCTGATCGTCGCACTCACGGTTATTCCGATGCTGGCCAAATTGCTCGTGCTGCGAGGCAAGCCGGGTAAAGCGCATCACGACGAGTCGCAGCACGGCAAAATCACTTTGTTCTATGAAAAAGTGCTGCAGTGGAGCTTGAAAAACCGCATCAAGTCGTTGCTTATTGCAGGTTTGATTTTTGTCATTACAATTGTCGCTACGATGCCGTTCTTATCCGTTTCGTTCTTGCCAAGCTCTAAGCCGTCCAAAACGATGTACTTCCAATTGAAGATGCCTTATGAGACTTCCTACGATGCAACGGACGCCAAAACGAAAGAAATTGAAACTGAGCTGATGAACTCGAAAGATTCTAAAGGCCAGCCGGTATTTACGTATGTGGAGGGGCTCGTCGGGTATGCGGGCAATAACGATGAGCGTACGCCTTACGCTTCGCAAATATTTGTGAGCGTCAACGACAGCGTAGCGCCGGATAGAGTCAAGGATCAGGTCAAAAATTACATTCTTTCCGAGCTTCCGGCCGGTTCTGAAGTCGAGCCCAAATCGATGGAAGGCGACATGGGAGTCTCCTCAACCGACTTCGAATACACGTTGAAAGGGGAAGACCAGATTCAGCTGGAAAAAGCCGCCGGTCTGGTAAAAGCGAAGCTGAACACGTTCCCTGAGCTCAGCGAAGTCAAAGATAACCTGAGCGACGCGAAGACGGAAGTCGAAATCGCCGTCGACCAGAAAAAAGCGAGAGCTTACGGTCTGAACGCTGCGACAGTCCGGGATACCGCGCGCGCCTGGATCCAGAAACAGGCTCTTGGCGATATGAAGTTCGACAATATCGTATACACCACAACGGTGTCGCTGGATAAAACAGATAAAGACACCTTGGAAAAGCTGGGCAATATTCCGTTCACTACTTCCACGGGCTCCACGGTTCTGCTGAAGGAAGTCGCCAAAATCAATGTAATCAAAGGCGCCGCTTCGCTTGGCCGGGAAGGCCGCCAACAGCTTGTGAAAGTGACGGCCAAAATCAATTCCAGTAATAAAAACGGCGTCAGCCAGAAACTGTCGCAGGCGCTGGCCGAAGTGACGCTGCCTGATGGCGTATCGACGAAAGCCGGCGGGGTATCGGACGATATTAACAGCAGCTTCTCGCAATTGTTCGTCGCCATGGCGGCTGCCGTATTCGTCGTTTATTTGATCATGGTGCTCGCTTTCGGCAACGCCGGCGCGCCGTTCGCCATCCTGTTCTCGCTTCCGCTCGCCGTCATCGGCGGCCTGCTCGGACTCGTCATAGCGAGAGAGCCGCTTACCGTAACTTCCATGATCGGGTTTCTGATGCTGATCGGGATCGTCGTTACGAATGCGATCGTGTTGGTGGACCGTGCTCAACAGCTGCGCGAAGAAGGCTACACGGTACGGCATGCGCTGATTGAAGCGGGAAAAGTTCGTCTGCGCCCGATCATTATGACAGCCGGCGCGACGATTATGGCGCTTATCCCTCTTGCTCTGGGCATTTCCGGAGAAGGCGGCCTGATCGGCAAAGGGCTTGGGGTCGTCGTTATCGGCGGTTTGACCACATCGACCATCTTGACTCTGGTTGTTGTGCCGATCGTCTACGAATTGATCGAAAGCTTTAAAAGCAGAGTTTCCCGTATGTTCAAAAGAGGCGGCAAAAACAGCGAGAACGCATCGCCGGGCACAGTCGAGGTTTAATTAAGGGAGGCACATAGATGAAAAAGGTTAGCACGGAAAATAAAAAATACAAACGTAAAACTATAGGAGTGTTCGCTCTCTTGACTGCGGCTGCGCTTCTGGCCGCTGGCTGCTCGGCTCCGGGCGGGAGCGGTGCGGCAACCACGCAAATAACGCCGAGACCGGTAAAAACCGATGCGATCGCGAAGCATTCGATCAGCAGTCCTATTGAACAGGTGGCCGACTTAGCGGCCGGCACGACTTTGGACGTCATTCCCAAAGCGAACGGCGAGGTCACGGAAGTTTTGAAAAAGCGCGGCGAGTACGTGGAGAAGGGCGATGTTTTGTTCGTGATCGACAGCAAAGATGCGGTGTCGGCCAAACAGAAGAGCGAGCTCGCCCTGCGCAGCGCCCAGGAATCGCTGTCGCAAGCCCAAAAAGACAAAGTCAACAACCGCAAAGATTTGGCGGATAACGTGACAAAATCGCAGACTGCTTTGCAAAATGCCAAGCAGGATTACAACAAGATCCGCAATGACTTCGACGCGGGCCTCGTAACCCAGCATCAGGTCGATCAAACGAAGCAGGCGCTCGACACGGCGCAGATGAATCTCGAATCCGTTCAAAACAAGCTGTCGGCTTTCGATTCAAGCGATTCGATATCGTCGATACAAACGCAAGCCGAATCATCGGCCCTTGCCCTGGATGACGCAACGCGCTCGCTGGAGAACTACAGCGTAAAAGCGCCGGGCAGCGGCATTTTGACCGACTTTACGATCGTCGTCGGACAGAGCGTTTCCGCAGCGGCGGGAAAAGTCGGCCAGGTACAGCAGGTTGACCCGATTAAAATCAAAACGGAGCTGTCCGAAACGAACTATCAGCTTGTCAAAGGCAAGCAGGAGCTCGTATACTACAATCCGGACGCCCCCGATAAAAAGGGAACCGCCAAAATCAGCTATTTGGCGCCGATCATGAGCGCAACGACCAAAACGTATACGTTGGAGCTTGAGGTCCCGAACCCCGACCATCAGCTGCAGCCGGGCACGCGTTACATGGTCCAACTGACAACGGAAAAAGAAGAACAAGTCGTCTCCGTGCCTACTTTAAGCGTCGTCCGCGAGGAATCGGACACCTATGTGTACATTTTGCAGGACGGCCAGTATCAAAAACGCAAAGTGAAGCTTGGACGCATCAACGGGGAGTTTCAAGAGGTGCTTGAAGGTGTGAAGGACGGCGAACAGCTTGTCGTAACCGGGCAAAACACATTGAAGGACGGGCAAAAAGCGGAAGCGGCCCAGCCTTCGCCATCGGCGACTCCGGCAGCCAAATAAGAAACGCAAATCTCAGAACAAGGAGTACACGAGCATGAAAAAACCATGGAAAACGGGTTTTACCGCGTTAGTCATCGGTACGATGATCATTCAAGGAGGGCTTCCGGTGTTCGCTGCGGACGCTGCGGCAGTTGTCGCAGCTGCTCCGTCGTCCAATTACGGGCTGACGAGCGACATTCGCGCGGCGATTAAAAATATCGCCGTCGAATCTACGGCGAACGGCCTGCAAATATCGGCAACCGTTAGGGTATACAACGGAGGCGAGACGCAAAACCGCCTGCCGGAGCATGAGCTTCGCGTGCGGACGGCGGAAGGCCTCGTCTATACGCTTCAGCCGAGCGTGAGCAACAAGGCGGCTCTGCAGCCGAAAGAAATCGGCGAACTGACCTACATGGCGGTCGTTGACAGCAAAGAATTGACTAAAATCGACTCGATCTCCTTCGTCAACGTGGACATCTATTCGTATCCGAAGCAGGAAACGACGCTGCTGACGATGCCGGCAAGCTCCGTATGGTACGGAACCGGCAACGCGGCGCTGCAAAAGCTTGATTTGCTCAATTGGGGACAGGCGTTCACGATTCCCGGGCTGAACTCGGGGCTTGTGTACACGCCGGTTGAAGCGACTGTGCAAAATACGCCGGTTGCAGCAGCTGCGCAAAACACGTCGTCTGCAGCGGCTGCACAAAATACGAGCGGCGGCCGGGCGGTCGTAGTTACACTGCTTGCCGAAAATCCGGGAAGCGGCCGGGAAACGGTTCCGACCTTCCGTCTGGATGCCCAAACCGCTCAAAAAACGTTCGAAGGCAAACGAACGGAGCAGGATGCCGTAACTTTGGACGGAGGCGAAAAGAAATACATTCACTTCGCCATTCCGATTGACAACGGTGCGACGGTTTCCGACCTCCTGCTGGTCACCACGGATTCGTTCATCGCCAAAGCGGGCGCGCAGGCAACGCCGATCAACACGGGCAAGCTTGGCTTCGCTTGGCCGGCTGCCGGACAAGGAAATGCGGCTGGCACGGCTTACACGATCGGCACTCCGATCGCTTTCGACCCTATGACGAAAGTGGTTGACAGCAAAACCGAAGTGTCGCTGATGGAGCTGCACCTTCACGAGAATCCGGGCGAAGGCTTCAAAACGGTCGTCGCCAAATTCAAGCTGACGAACAAAAGCGATGTGCCGGCAGACGTTCCGGCATTCCAAACGGAATTGTCCAACGGCAAAGGGGTCACTTACCGCGGCTCCAGGCAAGCGAAGGTAACGACTACAATGAATCCGGGCCTCAGCTACGTTGTCAGCTACTCTTACAATGTGCCGGAGTCGGAAACAGGTGACACGTTCTCCATGAAGCTGCTGGACGCGCAGGCGGCGGCGCCTTACACGACAACGGTCGCTTCGCTGCAAACGAAGGCTCAAACCGAAGAAACCGGCAATACGTACTCTTTATATCCGTTTGATCTAAAGCTGAACAGCGCATTTGTCGCTTTCACTTATGCCCAGTCGCAATATTCCTATAAAATCAATCTGGATCTGGACATTACGCAAAAGGAAAATGTCGTCGTCGACAACAACTTCTCCAAGCTGAGATTTGAAATTGTCGATGGTGCGGGTCGCGTGCTCGGTTCCAAAGACGCTACCTTTACAGGCGCGAACAAGCTGATCAGCGGCACCCAGATCATCGATGCGAGCAACGTCACTTCCCAGCAGTTCGTCACTCCGGTATCGGTTAACATTTACGAGTTGATCGAAACCGAGAACGGCACAGCGAAACGCCTGCTCGCCAACGCAAAATAACATAAACAGGCTGTTCCCAAAGCAGATGAATGCTGAATTCTGCCGGAGGGGGCGGCCTGTTTTTTTTGCGCGCCTATGTCGGCTTGCTAGCGGGATCACCCGAAAAACCTGCGGCCGGCCGGGGGCATATCGCAGGCAACGCGCAGTGCCGAACATCCTCAGAAGCCAGGCTGCTAGAAACCCACACGCCGGAGCCGGCGCACAATCTGCCTGGCTGCACGAAGAAAACTTGAAAAAACTCCTATAACGTTGTGGGCGTCACCCCCACAGTGTGAAATTAACCAGGTCTACTGCGTTATATTTTCGTATAAAGTGGGGGGTTTTTGCTCATTGGTGCGCTTGTTTCGAACACTTTCTAGGGAAATCCGTTTTTTTAGCTAGAATATAGGTTTATGTCCTGTCTTGGTCGGACATTCCTGCTCAATCTACCTTGTAACGTGAAGAAAACCTGCAAAAGTGCAGGTTTTTGCTCATAGATGCGCTGGCTACGAAATATTCCTGCAATTGTGCAGGCTTTTCGCCGCGAGCATGGGTTCCGACTCATTTTTATCGAAAATTACTGCACAATTGCAGGCTTTTCGCCAAAATGAGCTACTTTTGTGAAAAAAGCCTGCACTTTCGCAGGTTTTTGGGCTGCCCTGCCAGGCTGGCCGCTTTGCGAACGGCAGCGCCCCTTCTGGCTGCCCCAGCAAAGTGTCGCAGCTTCCCCCCCCTGTGACGACTACCGTCATGCGACGCCGTATCGCGCGCTTGGGGCTGCGAGCGTTGGTGCGTCTGACCATTGCAATTTTTTCGGGCCCAAGCCTTCGGGCGGAGAAAGAGCAGCGTCACCTAACTATCCCACAAGGAACGATGCGGCACCTCGTTTCGGCAGAGGTGACGGCACATTTCGCGGCACGGAAAGATCCCCCGCGGTATTGCCGATTTTTTAGCGATGCAACGCTATACAGATGATGCCGCTAGGGTTCTCTTTGGCTGTACTGCACAAGCGGTATCGCAGGGATCAGGCCCCAAGTCCCGCTTGTTTTATCTTTTTTGCGATGACTTTTTGGATTTGTATACTCTTTCTTTCTTTTACTATGGTAAAATAAAATAGGTTTTGACTGTAAGCGCTCTTAGCCTAGTTGATAGACAAGCTTCGCAGATTCCGGCGGGAGGGAGGAGACCGGTTGAATAGAAAGATTTGGATGAGTGGCGCCGCGTGCCTGCTTGTCGGAATAATTCTGATCGTCAGCTATTTTGCATACGGACGTCCGGAGGAGCGGTTGAAGGATGTTCTCCGTGGAGCCGATCCGTCCGTTTCCCCGGAACCTTTGGCGGCGAAGCCGGATCACACTTCCGCCGATATCGAACGAAAGCTGCAGGAAATAAACGCTTGGAAGACGGCCGAGCAAGGTTTTTCGACGGATACGCAAGAGCCCCTGATTTTGCTGCGCAACGATAAGCAGGTCGTTTACGTCCAAAACAATCAAATTCGTTACGATTGGATCGGCGGCGCCAATTATCAAAATATCCCTTTAAATTTCCCTGCGGTGCGAAAAGGCTACATATGGAGAAGCGGGACGACCGCCTATATCGGGCTTTCCGTTCAAAAAGGCAAAGGGGATTGGTATGAAATCAATCTCGCTGCATTGACCGGCAATCCGTTGAAAAGGCTGGGGGACATCCAGCTCGCCCCTGAGTCTGTCAAAAGAGTTACATTTTCCAAAAAACCGGCGGGCGCGCTTTTTCTCGAAAATAAAGATGAATTGTACCAGGAATACTGGATCGGCGGGCAGGCGAGGGAACAGTTTTATGTGAACGATTACTCTCCGAATTTGCAAAAGGCGTCTGCCGCGTCAGGTCAGCCCGTTTTCGGCAAGGACGGATTTGATAACGTTCAAGAGCATGACGGCGCCTACATGATGGAAGATGACCTGGGTTTGCTCGTCTATCAGGCGGGAGGGGGCGGCCCGCAAATTTTTCGCTTGTCGGGATATAAGTTCCAGCAAATCGTGCCGTTTCCGACGGACCCGGTTCTCAAGCTGCAGCCGGTTTATTCCGGTAAGGACGCCTTCCTTCTTCTAGTCAGAAGCGCCGGGGACAAAACTTCCAAGGGCGTCCTGCTTCCATCCTATAGCCCGGTTTTGTTCACACCTTCGCCTCAGCTTTTGGAGCAGGGCTGGACGTTGATTGACGGGCAAAGTTTTGTAAAAACAAGCGCACAGCGAATAGAAACGTTGTCTTATCCGCCGGCCTCGCCGGCCCGTTCTCAGGAGGAGGCGCATTCGGCTGCCGCATCGCTGGCGGGTTTCTCCGAAATCGTGCGGCACAATAAGCTGGTAGCTGCGACGAAAGACGGGATTCGGCACTATTTGTCGCTTAGCGATTTGATGAACGTACGGCAGCAGGAAGACACTAGCGCGCTGTGGATGAGGGATCTTCCCCAGGGGCAGACGATCGAAGAAAAGAAACAGCACAATCCGCAAAAAGAGCTGACTTTCTCTTTTCCGGAACTTCATGCGGGCAGCGATGCGTCATCCATTCCCGCGGAACTGCAGGAGGCGCTGCGGCGGCGGGACAACAGCGGAAGCGGGGACAGCAGCGCAGGCCGCACGATCCGGCAGATTGCAGGCGTCTGGTACGTGCTGTCCAACGATACGATGGAAACGTGGGATGCTGCGGCTGGATTCAAAACGGCCGGACGATTGCCGGTGAAAGTCCGCTGCTCAGCAGGCAGTTATGTCACGTGCGCAACAGCGGCTGATTTTGCGCAAGAAGAAGGGTACTGGTATGTGGCCGATACGGTGGGCAACCGGGTTTTAAAGCTGAGCGGAGAGTGGAAGCTGGTGGATGAAGCGAGCGTTCCGGTGCCCTCGCGGCTCACCGTAACAGCTCAAAAAGAGCTTGAAGTTCAAAGCCTGCAAGGCATTCTGCTTATGAACCGGCAACTGAAGCAGATTTCGCTCCAGCCGTCCCGTGCGGAAGAGACAGGGCAACTGCCTCTTGTCGACGTCAGCGCTGCCCCGGAAGCTGTATACGAAGCTGCGAACCATATGCTATGGGTTTTCCTTATGGACCGGCTTTACTTGTACGATACCCGCAAACATACGATAATAACGCATTATATTGGCGCAATGACCAACATGAGCGGGTCCGCCAAGCTAATTCCGTATCGCAATCAGGTGCTCCTGCTGCTGGATGACCGGATGCATGTATTTGACAGCCACGGAAATTGGCAAAAGGAAATTTCGTTCCCCCGGTCGCAGCCGGACGGGATTTACGATGCTACCCCGACAGGCGAAAATTCCTATACGTTTAATAAAGAGCTTGGCGCGCTTTACTTGATCCAAGGCTACAGGCTGCTGCGCATTGAGCCGGACAAAGGAACGGTCGGCACCTTATTCTGGCAGCTTCAAGCCAACATGGGCAAGCTGCTGTCGGACAGGGGGAAGCTGTATTTTACGCTTCGGCCCGGAGGCAGAAGCGAACTGCCGACGGATCACGAGGAGCTTGTCGCAATCGATACCGGCTCGGGGAAGGCGACGAGATACCGGCTTTCCGGGAATTACACGACGGATTCGATCACGAAGGACAGAGAATTGCGGTTATTATCGCAAACGGATTCGAAGGAAGATTCCGCTCCGGACCGGTTGGTCGTTTACAAGTTGAATGTGCAGGGCGGCTTGGAATAAACATCAAAAAGGGATACCGCGGCTGACCGTGGAATCCCTTTTTTGGTTTAACGAAAATCCTCGAAAGACCCGATTTCCAGCGGAGCGGACTTAGGGTGTCATTTCAAAGGGATTGCTGTTCATCAGCTATTCTCCTGCTGTTCTGCGGCGTCGCGCGCCTTGCGCTCCTTCCAGAACAGCACGGTGAGCATGCGCTCGACCCATTCTTTGTCCACAGGAGTCAGCACAATTCCGTCGAACATAAGCTCATTCTCGCGAATAAACCGGCGCAGATTGACGGGATCGCTTTGATATTCCTGAACGGGCTGGGCGGACTCCAAATATCCGGCAATTTCCATAAGTTCCGAGTACGAAGTGTTCAGTCCTTCGGACAGCTTCATCAAAACTTCCGGCGACGGCACGCCGCGATTACCGTTCTCCAATTGGGAAATGTATGCCGCAGAAACTCCCGAACGGTCGGCCAGCTCGCGGATCGTAAAACCTTTCAACTTGCGCATATCTTTTAATTTATCGTAAAAATACACGTTTCATCACCCTCACGAACGATCCATAAGTAAACATAAGTTAACATTAATATATTAACAGTTTACTTTAGTTATTACAATCCCTTTGGGAGGATTCATATATTAATAACTGGATCGCGAGGATGAGGCCGGAAAAATGTTTATGAAAATCTTTTGAAAATGACAACCGCGTTGTGGCCGCCAAAGCCAAACGAATTGGACAAGCCGATTTGAAGCTGAGCGGGTCTTGCTTTCAAAGGAACATAGTCCAGATCGCACTGCGGGTCTGCATGCTCCAGATTGATCGTCGGCGGTATGACTTGCTCCTGCAGCGTTTTGATGAGCGCTACGGCTTCCACGCCGCCGGCGGCGCCCATCATATGGCCGAGCATCGATTTGTTCGCGCTGATCGGCACCTCGTAAGCTCTGCGGCCGAGAAGCCGCTTGATGGCGAGTGTCTCCGACAGGTCGCCGGCCGGCGTGCTTGTCGCGTGCGCGTTGATCGTGCCGATCTCCTCCACGGCGAGCCCGGCGTCGTCAAGAGCGATGCGCATGGCCCGGTACGCGCCATCGCCTTCTGGATCGGTCGCCACGATGTGGTAGGCGTCCGAAGTCGTGCCATAGCCGACGATCTCGGCATGGATGCGGGCCCCCCGCCGCTCGGCCGATTCGAGCGACTCCAGCACGAGCACGCCCGCGCCTTCGGCGGCGACGAAGCCGTCGCGCTGCGCGTCGAACGGGCGGCTGGCCTTCTCCGGCGCGTCCGTACGCCCCGCAAGCGCCGTCGCGTTGCCGAAGCCGGCGAGCGCGAGGTCGGTGACCGTCGCCTCGGCTCCGCCGGCGATGACGGCCTCAGCGCCCCCGCGCTGGATCAGCTTGAACGCCTCGCCGATGGCGTTATTGCCGGTGGCGCAGGCGGTGACGGGTGCCTGCACGGGGCCTTTGATGCCATAGCGGATGCTCACCTGCGCGGCGGCCATGTTGGCTATCATCATCGGCACAACGGTCGGGCTTACCCGTCCCGGACCGCGCTCCAGCAGCGTCCGGTAATTGTCCAGCATCGTCTGGATGCCGCCGATGCCTGAACCGATATAGACGCCGACCTTCTCGGCGTTCGTCTCATCGATGCTGAGGCCGGCATCCTCCAGCGCCTGCTTGGTTGCTGCGACCGCGAATTGGCAGTAGCGGTCCATTCTGCGCACATCGCGTCCGCCGATGGCGGCTTCCGGGTCAAAGCCGCGAACGACCCCGGCGACATTCGTTTTGTAGATCGAGGTATCGAACGTGTCAATATGTGAAATACCCGACTGTCCATCGACCAAATTTTTCCAGAACGTTTCCGCATCCTGTCCGATCGGACTAATGACACCCATTCCCGTAATGACTACTCGTTTCATACAGATGATCCCTCCTAAGCTTTTTTAATAGTTTGGCATAAGAATTATCCTATTACAAGTTATGGTTTATACTGGTATAATGAATTACATGATGGGGGGATTTTTGATGGATTCGAAAGAACGTTTGCGAGCGTTATCCGAATTTTTGACGGCGCACCGGGCCAAGCTGCTGCCGAGCGACGCCGGGCTGCCGGCAGGCAGCCGCAGACGCACGCCCGGGCTGCGGAGAGAGGAAGTCGCGCAGATCGCAGGCGTCAGCACGACCTGGTACACGTGGCTGGAACAAGGAAGAGAGATCAAAATGTCCGTCCAGGTGCTGGAACGGATTGCTTTTGCGCTGCAGCTCAGCGAAGATGAGCGTCAATATATGTTTTTGCTGGCTTTGGAGCAGCCGGCGCCAACCGCCGTTGTCGACAGTACGCCGACGATCAGCCCGGCGCTGGAGCGGATTTTGACTGAGCTTCGGGAGTGCCCGGCGATTATTTTCGACCGGAGGTGCCACATTGTCGGCTGGAATCAGGCGGCGGCCGGGGTATTTCTCGATTTTGAACGGATTCCCGCGGAAGAACGCAACATGATCTGGCTGCTGTTTACGCGCAAAGAGCTGAAGGCGCTGGCGGTGAACTGGAGCGATTTTGTGAGGGGCTTTTTGGGGATGTTCCGCTCCTACTACGGGCAGTACGCGGGAGACAACTGGTACAGCGAATTTATTCAAAAAATCGGGGAGCGCAATCCGGAGTTCCGGACGTTTTGGAACCACAACGATGTCAGCTCTGCGCCGGAAGTATTCATCGAGTTTCGCCACGCCAAAGTCGGGAAAATGCTGTTCGATTTAACGACGATGCAGGTGCAGGGGCGGTCGGACTTGCGCTGCAGCGTGTACACGCCGTCGAAAGGGTCCGATACGGATGCCAAAATCCGGCTGCTGATGAACAAACTGGACAAGCTAAAATAAGCCGCGAGCTCCGGTAGGCCGGGGGGCCAGGGCTCCGGGGCTCCGCCAAGCGGGTCGTAGTCCGCGCAGCGGTTTGGCAGTCCGCGTAGCGACATGGCAGTCCGCTCAGCGGCTCGGCAGTCCGCGCAGCGGCTCGACAGTCCCGGCTCAGCGGCCAGGCAGTCCGCAAAGCCTGCAAAAGTGCAGGTATTTTCCGTGCAAGTGGTTCGTTTGGAGGAAAAGCCTGCGAAAGTGCAGGAATACCGGCTCATAATGTGTTTGAGCTCGCATATTTGTTAAAAAGCCTGCATATTTGCAGGAATGTTTCGAAGCACGCGCATCTGCGAACAAAAAGCTGCACTTTTGCAGGCTTTCTGGCGCGAGACCGACGGCGCTTTTGTCAGCTCGGGGTGAACTCACGCTCGGGAGCAAGCTGAGCGGACGATACTTTGTGCGAAACGAGGACAGACTTGCCGGGGGGCCGTTATATTACTTGAAGGCGTCGCCAAGCGTTCAAGAATCGAATAGCCGACCCGCTGCGCGATTTGGCTGATCGGCATGTCGGTCGACTCCAGCAGATGGGCGGCTGCGCTCATTCTGGCGTACGCGAAAAGTCATGTTATCGCTTTTGGGCGGCGGCGAGCTTGCGTGGGGACAGAACCGTACCGTCTCCATATCGATCTGCCGGCTGCACAAGAAATTTTCAGGAACTTTCTCGATAAAAAGCCTAGCCCTGGCAGTCGGTACTGCCGGGACTTGGCTTTTTTGTGCTGTCAAAAGTAAAGCAAAGCCAGACAAGAAAAAAATATACAAAAGTAAACATAATTGATTGCAATAGCGGAAAATAATGGTATAATGTCAATCAGGGGAACAAAATGAGAACGGAGGTTGAGTGCCAACGCAGCCGAGATGCAATAAGGTTTCTAATGGATATAAAGTCACTTAACCTGAAATAAAGCGGTTCAATGGAATTAACAGTTGTAAACAAAAGAGAGAACGGGGGATTTGCAGGGATATGAGAATTATGGCGAAGTCCGATGCATTCATTAAAGCGCGAATTATTAAGGGCTACACCCAGAGAGAACTGGCGAAGCATTCGGGTTTAAGCCATGCTTATATCAGCTTACTAGAACGTTCCATGAAACCGGTAGGACCTGCGACGGCCAAAAAATTGAGCGATGTATTGGGCAAAGATCTGGAGGAGCTGTTTCAAATTGAGCTGCTGTGAGAACACAATTATTATATTACAGAGTGGTGTTTAAGTAAAACTGAATATCAGCTTTTCCGCAAGCATTAACTTTTTTAATGATACTGGTTGTTTACCAGATTGTTGAAAAACTCGCACGCAGGAGGAAGCCCGTCTGTTTGAACGCGCGCGGAAAACCTGTAAAAGTGCAGCTTTTTCCTCGTTGGTATGCCAGCAGCGAAATATTCCTGCAAATCTGCAGTTTTTTTCGCGAATAAATGGGTTCAGGATCATTTTGATCAGGAATTCCTGCACAATCGCAGGCTTTTTCTCAAAACGGGCCTCATCCGCATAAAAAGCCTGCACTTTCGCAGGTTTTATGGGCTGCCAAGTTGCTTCACGAACGGCTGCAGCCCCAATTAGCCCTCCTCAGGCTAACTGACCTGACAGAGCGTTGCGGCTTTCTCAATACTCTGGTGTTTATCCAATCTTTTTTTAGGATCATGAGCATCGGCCAAAACGCTAATAGTTGTAAAGAGCGATCGAACAGACCCGTTTCGCAAATCAGTCAAATCTAGCAAAAACAATACGGCGGAGCGTAGAATTCGAAGCGCCGGCCAGAACGATGGCAAGAGGCTGCCATCGAAAATCAGCCCTGCACAACGTGAGCGGCTTACGGCGTGACTCCGACATAGCTAGGAGTCTGGCGGGCGGATTTGCATTTGCGCTCAGCTCCCAGTGTGCGTGTTTGCGCTGCCTGACGGAGGTCGGTCGACCTATGACTGCCTCTGTGCCGCTAACGCCTGCATAGCATCCGTCATTTCGCATACTAAGTTCATGGGACAGGCTCCTGGCTCCTAGCTGTACAAAGCAAAGGATGCAGCCCCTACAATAAGGCTGCATCCTTTGCTGCATATTAGGCGTTTTTACGTTTAATCGGAACATAGATGTCCATCTGCACTTCCTGTTTGTCCGAATGGCAGCGTTCGTCGTAAAGCTCGAACTCCGGCGTTCCGGCGTGCTCGTAACCGGAATGCGGAAACCATTCCTGGAACACCGATTTCCAGGTGCTTTGAATCGAGGGCGAGAACTGGTCTTGCGGCACTTTGGGCGTTGTGAACACGGCGTATTCGGCCGAAGCGAATTCGCGGCATGCCAGATCGTCGGGAACGTCTTCGAAATGCTCCGCTTCCATGCCGATCAAATACGTGAACGTTCCGGCGTCCATGTCAAAGCTGTGGCAAATGCCGAGTTCTACCGGACTATCGCGGTGGACACGATTCGGAATGCGGCGGCACCAGCCGTTCTGAATATAATCTTGCCAAAAGCTTGGGATCTGCTGCAAGTTTTCTCCATTATGCGTCGACGTTTGAAACTCATAGCCGATGACTTTGAATGCGGGTTTGGTTACGATACGGTATTCCATGCGAATGCCTCCCAAATAAGGATTGTATTTGCGCTGCAGCACATTCAGCTTCGAGTATGTCGGCGGTTTGATTCCCTTTTTGCGGTAATCGGCCGGCGTCATCTCGAACATGCGCTTAAAGGCGCGGGTGAACGTCTCATGGTTTTGAAAGCCGTTCTCCAACGCAATGTCGAGCAGCCGCGAATCCGAGTAAGCTACCTGATAAGCCGACCGAGCCAGACGACGTTTGCGCACGTATTCCATTACCGTTTCTCCCGCCATGGACTGGAAGACCCGGTGAAAATGAAAGTCGGAAAGCTTCGCGACTTGCGCCAGCCGCGCCAGTGACAGCTCATCGGCCAAATGTGCTTCCACGTAATCGATCGTCGCTTGAATCTGCTTTAAGTAGTCCACTTTCACACTTATGTGCGGCCCCCTTTTGCGCTATCCCCATTGTAAACCGGATTCAAGCCCGATTCTTGACCTTTCTTGCTAATTGCAGGCCTGCAGTTATTTAATCCGCTTCAGCCTGTCTATTTCCAGATCGTGCTGTCCCAGTTTTCCGGCCAAAAAGTCAATATCCTCCTTAGTTGCCGTATGCTCCAACCGCCCGTTTATGACTTCAAGCATAGCTATAATATCCTGGTTGCTGTCGGATTCTATTCTTTCAAGTTGTTTTTGTATGCCGTATATTTCATTGTCCAGTTTGTCGAACCTTGCATGGACTGCGTCGTGGAACGTTACTTGATTTTGATGAACAAGTTCAAGGTCATGTTGGAACGATTCTTGATTCCTTTTAATTGATTCAAGTTCCTGCTGAAATTTTCCCTGATTGTTGATCAGCGATTGCTGACTCTCCAGTATCGTCTGAAGCATTACTTTAAGCTCTTGGTCCATGCTTGATCCATCTCCTTTAACCGGGATTGCCTATATTGTACTACAGTCAGGACGAATGGTCGCTCATTTGACAATTTGCAGCATTTGATACACTTCACGCCCGTCGCCTTTGAGCTTCGTTGGGCGGCTGTTCAACTGGGAAGAACCGTCTCCGTCGAGGAAAATGCCGTCTATGAGCCTGCCCGGTACGACTTTTTGCAAAATGGCGCTGCGGAACTGCTCGACGGTGCAGGGAGTCGGCGTCACGATCAGCCAGACGTTCCCTTGCGTATCGTACGCGGCGCCGGAGCGCAGCCTGTTTTCGTCATAAGCGGGCATTTCTTCCGCGATCATTTGCGCTTCCCAGCCGGCCGGATCGGCCAGCTTCATGCTTACGCCGCCCTGCGCCCAATAGCGCTTGCGGTCCGTAACCTGCAGTTCGCCTGCATGCATGACGTTCTGGATGCCGAACTTGTGCGCGGCGCCGTCCCACACCAGCGTGCCGCGCGGCACGTCCGTGTTGTACCAGCCTGTCCCGTAGTCGTTGGCTTCGCCTTTGGCCGGGGCGTCGTCCGTAACCGCGATGCTGAGCAAATCGCCGTTGTAAAAGAAACCGCCGTTAATCCCGTATAAGCCGGTTTCCGTCACATTGCGGTCGATCGCCTTGAGGGCGATATTGTCGGGCGTCGTTTTGAGCGCATGCAGCACTACGCCATTGGCGGCTTTAAATTTGTAGTAAGTGTAGGCATGTGGAAGCTTGCTGTTATGTATGGCAAGAGGGTATACAATGACGGAAATCAATAGGCCGATAAAAGGGAATGTCAACCATAGCGCTGCTGCGCGGTATTTGTGCATTAACCGTATTTCACCACCTTGTTTTTGCCGGTCGTTTTGGCTTTGTACATCGCTTCGTCCGCCTGTTTGATCAGCTCTTCGGCGCTCAGCCCGTTTTTGTATTTGCTGTAGCCGAGACTGGCCGTGACGATCGTTTCCTCCTCAATGCGCTTGCGGACGCGTTCGGCAAAAGCATCCATTTTCACCTTCGGATCGGTGACCATGACGACCATTTCTTCGCCGCCGTATCGTCCGGCAATGCCGCATTCTTCCGCTTCTTCCTTCAAAATTTGCGCAACTTGCTTGAGCACGTCGTCGCCCATCTGATGGCCTTTCGTATCGTTCAATTTCTTGAAGTTGTCGATATCGCTGAACAGAATGTACACGGGAATGTGGCGCTGCACATATTGGCTGACCCGGTTGTAAAAAAATTTGCGGTTGTACAGCCGCGTAAGCCCGTCCGTTATCGATGAATTATAAATGGCCTGCATCAGCTCGACGACTCTTTCAAACAGCAGCAGGAACAGTAAAAAGTAGTACACGATAGGCAGGACGTAGGTCGCAATTGTCAGCCACGGCTTTACTTCCCCGTACAAATACGAATTCAGGACGTGTGCGGCCTGCATGAAAAAAAATACCATCAACCCCATCTGATACTTGACCTGCTGGCCGATGTACGGGGGAATCATATAGAAACAGAGGAAAATAAGCACGAACATATACAGCTCCAGACCGATATCTTGAAGCAGACGAACCTGATGCGGCGCACCGTTGTACCACTGCGGAACATAAAAATGTAAAATAGACACGACAAATCCCATAATAATAAGCCCGTAGAAAAATACGTACTGCTTCCTGTGCGTCCGGTTGTACAGCTGATAAATGCCCATGTTGACCAGCACGAAAGAGACGATTTTCAGCATGAGCGACGAGTAGGCCAGAAGACTCGTATCCAGGGAAGTAAAGACCAGATAGAGCTGCAAAATATCGTGAGCGCCCAAGATGAGCAGCGAGATCGTCATCGACAAGTAGCCTTTTTTTCGCCTGTCCAAAAAAAGCCTCAGCGAAACGACAAACATAATCGATAAAATGACAAGTGTAGCCGTATGGGATAAAATGGATGCCGTGTTGTCGTAAAGCAATTCCGAAAGTTTCATGCAGAGCTTTCCTCCAAATGCCTGATCGTAGTTGGACATCTCTATTATAAAGGAAAATGATGGGGAGGGATAGAATCGTTTTGGCGGGCGTGACGCTGTTCTCTTTTCTAAACGGTCCGCACCAGTTACAATAAGTACAGTAAGCTCAAGGATTTGAGAGAGGGGCTCATGCAATGAACATCTTGCAAGCATTGTTTTTTCCCCCGGAGCAGCCGGGCGGTGTGTCATCCATGGTTCCTTATATTTTGGACCGTTTCAATAGAAAGGGCTGGGAAATGGATTTATTTTCGCTGCCGAAGCGGATTCGCGGCAAAGGGACGGAAGAGGTGGAATTTACGACCTTCGATTGGCGGAAATTTGCCGGCAACCCGATCGTAGATAAATACATTCAAACTTACAAAGATTACGTATGGTGGACAAAGCTGCGGCTGAAGAAACGGTACGATTTGATTCATGCGCACCACCCGATCGCCGGGCTCGTCATGAAGCAGCTTTATCCGGACGTGCCGGTCATCATGACCGTCCACTCCAGCTTTGAACGAGAGCTGGTTTTGAACGGGCGCATTCAGGAAAACGGGATTGAGCACCAGTTTCTGACCCTGATCTACAGCGAGTTGGAAGCGAAAGTCGATCAGATGATTACCGTATCGAACTCGTTCAAGCAGTATTTGGCGGAATTTGTGCAGGACAGCGAGCGGATCGGAGTTATTCCCAACGGTTTTGACGAAAAGCGTTTCAGGCCCATTTCGCACGAAAATAAAGTGACGCAATTTATTACGGTATGCCGTCTCGTGCCGGCCAAAGGGCTCGATACGCTCCTGCTCGCATGCGGCGAGCTGAAACGGCGCGGTCATCCGTTTGTGCTGCACATTATCGGCGACGGCCCAAACCGGGAAGAACTGGAAAAGCTGGCCATCGAGCAAAACATCTACGAAGATACGATATTTTATGGATATATGCTGCATCCTGAGGAATTTATGCCGTTTTTTGACGTTTTCGTGCTGCCGTCGCGCGCCGAAGCTTTCGGCTCGGTTTTTGCCGAGGCGGCCCTATGCTGGCTTGCGCTCGTCGGCACGAATGTGGGAGGCATCGCCGAGCAAATCGAGCACGGCCATAACGGCCTGCTCGTGCCGGTAGGCGACTCTCATGCGCTAAGCCATGCGCTGGAAAAAGTAATCATCGATCCGACCTATAGATACAATATGGCGCGCGCCGCCTGGGAAAAAGCGAAAAAGACGTACTCCTTGAACCGCGTGCTTCAGCAGTTGAAAGGCGTATACGAAAGATATCAGGCGAAGGAATAACGGAAGCTTATGGGCGATGGATGTCTTGCAGCGCGTCGGTAGCTGCGCGCGGTGCGAAAGGTGTCCCGCTCAGAGCGCGGGTCGCTTAAATGCCAAAGGGCAGCCTAATGCTGCCCAAGAAACTCACCCGCCAGGAGACAGCTCAACTGTTTGGCAAGAGCGGAGAAAGCCTGCAAAAGTGCAGCTTTTTGCCCGCATAACCGCTTCCCTCGAAATATTCCTGCAAAACTGCAGGTTTTATCGCCAAAACTCGCGCTCGGAGCCACAATGGCCGGAAATTCCTGCACAATTGCAGGCTTTTCGCCAAAACGGGCCGCTTTTATGGAAAAAGCCTGCACAATCGCAGGCTTTTTGCCGGAACGGGCCGCTTTTGTAGGTTCTGCCGGGCACCGGCCAGGTGCAGGTACAGGTACAGGTCGTCTCTGAAACGCCCATGACAGCGTGTCGAGCCATTCAAGGCTGCCATTCGGCAGCCTGTTTTCCGTTATGACGAATTATTTCGCCAAAATATCGTCCAAATACCGGAGCGCCGCTTCGCGGCTGCCCGCCACTTGCCGCTCGCGCTGGCGATCCTTGTCCAGCTTGTTCAGCGCGGCGCGGAGAATTTCCCGCTCTATCGTTTGCGGGACCGCTACAACGCCGTCTACATCGCCTACGATGATGTCGCCGGGCTGGATGCTGACTCCGCCGCAGGAAATCGGCACGTTCGTCTCGCCTGACCCTGCCTTGCCGCTGGCGGCAACCGTCGTTCCCCTGCAAAACACGGGAAAGTTCAAATTCTTAATGGCCTGCACATCGCGGATTGCGCCGTCCACAACGAAGCCCTTGATGCCGAGCGTTTGCACCAGGCCGATGACAAAATCGCCGGCGACTGCGCGATAGGTGTCCCCTTTGGCGTCGATCACCACAATGTCGCCGGGCCTTGCTTCCCGAATGGCGCGGAGCACCGCAAGATTGTCCCCTACGGGAATTTTGACGGTAAAGGCGCGTCCCGCGATTTTATAGCTGTCCTTTAGCGGCTTGATGGCGGGGTCCAGATTGTTCAACCCTTGCAAAGCGTCGGAAATGGCCGTGGCAGGCAGCGCCAAATATTCATTTTCGATTTCACTCATTTTTTCGTCCTCCTTATCGGCAAAATGATTTGAGACCGGCATAGCGGTTGAGCGGGCGGGGCAGCCCCAGGTTTTCCCGCAGCGTACTGCCTTCATATTCTGTCCGGAATAAGCCTCTCCGCTGCAGCTCGGGAACGACCGAATTTACGAACTGCTCCAGGCCGTCGGGCAGATCAGGCGGCATAATGTTGAAGCCGTCGGCTCCCCCTTGAACGAACCAATCTTCCAACTGATCCGCAATTTGCCCGGGAGTGCCGAAAATCATCCGGTGACCGCGCACCCCGGCAATGTGCAAATAAAGCTGCCGGATCGTCATATTTTCCCGACGCGCCATATCAACGAGCAGCATGGACCGGCTTTTCTCGCCATTCGTTTCGGGAATGTCCGGAAGCGGACCGTCCGGCGGGTAACCGGAGACGTCGAAACCGAGCTTGCGCGAGAGCAGAGCGAGCCCGACCGAAGGCAAAATCAGCTCCTGCAGCTCGTCGTACTTATGTCTGGCCTCCTGCTCCGTCGCCCCGACAATCGGGAATACGCCCGGCATGACAACGACATGCTCCGGCAATCGCCTGAGGGCGGCCGCTTTGTTTTTGATTTCCGCATAAAAAGATTGCGCGCTCTCCAGCGTCGGCTGGGCGGTGAACACGACTTCAGCCGTTTGGGCCGCGAAAGCTTTGCCTGAATCGGACGATCCGGCTTGAATGATGACGGGATAGCCTTGCGGAGGCCGCGATAAATTGAGCGGGCCGCGTACCGAGAAATGCTTGCCGGTATGGTCGATGCGATGCAGCTTGTCCCTGTCGGCAAAAAAGCCGGATTCCTTGTCGATCAGCAAAGCGTCGTCTTCCCAGCTGTCCCAAAGCTTTTGGGCAACTTCCACGAATTCTTGCGCGCGCTCGTAACGGAGCGAATGCTCCAGATGCTCTTCCTTGCCGAAATTCAGCGCTTCCGCTTCGGTCGAGGAGGTCACGACGTTCCACGCAGCACACCCGCCGCTAAGATGATCGAGCGACGCAAACATGCGCGCGATAATGAAAAGGTTCGTTGTACGTCGTCGTTGCCGTAACCGCCAAACCGATCCGTTCCGTAACCGTCGAGAGGGCGGAGAGCAGCGTAATCGGCTCAAGACGCGCGCTGACCCAGTGGCTGAGGAAGGGAAGCCCGCAACGAATATGCAGGCTGCGCTGTCCTTCAGTCGACTGATCGGCAGTTTGCATGTGAATAAGAAAAAATTATATATGGAATAAATATTTTAATTCACATAAAATTACTGGGGATAATACAACATTCGTTATTTTATACGTCAATACATAAACATTTCACCACAGCGGGCATTCCCATGGTAAACTGTCTATTAGTAATCAAACAGTTTTGACAGGAAAGGCGTTAAACCAATGAAAAAACTGCGGTTCTTGCATGCGGCCGACCTGCACCTGGACAGCCCGTTCAAAGGAATGACGGCGCTTCCTCAGCAGGTTCGGGAGCGGGTCAGGGAATCGACCTTCGAAGCGCTAAAAGAATTGGTCCTGCTCGCGGTTCGGGAGCAGGTCGATTTTGTGCTTATCAGCGGGGACGTGTACGACTTGTCCGACAGGTCGCTGCGCGCGCAAATCCGTTTCCAAAAAGCGCTGGAACAGCTTTCGTCGCAGGGCATTCCCGCTTATATCATTCATGGCAACCACGACCCGGACGATGGAGGCGCGGCTAAACTGGTTTGGCCGGACGCCGCCCATTTTTTTGCGTCCGACCGGGTGGAGACGTTCGAGGTGTCCAATCCGGACCTCGGCGTCATTGCCCACATTCACGGCATGTCTTACGCCGCTTCCGCCGTTACGGACAATTTGGCGGTCAAGTTCAAGGCAGACGGCAGCGGGGTGTATCAGATCGGACTGCTGCACACGAATGTGGACGGCGATCCGGGACATGACAATTATGCGCCGTGCTCCAAAGCGGATCTGCTGGCAAGCGGCATCGATTACTGGGCGCTCGGCCACGTACATACCCGCAAAGTGCTTCATGAGCAGCCCGCTATCGTATATCCCGGCAATCCGCAGGGGAGAAGCATGCGCGAGACCGGCCCGCGCGGCTGCTACATCGTTGATGTGCGCGAAGATGCGAAGGCTGAGCTTGCGTTTCACGCTCTGGACCGCGTGCGCTGGTTCCAGGAGCATGTATCCGTCTCCGGCATGCGGACGGAGCAGGAGCTCAAAGACCGGCTCGGAGAGCTGCTCGACCGGCTGAGAGCGGAAGCGGACGGGCGGGACGCCGTCGTCCGCATCGTGCTGGAAGGCCGCGGCGCCGTGCACGGCCTGCTGCGCAAAGGGCGGGCGCTGGACGAGCTGGCCGCCGAGCTGCGCGAGGACGAAGCGGAGCGGAGCCGCTTCGTCTGGATCGAGTCGATCGAGGACCGCACGGGCAGCGAGATCGACCTTGAAGCTTTGCGCCGGCAGAAGAGCTTCCTCGGCGATCTGCTGCGCCTCTCCGGCGCGCTGCGCGAGGACGGAGCCGCGCTTGCCGGCTTCGCGGACGAGGCGCTCGCCGCGCTGCACGGTCTGCCGCACGCGGCCGGCGCAGAGCCCGAACAACTGCGCGAATGGCTGCGCGCAGCGGAGGAACTTGCCGCGGACCTGCTGGCCGCGGACGGGGGGTGGGATGGATGAGAATCACCTCCATCCATGTCGAAGGCTTCGGTGTCCTCCGCGAGCGGACACTTGACACGGACAGCCCGCTGACGCTGTTCTACGGCCCCAACGAAGCGGGCAAAAGCACGCTGATGGGCTTCATCCGCGCGGTGCTGTTCGGCTTCCCGCCCCGGTCGAGTCGGGCGGCGGAACGCTACGAGCCGCCGGGCGGCGGCGTCCACGGCGGAGCGCTGACCCTGCTGGACGAGCAGGGCCGGCGCATTCGCGTCGAGCGCTACGACGCGCCCGCCGCAGGCGGCAAACGCGCCTCGGCGGGGCGCGTCCTGGTCACGCTCGGCGACGGCTCCGCCGGCGGCGAGGAACTGCTGAACACGCTGCTGGGCGGCCTTTCGGCCGACCTTTTTCGCAGCTTGTTCGCTTTTGGCCTTACCGAGCTGCAGGAGCTGCGCACCCTGCAGACGGAAGAGCTCAGCGGCTACTTGTACAGCGCCGGTCTCGGCGTGAGCGGTTCGGCCATCATGGAGGCCGAACGGAAGCTGACGGCGCAGGCCGAGAGCCTGTACAAGCCCCGCGGGCGCAATCAGGAGATCAATGGTCTCCTGAAGGAGCTGGAGGGGCTGGAGCAGGCGCTGCGCCGCAGCCGCGGCCAGGCAGCCGACTACGACCGGCTGCAGGAGGAGCGCCGCTCCGCGGAGCGGCGTATTGCCGCCGCCGAGCGGCAGCAGGAGGCGCTGCGCGCGGAGCTGCACAAGCTTGGCCTGGCCGGGAAGGCGAGAAGCGGATGGATCCGCTTGAAGCAGATCGGCCGGGAGCTGGCGGCGCTGCCGCAGCTGGAAAGCTTCCCCGAGCACGCCTCGGCGAGGCTGGAAGCGCTGGAGGCGGAGCTGGAGCGCCTCCGCGGGGAGCTCGTCCGGCTGGAGCTGAAGCAGCGCGGGCTGCAGGACAAGCTGGGCGCGCTGGACATTCAGCCGGAAGCGCTCGCCCATCAAATTGAATTGAATGCTTTGCTGGAACAAGCTTCCATATATGAAGAAAACGGCCGCATGCTGACGCAGCTGGATGTCGAGCTGGACCATCAGCGGGAACGGCTCGGCAGGCTGCTCGGACAAATCGATGCCGCCTGGGATATCGCTACGCTGGCTGCTTTTCCGGTGTCGATATCGCTCAGGGAGCAGGTGCGGGCGTTTAAAGAACATTTTCAGGACGACCGGACGGAGGAATTGCGGCTGCAAACCGAGCTGGAAAGCCTGCGGCTGCAAATGCGCAGAGAACGGGATCATATCCAGGCTCTGGAGCAGGAGCTTAAGAAATATGGGGGACCGGCGGCCGCCGGTGCTGCCGCTGCCGCGGGCTGGAACGAAGCGGAGGAACGGGCTGCTTTGCAGCGGCTGGCCAAAGACTATTCGCGCTGGCAGCTTCTGGTCCGGGATGCCGGACATTTGAAGGAGCGCGAGGCGGAACGGCAGCGGCATGCGAAGGCGGTAGCGGAAGCCGCCGCTCAAAGCAAAGAATCGGCCAAACGGCTGCAGCGCCGCATGTCCGCTGTGTCGGCTTTAGCGGCTGTCGCGCTTGCTCTCTGGTTTCTATGGAACGGTAGCCCGGTCGCCGGCATCGGTTCCTTCGTTCTTTTGGCCGCATTGTCGATCTATTTGCTGATGGGCAGCCGTGCGGATTCCCCGAAAAGATCCGCACGCACGCTCGCTGCCGATCTCGCGGATTCCGGGGACGAGTCGCCGGAAGCGAGGCGGCTTGGCGAGCAGCAGCGTCAATTGGAGCGGAGCTTGCAGGAGCAAATCGAACGCTTGCAAAGCTTTGGTGCAGTCGGAGAGGCTGCGGCATCGCGGGAAGCCGGTTTGGGCCGGTTCGACGGTTCCAAGTATTTACAAGAGCTGGAGCCGCAGATTGAAAGTTGGATGCGCGAAGCCGAGCTGAAGCGGCAGCAGGCAGGCGAGTACAGCCGCAAGCTGGAGAAGCTGGAGGACGCGCGCGCTGCGGCTCAGGCGCTGGCGCGGCAGGAGGAACAGCTGCTGACAGTTCTGGAGCAGCTTTCTTTGCAAACGGACAAGCTGCGCAGCGATTGGCAGCAATGGCTCAGGGCGCTTTCGCTCAGCGGCGCGCTGTCTCCGGATGCGGCGCTGGAGACGATCCAGGCGGCCGAACAAGGCCACGAGCTGCTGCGGCAGCTGCGCAAGCTCGAAGAAAAGCGGCGCGTGCTCGGCGAGCAAGCCCGGCAGTTCGAAGCAGCCGCAGCGCAGCTTCTCCGGCTTGAGCGAGGCCAAGGGCAAGATGTTTTGCTTGCCCTCAAGCGCTGGAAGGAGCGCGAACAGCAGCAGCTTCGGCTTTTGGCGGAGCGGCAGCAGACGCAGCAGCTGTTGGCTGCCGGCGATGAAGAAGCGCATGGGCTTGAGGAGCAGCGGCAGCGGGCGGAGGAACGGCTGGCGCAGCTGCTGATTGAAGCTTCGGCGGCGGACGGAGCGCAGCTCCGGCTGAACGAAACGAAGCGGGAGCTGCGCGGCAAGCTGGATAGCGAGCAAAAGGCGCTGGAGGCTTCTTTGGAAGCTCTCGCCGGGAGCGGTTGGCTGGCGGAGCTGGAGCAGCTTCTGGATGCGCAGGGCGAAGAGGAGTGGGCCCGCAGCATGCTGCAGCTGGAGCGGCAGCTCGCCCAAGCGTCGGAGGAAGCAGGCGAGCTGCGCGAGCGGCTCGGCAAGCTGGCCGGCGAAATCGAGCAGCTGGAGCAGGGGACTGCGCAGGCCGACCGGCTCCTGCAGGCGGAAGCTTTGCGGTCGCAGATCAGCCAACTGGCGGACCGGTACGCGGTCGCGTCCTTCGCCGCAACACTGATCAAAAAAGCCCGCGACGTGTACGAGCGGGAGCGTCAGCCCGGCGTTCTGCAGCGGGCTTCGGTCTATTTTGCCAAGATGACGGACGGCAAATTTCAACAGATCAAAGCGCCGTTCGGCCAGCAAAAGCTCGTTGCGGTCAGAGCGAACGACGAGCCGGTGGACACGGGCCTGCTCAGCCGGGGAACGGCCGAGCAGCTTTACTTGTCCATGCGTTTTGCGTTGGCGGAAGAGTATGCGGGGAAGGCGGTGCTTCCGTTAGTGATGGACGACATTCTCGTCAACTTCGACCAGCGGCGGATGGAAAGCTGCCTGCAAGTGATCGGCGAGCTGAGCAGCCGCCATCAGGTGCTGCTGTTCACCTGCCATAGCCACGTTCGCGACGCGGCGGCCCGATTGATTCCCGGGCATCGGCTGATCGAGCTGTAAGTGTCTGCTTTTTTCGGGATACATGTCCCCCTTCAGGAGGTAATACATATGGCAACAGGCACGGAAAAGAAAAAAGAGCACCGCGAAATTACGTACCAGGTCGGATGGAAAAAAGGCAGGATCGAGTGGAGTGACGCTGCTTCCGGCGCCGCTTCCGATCCGCCAGCAGAGCTTGTCCGCAGCGGGGACGAGCAGCTTGGCCGGCTGTGGAAAGCGGCTCCCGCTTGGCCGGCCGGCGTCGCGCTCCCGCTGCTATATGCACTGCCTGCCGCCTGCTTTGTTTTGACGCTAGTCCTCATCTGGGGGCTGAGGAGTGTCTTTTAGCGAACGTTTTTTAGGGAGGATTTGCCCATGAATTTGGTTTTGGCGATTTTCGGCGGTGTGCTGGGCCTGTTTGTGACCGGTGCCGCCGTCTATACGGCGTGGATGATTCATCAGCTTTGGAAGCAGCAGGCCGCAGCTCCGGAGCCGTCCAGTCAAGCGCAGATTGCGGCTGTGTACTTGTCGAAATGGACTATTCTGGATTATTCGACTGTCGGTCTGTTTGCGATCGGGCTTTTGCTATTGCTGGCTGAGTTATTTGCCGTTATGCGCGATAAGACCGCTATTGAAAATTTTCATTTTGCCTATTTATTATCAGGCATCGTCATCTCCGCGATGGGGATGCTGCTGCTCGTGACCCGGCTGCTCGTCGTCCTTCAGATCAAGCAGGCGGGAGCGCTACAGGGCGCGGTTTCGCCAGATCATCAAAACGAGCCAAACGACGCTGATCAATCCGAATAACGGATACAGCGCGGACAGCAGCGCTTTGAAGCCGATCAGGCTGACCAAATAGCTGAGGATCAAAATGCAGATGATCAGCACCTTGGGATGAATGTTGGAGCGCTGCTGCAGTTGAAGAGACAACCCGTAGGCGTCGGCGATAAACGTGGTGAAAATTTCTCCGTAAATGACAAGCAAATAAGCGGTCTGCGCGACGGGGCCAAGCCGGTTAATGATGTTGCCCATCGGAATTTCGAATTGTGCGATGCCGGGCATTTGCGCGGACAAAGCGTAATGCGCTGAAAGCAGCAGCAGCCCGATGCCCGCTCCGCCCAGCAAGCCGCCCCAGAACAGTACGGACCGATTGTCGGCAGCCGCCCCAACGGGGACGAGCACGGCTTGGGCCATGGCCAGGTTGAACGCCGTATAAAGAAATGGCGCGAACCATATTTTCCCAGGGTGATAATCGGTTGTGAGCACCAGCCAGTTTCCGGAGCCTGGTGAATGCCACGTATAGATGACGATTCCCAGGCTGAACAGCATCATGATCGGCACGACGACGGAATTGACGGTCATAATCGCCCGGATACCCTTCGACAGGACGACATAGCCGAAAAATAAAGTAACCAACAGTCCCGTCTGGTAAGACAGATGCAGTTGTTCTTGAAAGACGGTGCCGCCTCCGGCGAGCATAACCGTTGTAATGCCGAACAGGACGATCATGGTAAACAAACTGATCCAGTTTCCTATTTTTTTGCCGAATAGCAAGGCGTTCAAATCTTCGTAGGAGGCGGCTTTCAGATCGTGAGCCATCAGCATGAGCCTGATTCCGAGCCATACGAACAGGAGGCTGGAAAGCGCAATCGTCAGGGTGGCCATCCAGCCGTAGCGGGTAAAGAATTGCAAAATCTCCTGACCGGAAGCGAAACCTGCGCCGACAATCGTGCCGATATAGGTAAAAGCGACCTGCAGGATCGAAAGTCCTGTACGCATCTGTTGCTCCACTCCCTGTCCTTTGATATAGTACAAGGTATGTTATGGTTTGCAAACACATGACAGGAAAATGGGGCAAGCCCTGTTTTATGGTATAAATTGGATGTTTTATGATTTTGATCGCTCGGGAGAGTGTCGTACGTGCAGCAAGCACTTTATGATTTTATTAATCATTACGGGTATATCGCTTTATACATCCTGCTTTCTGCAGGCATAGTCGGCGTTCCGGTGCCGGACGAAACCTTGATGACTTTCGTCGGCTCCTTGACCGCGCCGGGGGGCCCCTTCGCGTTTTCGATGACGCTGTTGGTCATTTATGCGGGGACGATGACCGGCATGATGGTCAGCTACGTGCTGGGGCATCGCGTGGGCAAGCCGTTCCTGTACCGCTACGGCAAATGGTTCAAGCTGACTCCAAGCCGCATCGAACGGGCGGAGGGCTGGTTTCATAAGTACGGGCTCTGGGCCGTGTTCTTCGGCTATTTCGTGCCGGGTGTCCGGCATTTTACGTGTTATTTGTCAGGGGTAAGCGGGGTCAAGTTTTACAAATATTTGTTTTTTGCGGGAACCGGCGCATTATTGTGGTGCACGACGTTTTTGACGCTGGGGCATTTTATCGGCAGTAATTTGGATGAACTGATGAGACTGGTTCACCGGTATATGGGGATGAGCTTGCTGATCGTTGCGGCTGCCGTCCTCATCGGGATTTATATATACTTGCGCATCCGCAAACGGAGAACGGTGCAGTAGACGGCGCTTCGACGCAAAAAAGACCTCGATTCGGCAAGAATCGATGGTCTTTATTTAGTATGCCGCTTGCGCGCCCTAGCGGTCGGCGAACAGTTTGATCGATTGAATCGTGCTTTCCTTCGGATCGATATCCAGCTTAAGAATAGTGCCCTGCGCTTTGTACGAAAGCACGAACGTCGTATTGGAATCGGGCTTCCCGAGGGTGGCTATGGCATCATCGGATTTTTGGCCGAGCCGCACTCCGCCCAGGCCGGGATCGATATCCGCAGAATGGACGTCGACAAATACCAGCTCATCCTTTTTGTTGAAGCCTACCGAGAAGTCGGTGTAATCGTATACGTTGACAGGATCCGTATCGTCATCCATGACGAACTGTTTTTTGGCTTTGCCGAATTTGTTCAGAACCGTAGTTTTGGACGTGCCCAGCTTCAGACCCATCAAGGTCGGCTTTTCCTGCTGATAGGTGTCTTCGGCATTAACCTTCGGTTTGGGAGAAGGCTTGGCTGTCGCGCTTACGGGCATTCCGACGGAAGGATCGGCGCTTTTGACGCTGTTGGCGACCTGCGCTTCGTGTTTGGTTTCTTCCGATGGCGTTGCTGTCGGTTCCGTCGAGGCCGTGCTTGGTACGGGGGCCGTACTTACTGCCGTGATCGGCTGCCGGTAAGCAGACGTCTCCGCAGGCGGTTGAACAATCGGAACAGATGACTTTTGGCAGCCGGATAACAGTATTGCGGAGAACGCAACAGGCACGCAGCTAATTACCGCTAGTAGTATACGTTTGTTCATCGTCATCTTTCCTTTCTTTCATGCTAACATCATATGTAAAGGCAACATCACTTATCATAATGCTTTTGGGCTTCCTCTCACAAGAGTCAAAAGTAGGCAAATTACCTTCCTATTCCATGAAAACGGACAAATTCCATTTTCAAAACGGTGCTTTCACGGCAATGGTAGTCCTTTCAAAGCCTTACAACATTATAGACACCCGAAAGTGCAAAAAAGTTTCACGCCAAAAGACCTAACCCGGTAAATTGGGACTTGAAACCTAGTTGATCAATATGGTACCTTACTCATAATACAAGGGTATGGAGGGTTTTTTATGGAATTGTTGAAGCAGCGGATCTTGGAAGTGGGTGTCGTCGTATCGGATCAAGTATTAAAGCTGGACGCCATTCTGAATCATCAGGTGGATCCGGTGCTGATCGTGGAGATGGGGAAGGAGTTTGCCAGACTGTTTGGGGAGACGAGACCGGATAAAGTGCTCACTGTGGAATCTTCGGGTATTCCCATCGCTTTTGCAACCGCTCTTCAGCTCGGGGTTCCTATGGTATTCGCCCGCCGCAAAAAGACGCTTACGATGGATCAGGATACGTACAGCGAGCGCGTCCCTTCATTTACCAAAGGCATCGTGACGGATATTATGGTATCATCTCACTTATTGAGCAAAGGGGAGCGCGTGCTTCTCATCGACGATTTTATCGCTAACGGCGACGCCGCCCGCGGTTTGATCCGCATTATCGAGAAGGCGGAAGCCGAACTTGTCGGGGTCGGGATCGCTGTGGAAAAGCTGTTCCAGGCCGGCGGCCGGTCGATTCGCGAGCGCGGCATCCGCGTCGAATCTTTGGCCCGCATCGCTTCACTTGCAAACGGACAAATCGTGTTTGACTGATTTTTGTCGGATCAATCTTTCCTGAAAACGATTTTTCCTTTATAATGGTTACATGGTATGAGAGGAGGCTGGCATCTATGGGTATTGAAAATGTATCTGTTGACTATTTTATGACCAAGTTGGCTGAAGCGAAAAATCATTTTGAACGTGCGCTCGATTGCAAGCATACAGAATTCGATGATCTGTATCCCTATATGATCGAACACCCGCAATTTTTTTGGTACAAACGCTATGTCGCATGGTCGGAGCTGCTAACTGTCGTTAAACTTTGCACAGAACTTTCTATCGAGTGGGAACAGCAATTCTCCCAGCACCAGGTAGAGTATATTCAGAAGCGGGTCATGTCAAGCAAAGTCCTTGATTTCTGGTTCGAGACGAACGATTCCAAGGAGCATGTCAGCTGAATTCAGTTTTATATACGAAAGAGGCCCGGGGGTTAGCGCCCTCGGGCTTTTTTTTGCAATTTGAAAAAGCCGCGGATGGCGCGGCGGCGCGTCATTTTCATCCGCAGCGGTTTTGGTGTATGCTAATACAGAATGAAGGAAAGGATTTGTAAAGGAGGGGCGCAATGCAATGATCTCAGACGATCAGCTCGATGCATTCAGAGTGGAAAGCACAGTGCTGCGTGTCATTCGCGACGTCAATCCGGGCAACGATGTGAAAGGCATCGTCGTTGCGTGGGACGACGAGAGCGTGCTTATAAGGAAGCAGAACAGAAGAGTCGTAAAGCTGGCCCGCAGCTACGTGTATCAACCTTTTACGGAAGCGAGGCCGCTTGAATATACGCTTCCCAAGGAGTCTGCTGTCCCTGAGGAAGAGTAGTACCGCAGGGACAGGGCATGAGCGTTATGCTAAGTTCTTCTGAACAAACCGTAAGCGGCTGCGGCGGAAATGCTGCCGAGGTCGCTTACGGCGTTTTCTTGTTTATAATTGGGGTCGTTCACGATTGCTTCGGCTTCGCCTTCCGTGAGCTGCCTTTGGTTGCCCGTATACTTAGGTTCAAGGGCGTCGATTTCTTCCTGTTTCATCGGATGTAACCTCCTTCTGTTTTTTATTGTGCATGTTTCGAGCCGCTGCCATACAAGTTTTTTTAAGGGATGCAGTTGACTTTGAAGGCGTTGCATGGTATATTAATTTTTGTCGCTGTTAAATGATTTATTCATTTCGGTAACACGCGGTCGTGGCGGAATTGGCAGACGCGCACGGTTCAGGTCCGTGTGGGCTAACCCCCCGTGGAGGTTCGAGTCCTCTCGACCGCATCAACTTAGCAATGAAAGAGCTCTTGAAGTTGTCCTTGGACAATTCAAGAGCTTTTTGCATACCTCGAATATGCAATGTGGCGCTCATCATCTGGTCTGAAGAAATTTTCGAGCTATAGTCCAGACGAGCATGCCGACTGAAATTAAGGCTCCTGAATTTGCACCATCACTCGAACGAGATATTCCTCCGGATTACAAATGGTGACCTCATCCAGTAGATATTCCTCGTAAGCGTTGCCGATAACCGTCAGCTTGTGCTTGTCAATGTAGTCAAAAATTTGAGGATATATTTTTTCTGTTTCTCCATAGTCAGCGTGAGCATAACACACCAGATAGTAGCTTTCCGGCATATAGTCTTGCTTGTAGAGGACGGTCTTTAAACGTACAAACATATGCGAGATCATATCGCCGTTTTGATTACGCATATCATCGCAAGGAATAACAACACCATTCGGATACCCTAAGGGGATGTTCTCGGCAAGCAATTGTGACTGGAATTGGATCCACAAATCATCGGAGATCGAGTTTTTCGGATAATACACTGGATTGCTCAACATCAACGGAATTGCACTTTGTTTGATAATTTGTATTTGATTTGTATCAGTATCAATAGACATCGCAAGTTCAATACTGGCAGCACGTTGGAAGATCATGTTTTCCACCCCCCTAAGCTTTAAAATTTCCTGCTTGATCACCTGCTCCTGTTTGCGCAGCAGATCCAGCGTTCGGGAAGGTGTACGTGTCTCCAGATGTTTCTTGATTTCCTCTAACGGCATACCAAGGTCCTTGAGCGCCTGAATGACGCCAATGATATCCAATTGATTCCGATGATAATACCGATAACCGTTGTCGGCAATGACAGCAGGTTTAAACAACCCTATGCGATCATAAAAAATCAGCGTTTTACGCGCAATACCCGAAACATGCGCAAATGAACTAATCGACAACAGGTCTGAATGATGCATGATTATTTACCCTCTAAAATAATTTTAAAAAACTATTGACTGTATAGTTTCTATACATCCTATTATAGCAACTATCGCTTAAGTGTTCAAATCGTGGATTCACAGGTGAAACAATCAACTAGACATTATTATGAGGGGATAAAATATGATAAAAGACTTCTGCAAAGTGTTCGAGAATATAAAAAAGACACCATACTGACACCGCTTTATTTGCTCGGTGAGGTTGCGCTTGAAGTTATGATTCCGCTTATCATGGCAGAACTGATCGATAAAGGGATAGAGGGCGGCAGCATGAGCATGATTTGGAAATACGGTCTTGTGCTTGTGTTTTTTGCATTGATTTCACTTCTATTTGGAGCAAGCGGCAGCAGTCTTTCACAAGGCCAATGTCAGTTGATTGCTAACGCCCGCGCGGCTATAGCCGATCCGCCTGTCATGATCATGGATGAGGCCACCTCTTCCATCGATACCCGGAATCCGAAATTCCGAGGCGATTATGGTGCTTGAAGCGGGCAAAATTATTGAACGAGGCAATCATAACGAGCTTATCATACAGCATGGGGTTTATCGCCAGCTGTTTGTTTCCGGCGTGCATGATATGTTCAGGATTAGTTATATTAAGAATTGAGCATCCGTCGTGATCCGGTGGAAATTCATTGCCAAAGGGGAGAGTCCAGTTGAAAATTTTGGCTGTTTTTTTTCTGTTATTCGGGTTGGAAATCGCGTTAATTCTGACTATGGATTTTTTCATAGGCCTCCCTTTGCGCAGATCGTTGACCAATCTCTTTAACCCCTTTTGGGTTAAAGGATGGGAGGAATTTGTCATTACGCTGCTCTTGTTTTTGTCTTGGGCCGTCTACGCTGTTATTTCTTACAGACAAAGGAGGCGTGTATAGAAAAGCTGGCCCGGAGGTCGACCGCTATATAGTCATACGACGCTATTGCCCGGGGATCCGAATCGTTTGCGAATCGAGAGTACGGCGAGCAGAAACAGAGGAATGGCTACGGAAAAAAGAACATGCAGCGTTTTCAGGGAAAATCTCCCCTGGGCGATGTGTTCCGGATAATTGCTTGCCATCATCATGGACGCAAACATAACGATAATTCCGATCGGAAATACGAGCGGGCCATGCTCCCTGATTTTGAACAGATCCATAGTCCCGATAACAGCGGCGTACATAAAGATCGATATTTTAAAAAAATCCGCAATAATCAAAGTCAATACAACAATTGCGTCCAAGCGTTGGATAAACTCGATAATGTTTACTTTTCCTATCATCGTAAGCAAGGGAAAGGTGGAACGGCCGGCGACATCGACGCCAAGGACAGCGACGTTCAGCAAGGTCGTATAGCTTAGAAGGACGCCGCTGATCGCAATAGCTAACGATCCGCTCTTTGCGGCTTGCTGCGGTCGGTCCAAATAGGGAAGAATCATGGTAAAGGCAATCATTTCGCCGAAAGGAAAAACAAATGTCTGCGTTAGAGCGGTCGTGATGATGGGTTTCCAGCCGTTCTCCAGTACGGGCAGCAAATGATTGAGATCGATGGTGCCGGAAGCCAGAACAGCGAAATTTCCTAAGACTCCCAGAGCAATCAGGATGAGCAAACAAATTTCTGAAGTTCTGGCCAGCACCTCGATACCTTTATGAAGAACGTAAAAAACTCCGCACATCATCAAAGCAACAATCGCGAACAGCGGTGTTTGATCGTAAACGGAAGCGAGCAGCAAATCCCCTGCATCCCTTAAATCTCTTGCAGAGGCATAAATAAAATAAACGACATACAGCAGACCAAGAGGCCAGCCTAAGTATTTCCCAACGATTGCTCTTATATATCCTGTTAAAGGGATATTTGGGAAATTTTTATACATATAAACATGGACAGGAAACAGGCAGAGCCCCATTCCCAAGCCAAGAAGGCTTGCGATCCAAGCATCTTTTTTGGCGTCAAGCCCGAAGCTGACCACAATGGCAGTGCCCAATTCGAACAATACAACCAAGGAAAACAATTGCCATGCAGTGATTTTCTCTTTTTCCATGACATAACGCTCCCCCTTGAGGTCATTTTTTCGCTTTTTTTTCCTCAAACGAATACGGCTTCGTCCTCATGCCGGTATGTCGAATAAAGGATTTCACGCTTACATGAATTTGGCTTTCCGCAAACAATTCCTTCCTCCAGTCTTTTTTAATTTTTTTCCAAGCTTTCTTCTCCTGGCGATTGATAGCTTCCCCAAAAGCAAAAATATCGGATTTTTCGCGTTGAGCCGCTTGGACAGCAGCCAGAACTTCCTTCCTCGTCTCTTCGGACCATGCAGCTTCTAGCTTCTCGACTTCCTTCGGTTCGCTTACATCAACAGGACACTTCATTTCCCCCACATCTCCTTCCTCCCGAATTTTGATCTCGATTATTGGTTTATCATCTCTGATGTTCACTTTTATTCCCGTCTTTGAACGTTTGACCTCGATGCCGATCGCATCTTTTTTATTGCCGCAATCGATGTTGATGATGCTGCTCTTCAACTTGTTCTGAATCCGCAACGCTCCGCGAGCTTCTTTATCATCCATCCAACTTTTCAATTTCCCGTCCTTGAACAGAGCGATTCCATGAATTTGGCCGACGGCCGGAGGCTTTGTATGTTCATTGTTGGATTTGTTTCTTCCCTCTTGGGGATTGCCGCTGATTTCCACCCCGCTTAGGAGGAGTTCGCTTCCTTCGCCGGTTAGCATATTAATCGCGTCGTCGATCTCGACTTTAATGCTCTCCGCCCATAATTTTTCCGATTGCGTCAACTTGCCCGTTTTACTGTTTGCAGGAATTTTTTCGATCGGGGTTATGATGCTAATAATCTGTTCGGCCGTATTTCCTCTGGCTACGAGCACGTTTGTCGTGTCGCGCGGTTCATGATTTCTTTCGAAAAAATCAAAAATATCCCGAACCCCGTCTCTGGCTAGCGTTTCCCCAAGCACAATCAAACGCATGTGTCCGAAAAAGGCTTGCCGCGACTCTTTTTGCGATGCTTTCCGAATCGCTTCGAAGATCGTGCTTCCCGTTTCGGTCACAATCGTCACCGGCAGCGCCCTTCCTGCCCCGGCCCCTCCCATCGATCCCCCCGAAATTTCTGCGGGATTGACCAACTGCAGCGAAATCCGGTATTCCTTTGACTTCGGCGACTGATCGATCCCCATGGCCATCACAAGACCAAGATCTTTGAGTTCCCGACTGTTCCAGCAGCCTGATAAGAGCATGCCGCTTGCGATCGTCACAGTTAGAAAAAGCATTCTAGCTTTCATCAGGATCACCTGCAGGTTGGTTTCGTTCCGCCCGTTTCCAGTCTTTGGAGCCGGGCACCTTCGGGCGCGTCAGAAGTGCCCAGATGGGGAGGCGCAGCACCGCATCCTTTTGATCAGCCGGGATAAACGGAGCAAAAGGGGCCATATACGGAGTTCCGAATGAACGCAAGCTACAAAGATGGGCGATGATGATAATGCCGATGATCGCGATGCCGAAAAAGCCGAACATGGCGGCGAAAATCATGTTCGCAAAACGGAGCAAGCGTATAGCGGTTGCCAGACCATAGCTTGCTGTCGCAAAGCTGGCGATACCCGTTGTGGCTACGACGATGACCATTGCGGCGGACACGATCCCGGCTTGCACGGCTGCTTGTCCCAGTATAAGAGCGCCGACGATCGATACGGCTTGACCGACCGCCCGCGGCATGCGAATCCCGGCCTCCCGCAGCAGCTCAAAGCTGATTTCCATGATTAAAGCTTCGACAAACATAGGAAAGGGAATACCTTCCCGCTGCGCCGCCAGACTGATGATGAGCGGGGTTGGAATCATTTCTTGATGAAACGTAACGGCTGCGATATAAACGGAAGGTCCCAATAAGGAAATAATCAAAGCCATATATCGTAACAACCGGATCGCGATCGAAATATCATACCGGTTATAGTAATCTTCCGCGGACTGAAAAAATTGAAAAAAACTTGTAGGTGCAATCAGTACGTAAGGCGTTCCATCCACCAAGATGGCCACCCTGCCTTCCAATAAATTTCCCACCACGACATCTGGACGTTCGGTATTATAAATCGTCGGAAAGGGGGTAAACGATTGATCCTGAATCAATTCCTCGATGTAGCCGGATTCGAGGATTCCGTCAATTGTAATGGTTTGCAGCCGCTGCTTGACTTCTTGAATGAGCCGAGCGCGTGCAATGCCTTTGACATACATGATAGCTACGTCCGTTTGCGTAACCTCTCCGATCCGGAACGTCTCCAGCCAAAGATTCGGGCTCTTGATTCGCCGCCGGACGAGGGAAATATTCGTTCCTATCGTTTCGCTGAAGCTGTCCTTCGGACCGCGAATGACGACTTGCGTCGTCGGCTCGGAAATCCCTCGCGATTCTCCGCCTCTCGTATGGCCGATAATGGCTTCAGGCCAGCCGTCAATCAGTATCGCCGTATCTCCGGAAAGAATCGATAAAATAAATCCGTTCCAGTCCTTGATCACATTGACTTTTTCAATGGTCAAAGCGTTATTTTTGATGAAATGAAACATGTCTTGTTCCGGAACTGCGCTTTGCTGCACCGCTTCGGCATGATCGATCATTAGAGAGCGCGTCACAAAATCGCTGACCATCTGCTTGTCAGTCAAGCCTTCCGTATAGACTGCTGCAGCGGAAATCTTCACGCTGCCACCGATCTCAAATTCGCGAATTACGATATCCGGGCTATTCCCCGCTTTTTGATTAAGCAGAGCAAGGTTTGTTTTTAAATCCCGGTCAAGAGGGAGGCAATCTGTGTCCAATGCGGTGATTTCGATGTTTGCCCGGTTCGGCTTTGGCTTCGTTTTACTAAATCGATTCCACATAGACATCCCTTCTTTTAACGTTTCTGGCTCGGACTGTAACATTTTTTGCCGCAGTACCCATTTTTATACCTGAATCACAGGTTTCTTGGAAAGGTAAGGAAAGAAGATAATGAAGGGGGTTAGGGCGAAGTTTTTGGGAGGACATGGCGAGATCGACTTTAGACGACATCGCATTGGCGGTCTTTCTGCGGGGATGGCCGGTAGGTGCTTGTCAACGCAGAGAAAGCCTGCAAAAGTGCAGTTTTTTGCTCGCGGATACGCTAGCAACGAAACATTCCTGCAAATGTGCAGGCTTTTTCGCGAATAGTCGAGCTTAAGCCCGTCAGGGGCGGGAATTCCTGCACAATCGCAGGCTTTTCTTCAAAATAGGTCACTGACACCTAAAAAGCCTGCACAATCGCAGTTTTTTGACTTGCAAACCGACTTGTCCCCCACTTTAACTTTTTGTTACTTGGGGTGATTACTGTTATTGTTACTTGGGTTATTACTATTATTACTCGGGTTATTACTATTGTTACTTGGATTATTAGTATTATTGTTACTAGGGTTATTACTGTTATTGTCGTCATGATGATGGCCGTAATGGCCAACAGGGTGATGGGGTTCACATCCCCCTCCGTACCAGCCGCCGTCATCGTTGTTATTGTTATTATTGTTATTACCGCTATTGCTGTTGCTGTTATTATTGGCATTGTTGTTGTTGTTATCCATTTTCATTTTTCTCCTTCGATGGTTTGATTTTTGCATAGGTATATTGTTATCAATAACGCGCAGGGGAATACTTACATATTTTGGGTATGACAGGAGTCTTGTTGCTTTTAGAGCCTACGACTTCTCTAATTGTCCTGACTCCCGGCGCCGCCAACTCATAAATACCAAGGACAATGCAATGACCGTGAGGATAACCCCAAGCCATCGAAATCCCCCGAAGCTGAACTTATCTCCCATTACGATGCCTATCAACAATGAAGATAAAATGGTTCCCATGTATCTAGATGTATTAAATAGTCCGGATGATACACCGGCCATTTCTTTTGGAGAGCTTTTAAACAAAGCCGCTTGCATACCGACACTGTTCAATCCGTTGCTAATACCGAATGCCGCTAACGCCAAACACACACTGATAACCGGTGAATTTGGACTCAATGTCACAATCCACACTGACCCGAATGTCATCAGCATTCCGGACACAAGAAGTGCCGGCCGAGGTCCTGATTTATCGATCCATCGTCCTGCTATCGGAGAAGCGACGAGCGAGCACAAGCCTAAGGTTAGCATGATAAGCCCTGTATGGAACTCGCTGACATGGCGCACCATTTGCAAGTAGGACGGTACCCCGAAAAAGAGAGTGTAAAAAAGTACGTTAACGAGTATGAACTCGACATTGACCCAAGTCATCGCAGGATATTTGGCGAACGTTCGCAAAGGGATAAAGGGGGACGCCGTTTTTAACTCATGTCGTACGAAAACCCCGAGCGCAACGAGGCCAATCAGCCCGACAATGACATCTATTAACGAGATATGTCCGGATGATTTTGCCGACAGTAATCCCACAAGCAGGGCAATCAAGGCCACTGTGAAGAGCAGGATCCCTGGCGCATCGATCAATTCCAACCACTTGCGAAAAGACATGCCCTTTGCAGCGGTTGCCGGCGTTTCGTCCTTAGGAATCATCCTCCAAGAGAATAGAAAGCTCGCCGCCACGAACGGAATATTGACGAAAAAGATAGCATGCCAATCCCACCAATGAATCAAGACCCCGCCAATAAAGGGGCCGATTGCTGCCGCTCCGGATAGAAATATGGACAAAACGGACAGCGCAGTCCCTTGTTTCTCCGTAATATGAATTCGCACAATGGCCATTCCAACTGCAACCATCATGCTTGTACCTATGGATTGCACGATGCGGAACACGATGAGCCACCCGAAGTTTGGCGAAAATGGAGCTAATAATGATGCAGCGAAGGCTACGACAAGCCCGGTAAGAAATATTTTCCTGCGGCCGAACAAATCGCTGGCTTTTCCCATAACAGGTTGAGCGATAGCACTTGCAATGTAGAAAGAAAAAATAATCCAGGAAACAACTGTAAAGTCAAGGCGGTACACATTTTGCAGTCTTGGAATAGCGACGGAAATCATCGAAGAATTCAATGGGTTGAGCAGTATCCCCAGCCCAACGGAAATCATCAACCACCTGCTGCGAGCATTCATTTTTGAGTTCCCCCTAAAGTGTATTGATGACATCTTAATTGAAATTGATTATTTATTCCAACGCATTTCATGTTATAATTTCATTGACTTGAGGGAATGAATCGGGGTGTGTAATGGAACTTCTTCAACTGCAATATTTTATCGCGGTAGCTCGATTGGAACATGTGACCGAGGCTGCACAAAGTCTGCACGTTACTCAATCGTCGCTAAGCAAAACGATTCAGCGCCTGGAGGAGGATCTAGGGGTCCCTCTATTCGATCGAACAGGGAGGAAGCTGCGGTTGAATGAATTCGGAAGCAGGTTCCTTCGCCGTGCGGAAAGGGCTTTGTTTGAGTTGGAACAGGGGAAGCAGGAGATTAGCGATTTGTCCGGCCCGGAACATGGCACGCTCAAATTGGCGGTGACCACCGCAGGCACGCTGACCAATATCCTTCGGGAATTTCGGAAAAAGCGGCCCCATATTCAATTTCATGTGCAAATGATGACCACGCAGGAAATGGCAGCACTTCTTCATCGAGGAGAAGTCGATTTCTGCTTGTCCTCACCTCCCCTACAAGGGGATGACATCGAATGTCAAATCGTGCACATCGACCCCATCCTCATAGCTGTTCCAATGGGGCACCGGCTGGCAGACCGCAGCAGCGTATCTTTGACGGAACTAAAGGATGAATGGTTTGTCGGTGTCAGGAAAGGCCACGGTACTCGCGATTTAATAGACAATGTATGCCAAACGGTTGGATTTGAACCTAAATATGTGTATGAAGGAAATGAACCTGCAAGGCTAAGCGATCTTGTGGAAGCCGGAATCGGGATTGCTTTCATACCAAGCACGGTAAGGAATTCACGGGATCATATCCGATATCTCCAAGTAGAGGAACACGGATTGGTACGGGAGATTGCTTTATTATGGCACAGGAGTCGGTACATTTCGCGGGCTGCTCATGAATTCCGTGAGGTCGTTGTAGACTATTTTGGGGCGATATCCAAATAGATACGAAACAAGGAGCGGTTTGCCTAAGGCAGCAGCTCCTTGTTTTATTATGCGCTCATTACATGCGTGTTTTGCCTCCGTGGAGCAGGGGATTTATGCCTGCATCCTTTGGTCATATTTCAACTTCAGACGCTTTACATCTTCTTTAGGCGGAGAACCGAACATGCGTGAATATTCACGGCTGAATTGGGAAGCACTTTCATAGCCTACCCGGAATGCCACATCAGCGGCATCCGCCGACTCGGACACTAAAAGGCGCCGTGCTTCCTGCAATCGCAGCTGTTTCTGAAACTGTATCGGGCTCATGCCGGTTACCTCTTTGAAGTGTCTGTGAAACGTAGAAATGCTCATACTGGCTATGTCAGCAAGCTCCTCAATTCGTAAAGGCTTCTCACAGTTATTCATAATATGTTCGACAGCCTCCCTGATTCGATAGGTGCTGCTTCCTTCCATGGCGATTTGTGCCAACGCAACTCCATACTGGCCTTGCAGAAGCCTGTATAAAATTTCCTTTGTGTAAATAGGAGCAAGGAACGGAATGTCTTTGGGATTGTCCAGCAAACGCGATAATCTGAGTATCGCATCCAGTAAAGATAATTCCATCTGGCCTACAATCATTGCTCGCTCTGCATGTTCTTGAGAGGTGATTTGAATGTCAGAGTCCTCTAAAACCTCTAAAATTTGATTTTTCGTAAATTCAAGTTTAAAGCTTAAAAACGGAGCGTCGGGGGAAGCTTGAATGACCTGGCCGATCACCGGCAAGTTCATGGACGAAATCAGGTAGTCGGCAGGGCCATACTCAAAACGTTCCTGTGCCAGCAATACTTCTTTCAAACCTTGAGCTATGAAACATAAGGAAGGCTTGTAAACTCTGAAGACGGGCTCGGTCACATTAGCTCGGCGAATAAGAAATAAAGACGGGATAGCGGTCTCGTTAACTCCGTCCTGACCCGAATGACGCTCAATCAGTTTGGCCAGCTCATTCTGCTGTTCATATATACGTTCAGACATGAGATCCATCCTCCGATTATCCTCCTTGTTTTGCGTTCTGTTTTAATTATAAAGCATATGCAGTCTACAGTGTTAGTGCATTGAGAGGATTAGGCAATCATTTAAGATAAATGAGATACCGGTCTTTTTTTCATTTACTGCATAATAAGGTTACGCCCTTTGACCGGTTAAGGCAAGGCCGGGGTGATGAATAATGAAAGAAAGGAAGATCAATCATGCAAAAGCGAAAATTGGGGAAAAGTAGCCTAGAGGTTTCCGCTATCGGGCTCGGTTGCATGGGAATGAGCAGCGGATTTGGTCCGGCATCGGACAAACAAGAGATGATATCGCTGATCCATGCGGCGATTGACCGCGGCGTTACGTTCTTCGATACCGCCGAAATTTATGGTCCATATGCGAATGAGGAGCTGGTAGGCGAAGCGCTTGCCCCATTCAAGGGAAAGGTCGTGATCGCCACTAAATTCGGTATTAAAAGGGTGGATGGCAAGCAGGTGATGGACAGCAAGCCTGAGCACATCAGGCAATCCGTCGAAGGCTCGCTGAAACGCCTTAAAATTGACGCCATTGACCTATACTATCAGCATCGTGTTGACCCCAATGTGCCGGTCGAGGAAGTAGCCGGAGTCGTACATGACCTTATCAAGGAAGGCAAAGTCAAGTATTGGGGACTTTCTGAAGCAGGAGTGGGAACGATTCTCCGCGCACACGCGGTTCAGCCGCTCACTGCGATTCAAAGTGAGTACTCCATGATGTGGAGAAGTCCTGAAGAAGAACTGCTGCCTGCGCTCGAGGAGCTCGGGATCGGCTTCGTTCCGTTCGCCCCGCTGGGCAAAGGCTTCCTTACCGGAGCCATTGATAAACATGCAACATTTGATAAAACCGACTTCCGCAGCATCGTTCCACGCTTCCAACCGGACAATCTCGAAGCAAATCAAGTTCTGGTCGAGCTGATCAAGAAGATTGCCGAAGGGAAAAACGCAACGCCGGCTCAAATCGCACTCGCATGGGTGCTTGCTCAGAAGCCTTGGATTGTGCCGATTCCCGGCACGCGGAAATTGGAGCGTCTGGAAGAAAATCTTGGCGCCGCGGACGTAGAGCTGACTCCCGAGGAACTCATTCATTTGAACGACGCGCTCTCGAAGATCAAGATTTCGGGAGATCGCTATCCGGCAGGTTCGGAATACGCAAATAGAGCGGGCAAATAACGAACCTTTAGGAGGATGCAGTGTGGAACGTCTATGGACGAAGCCGTTTATTTTTATGACTGCAGGGAATTTTTCTCTATTCACTGCATTTTATTTTCTGCTCCCGGCACTGCCGCTGTTTATCAAACAAATGGGCGGCAGCGAAGCGCAGGTCGGACTATCGACGGGGGCGTTTATGCTGTCTGCCGTTATTTTTCGCCCGATCGTCGGCGGGCTGCTGGACCGGTTCGGCAGGCGCCCTTTTATCATCTGGGGGCTGCTTCTCTTCACTTTGGTGATGTATATGTATAGCTGGATCGGCGGGATTATCGTTTTGCTGGGGCTCAGAATTTTGCACGGGATGAGCTGGGCTTTTTCCACAACCGCCGTTTACACGACGATTACGGATATCATCCCGTCCGACCGCCGCGGGGAAGGGATGGGGTGGTTTAGCACGGCCTCGACTATGGCTATGGCGATCGGTCCGATGCTTGCCATCTGGATTACACAGAACGTGTCATTCCACGCTCTCTTTCTATTCGCCACCCTCCTTTCTACCGCAGCGCTTCTCCTGATGTTTGGAGCAAAAACCACTTTCCGGCCGCAAGCAGGCGCAAAGAAAATCGAGCTTTTCGAAAAATCGGTCTTGCCCGTCACAGCATCAGTCTTTTTTATGTATATCGCGTATGGCGGCATTACCGCCTTTGTCCCGCTGTTCGCTAACTCGATCAAAGTCAATTCCGGCGCGTTCTTTCTGGCCTATGCCGCTACACTCGTCCTGAGCCGTCCCATTTCGGGAAAACTTTCCGACCGGTACGGGCAGACGTTTGTCATCATACCGGCCCTTGCGATTACGATTTCCGCATTGCTTGCCTTGAGCTTCTCGACCGGATTGCTCGGGGTGCTCGTTTCGGCGGTGCTGTACGGTATCGGTTTCGGTTCTGCGCAGCCGGCTCTTCAAGCGGCAACGATACGTCTTGCCAATCCGGAGCGTAAAGGGGTCGCCAATGCTTCTTTGTTGACGGCTACCGACCTCGGCATCGGGCTGGGTGCGATCGTGCTAGGCTGGGTTTCCCAGTACACCGGCTACCAGGTTGTGTTCATGGTCAGCGCCGTGTCGGTCGCGGTGTCCTTGCTGCTATTCACTGTCTTGGTCAAAATGCATAGCGCAGGACGATCTCTTGACTTAGAGTTAACTCCAGAGAGTAAACTACCTATGAATGAGACAATTTCTAACGGGAAGTGAGGAACTGCGAAATGGAATATGTGAAACTTGGAAATACCGGCTTGGATGTATCGCGTTTTTGTCTTGGCTGTATGGGCTTTGGGGTAGCAGAGAGATGGGTTCATCCGTGGGTGATTGATGAAGAGCGCAGCCGTCCTATTATAAAAAAAGCTCTGGAGCTTGGTATCAATTTTTTTGATACGGCGAATGTGTATGCAGACGGAACAAGCGAGGAAATCGTTGGACGGGCTCTCAAGGACTATGCCAATCGCGATGAAATTGTCCTCGCGACTAAGGTTCATTTTCGCATGCATCAAGGTCCGAACGGCGCCGGTCTTTCCCGAAAGGCCATCATGAGTGAAATTGATAAGAGTCTTAAGAGGCTGGGGACCGATTATGTAGACCTTTATCAAATCCATCGCTGGGATTACAGTACGCCTATTGAAGAAACGATGGAAGCTTTGCATGATGTGGTGAAGGTCGGGAAGGCGAGATACATCGGTGCTTCTGCCATGTACGCGTGGCAGTTTTTGAAAGCGTTACATGTGGCAGAGAAAAATGGGTGGACCCGCTTTGTATCGATGCAAAATCATTTAAACCTGATCTACCGCGAAGAGGAGCGGGAGATGCTGCCGCTTTGCAGGGATGAAAAAATCGGTGTAATCCCGTACAGCCCGCTTGCGTCAGGAAGATTGACGCGTGATTGGTCGGAATCAACACATCGTTCCGAGACCGATCAAGTACAGAGATCTAAATACGATGCGACAGCCAATACGGATCGATTGATTGTGGAGCGCGTTGCTGCAATCGCAGAACAACGCGGCGTTTCCCGCGTTCACATCGCACTTGCCTGGCTGCTGCAGAAAGAACCGGTAACAGCTCCCATTATTGGTGCTACGAAAATCTCTCATCTCGAAGATGCGGCAGCTGCTCTTTCGGTTAAGTTAACACCTGAAGAAATTGTGTCGCTGGAAGAGCCGTATGTTCCTCATCCGGTCATTGGCGCACTTTGATACAAAAACGACAAGAACGCACTGCCATTTGCGCCGGGCGTTCTTGCTTTACCGGGCACTCATCGGCGACCGCGGAAAGTTCGTCGCAAATCCTCAACCCACTTGTCCGGAACTTCCCAAGGGATGAAATGCCCGCCATGTTCGTGGGCTGCGATGTTGACATGGTTATACCAAGGAGCGCGATCACTGTCGAGAAAATTCCGCACGCGATGTTCGGTCGTGATACCCGGCGGATTTTCGTAGCCCACGAAGGTTATACCGGTTGGCGCCTCTATGACAGGCCAGCGATCATGAGCGGGTGTCCATGGATAGCGGTTATTGTTTGCATAGACGCGCATTGAGGTTTCGATGGCGTTGTTGACCCAGAATATAGTTGCGTGTGTAAGGATGTCGTCCTTCGAAAAGACATTTTCGACGCTGCCGTTATTATCGCTCCATTTGGCCCATCGTTCCAAGATCCATGCGAGCATTCCCACCGGCGAGTCGTTTAGCCCGTAGGCGAGTGTGCCGGGATCAAGAACGTGCACGGCGAGATGCGAGGCAAAACGGCGATCAAACTTCATAGAGCTCGTCGCTATATTTGTGCCCCAGTTGGCCGGTCACGAGAGCGCCTACATCGCATCCCCCTGCCGCGTATTTATCATAGCCGAGAATATCAGTCATGAGCGTATGCCAGAGATCGGCGATTTTCCAAAAGTTCATGTCCGGGTTGTTTGGCAGCGGCGCCGAAAATCCGAAACCGGGAAGGGACGGCACGATAACGTCGAAGGCTTCGGCCGGATCACCCCCGAATGCGCCGGGGTCCGCTAGCGGATCAATGACCTTGGACCAATGCCAAAATGTCCAAGGCCAGCCATGGGACAGGATCAATGGTATCGGGTTCGGTCCCACGCCAGGTTTGCGCATAAAGTGCACAGGAACTCCGTTAACATTTACTTTATAGTGTTCGTAGGCGTTGATCGCATTTTCGGATTTGCGCCAGTCGAACTTGTTCACCCAGTAGTCGACGAGTCCCTCAAGATAGTTCCGGTTAACGCCGTAAAACCAGTCATCATTACCGGCATCAAGGGGCCATCTGGTGGACTTTAAACGATTGTGGAGATCGGCAAGCAACTCATCCGATACGCGGATCGGACTCGGTTCAAGCGCAAAACGAGCTGTTGTCATAAGTGCAGGGCGAAAAAAGCTTGACGCAGTTGAATAATAAAAGTTATTCTGGATAAGAAAAGTCTTTGATCAAGGTGGATGATTTCGCATGAAATATTCAAAAGCGACGAACTATGCCCTTCACACAATGCTTTTTCTTGCGGCAGCCACCACGAATAAACCTGTCGGCGTGCAGCAGTTGGCGGAGCGGCAGGAGGTATCGCCTACGTATCTGTCCAAAATATTGACTAAGCTGGTCAAAGCGGGAATGATTGAATCTGCTTCAGGGGCCGATGGCGGGTATAGGTTAAAGCGGAATTGGGAAGAAATTTCGTTCCTTGATATTATTTATGCCATTGAAGGCACAGCCTCCTTATTCGATTGCGGCTTGAACCATGGTCCGGAATGTTTGATTCAAAAGGTGATGGTATCGGCGGAAGAGGGAATGGAGAATTTTTTGAGAAAGCAAAAATTGTCCGATCTTGCCAAAAAAATAACGGTGGTTCAGTGAACCGCGGCTATTTTTTTAGCTTAATCATAGATATAAAATGTCTTTAAAATCTTTATTTTTTGATCGTAAGGCATATAAATAATGAAAAGAGGATGCGTATCATGACAAACGATTTTTTTAATGAATCGATTTGGGAGAAAGCTTGGAAGGAAGACCCGCATACGGGAGTCAACAAGATGAAAAATGCCGGAATTGATGCAGCGCACGCTTTTGACCATAAGGCAAAATCGTTCAACGAGCAGACGTTCAATGCTGAGGGAAGACAGCGGGCAAGACGGATTATGAATTGGCTGGAAGGACAAGGCGTGATTTTCAAAGATGCCTCCATTCTGGACATTGGAGCCGCCTCGGGCGGATTTACGGTACCGTTTGCGGAGAGAGGGGCCCATGTTACTTCCGTGGAGCCTTGTCTTCCCTTGGTCGAACTGCTGGAGGAAAATATAACGGGACTGACGAACGGGAAGGTCGAGGTTGTCACTGAACCATTTGAAGATATAGATATTCAGGCAAAAGGATGGAGGAACGCCTTCGATTTCGTATTTGTATCCATGTGCCCGGTCATTGCCGATTGGGAGAGTGTGGAGAGGGTGCTGAGCTGCGCGCGGCAATTTTGCTATATCAGTATGACCGCAGGTTCCAGGGAGCACAGCCTGTTGGATGAAATTTGGCCGTTGGTCACCGATCAGCCCATGAAAAATGAACATTTGGAGATGGCTTATTTGCTCCATTTGCTGTATCTCAAAGGCTATTCCTACGAATCGCTGGTAACCCGCGAGATGAAAACGACGGAGACAACCAGAGAGATGGCGCTCCAGGAGGTTATGGAGTGGCTGAGAATTTATAAACTGCCTGCGGATGAGCGGAACCGGGCAATCGTCGCCGAGTATTTGGAGCGGACTTATCCGTCGGACAAAGTGGTCATCCGGCAGGGCGGGCGTTACGGCAAGGTGCTGATTCGATTGCAGGATCAGAGTATGTACACAAGAGAAAGTCTGTAAAATTTACTTGCGGATCGGCAGCGCGATGAAAGTCTGCAGACGCATGAAGACATGAAAAAACGCTAAGCCTGTCATGCTCGAAGGTTTAGCGTTTTTTTGCGTGCTTACAAATCCAATTGCAGTTTGCGCGTATGCAACATACCGTCCAATCCGGTAGGATCTTGGCCGACTTTAAACCGTACGAACGACTCGGCGTGCTCGGATGTGCGAATCCGCAGCGGCTTTGTTTCCATGTTCACGAGCTCCAGCATGACTTCAGCGACGGATTCCGAAGTTTGCGGTACGGAGTTGCGTTTTCTGAACATGTCGATATACCTGTCCATAACGGGCTTGTATTCATCGTCCCGGAGGCCGCCGGATTTGTCTGCGTGGGCTAAAGCGGTACTGACGAAGTTCGTTGCAATCGCCCCGGGCTCGAGCAAAGTGACGTCGATATTAAAAGTCGGCTTATAGTAGGTAGCGAGGCTTTCCAACAAACCTTCCACGGCAAACTTGCTTGAGCAATAAATTTCATTCAAAGGCTGACCGACTAGCCCGCCGACACTGGACGTTGCGATAATGTGCCCGGCCCCGGCTTTGCGGAGAAGGGGAAGTCCCGCGCGAATCGTATGCATAACTCCGTAGACATTCGTATTAAAGATGTTTTGGATTTCTTCAAAAGAGGCCTGGCCTAACGTGCGCAAAATGCTGAAACCCGCATTGCAAAAGAGGACGTCCAAATGCCCGTGGTTTTGCTCGATAACGGCAAATGCCCGCTCCAGCGATTCCGGCTGCGTCACTTCCATTTCAAGAAAATGGAGATTGGCTTGGTGGCCGTGCAGCTCCCGATCGCGCTCGACATGGCGCGTACCCGCGTAGACAGTCCAACCGTTGCTCGCAAAAAGCAAAGCGGTCGCTAATCCGATCCCTGAGGAGGCGCCTGTGATGGCAATAATTTTATTCATGTACGAACACTCCCATTGTTCATATTCTTAATTGTTTACAAACTAAATAATATATCAGTTAAACAAACAATTCAAGCAATAAAAAATCCCAACAAACAAATGTTGGAATTACAGCGGCAATTTCTCCAAAAGCTGTTTCAAGGCAGTTAGTTCATCAGCCGAATAGTTGGCAAACAGGTTTTCGATTTTTTTATTGTATGCTTTTAAAATCTCATTTATTAATTCGCCGCCCTGATCGGTCACTTGAATCGACAAGCTCCTGCGGCTGGTGGGATGAGGCTTGCGGACGATGAGGCCTTGCTTCTCCAATTTATCCAGCAGCTGTGTAACGGCGCCCCGGGTCAGGCCGAATTCGTCGGCAATTTCAACGGCCATGCAGTCCGGGTGTTTACGCAAAAACTCCAGCGTATACATCATCACGGGGGATATATGATAGCTCGGCAGAACTTGAGTGAGATAGGATGTGAGCGCGTTTTTGATTTCGCGAAATTTGTATATAATCAGTTGTTCATGCTCCATGCGAAGTCTCCCTTGTATTGTTTAGTATCTATACATTATAACAACAGGCTGGTTAAAATACACCCCGGTTTGCGCTGATGGGGGGAAGACCTGTGAAAGTCAGGCTGCCCAGAGGTCCACTCGTCAGGGTCGGTCGCCCCAACTGGCTGGTGACGCGAAGAAGCCTGCGAAAGAAAGTCGGGCTGTCCAGAGGCCCGTGCGCCAGAACTGGTCGCACCATCTATCCAGCACCACACATACCAAAACCTGTCACACCATCTGCCCAGAAGCCCATGTCAGAGCCTGGCGCACTATCTGCCCAGCCCTCCACATGCCAGAGCCAGTTGCCCCAACTGCCTGGTTGCACGAAGAAAACCTGCAAAAGTGCAGTTTTTGCCCGATGGAAACGCTGGCCACGACAAATTCCTGCAATTGTGCAGGCTTTTTGCTGCGAACAAGGGCTTAGATTCATTTTCATCAAAAATTCCTGCACAATCGCAGGCTTTTCGCCAAAACGAACCATTTTTGCGCAAAAAACCTGCACTTTCGCAGGTTTTCTCTCTGTCAAAGCCGCCGTATCCCCACTTCAGCGTCGCAACCCTTACAGGAGAGGCGTGGGTTGGAGAAGAGGGGCTGCATCCCCCTCGGTTTTTCTAGCCCGTCGCATCCCCTCCGGTTCCGCTGGCTCGTGACCGACCGTTGCCATGCAGCGCAACAATGCGTGCTGGGTAATGCGCTCGGTGCGTGTTTTGCTGGTCGCCTATTGACGAAAGAGATTTTGCACGAGGATAACCATCATTTCATCTTGATGCAGCAGGTGTCGACGGGCGCCTGTTAGCTTTTATACGGATTTTGCCGGATCATTTGGATGAGATTTGCTGCGGCGGGCGGCAGCGGTTCGTTTTTAAGCGTGCAGATGGCGATCGTATTTTGCAGATGAATGCCTTCGACGTACACCCGGCACAATTGGCCGCGTTCTACATGTTCCCGCACTACCAGCGAAGAAACGAAGTTCGCGCCGTATCCGGCAATGACCGCTGTAATAGCTTCATGCAAGCCGTTAAATTGCAGATTGATTTTAGGTGCCGGAGTGTTATAAGTTCGGCAAAGAGCCAGCAATCTTTCCCGTGTCGAACTTCCTTCCTCGCGCATGACGAAAGGTTCCTTCATCATTTCGAGCAAGGAAACGTGCCGGTTCGCAAACCGGTGATTCGGCGCAACGACAAACCACAATTCATCCTGAAACAATTCTTCGGTCTGAACGGTGTCCGGGTATTCTTCCGGCAAACCTCCATAAATGGCCAAATCGACATCGACATTCAAAAGCTGCCTGAGAGCGTTGCTAGAATTGGTCGTCGTAATCGTCATTTCGACCTGCTCATATTGTTGTTTGAACTTTGCAATCCAGGTAGGTATCAGGAAATGGGCGGGCAAATAGGTGGCGGCCAATCGAATATGCCCGTTCGAGCCGCTGTGGTATTCATGGACGAATTGTTCGATTTGCTGCTCAACCGCAAAAAGCCGCTTGGCGAGCGCCGCGATTTTTTCGCCCGCCTCCGTTAAAGAAATCCCTCTTCCTTGCGGCTTTAACAGTGTCAGGGAGAGCTCTTTTTCGAATTTTTTGATTTGTGCCGTAATGGCCGGCTGGCTTATATTCAACAGTTCCGAAGCTCGCGTTACGCTTCCGGTCGAGGCGATTACGTGAAATAAACGCAGTGCATGCAAATTCATACGGTAGATCATCCTCGCATTAAATCATATATTTTAATTATGAATCGGGTGAAAAGATATATTTTATTTATAACATATGTTCCTCTACAATGAAATCAGAAAGTCAAATCTCATATAGAGGAGCGATCGTTATGAGTCAAACGAATTTGTGGGATCAAGTGGACCGGTACATTGTGGAGCGCCTTATTCCACACGATTCCGTGCTGGAGCAAGTATTGTCGGCCAATCGGCAGGAGCGTCTTCCGGAGATCGACGTAACGCCAAACCAAGGGAAATTGCTGTATATATTTGCTCAAATGCAAGGGGCACAACGAATTTTGGAAATCGGCACTTTGGGAGGCTACAGCACGATCTGGCTGGCAAGAGCATTACCTGCGGACGGAAAAATCATTTCGCTTGAACTTGATCCGCGTCATGCCAAAGTAGCGCGCGCCAATATATCGCTGGCCCAATTGGACGGGACTGCCGAGATTCGGGAGGGGAATGCCATGGATTTGCTGGCCGAGATGGAGGAAGAGAATACGGCGCCCTTCGATCTTATTTTTATCGATGCGGATAAGCCGAACAATCCGGGCTACCTGAAATGGGCGCTCCGGTATTCGCGTCCGGGCACGGTCATTATCGGAGATAATGTCGTTCGCGAAGGCGAGATTATTAATGAGCATAGCACCGATCCGCGCGTCAACGGAGTAAGAAAGTTCTACGATCTGCTGGCTGAAGAACCGAGGATTACCGCTACCGCCATCCAGACTGTCGGCTCCAAAGGGTACGACGGCTTCGCAATAGGAATCGTAAATCGCTAAAAAGCCGGCAGCGCTACAGGCTAGAGCTGGTCGCACCATCTGCCCAAAAGCCCACCCGCCAGAGCCAGTCATACCATCCGCCCAGCCCTCAGGCTAGAGCCGGTCGCATCATCTGCTCAGAAGCCCACACGCCAAAGCCAGTCGCGCCATCTGCCTGGTTGCACGAAGAAAACCTGCAAAAGTGCAGTTTTTGCCCGATGGATAAGCTGGCCACGACAAATTCCTGCAATTGTACAGGCTTTCTGCTGAGAACAAGGGCTTAGATTCATTTTCATCAAAAATTCCTGCACAATCGCAGGCTTTTCGCCAAAACGAACCATTTTTGCGCAAAAAACCTGCACTTTCGCAGGCTTTTCGCGAAGCGCACGTGCTGCCGGCGGTGCGCATTATGGGCATTTGAAACCTGACTGTCCCCGGTTTCGTATCTAAAGTAAGATGCTGCGCATCCGGCAGGCAATGATGATACCAGCCAACGCCAACACCAGCACCAACGCCGGCGCGGAAAGGAGGATACGGACAATGATGGAACTGACGATCGATGTGTCGCTAATCGTATTGCTGCTCGGCTTAAGCGGGCTTGTGGCCGGTTATTTTTATGATGTCCGTCCCTCTCCCTTTCCTGGCCCGAAAGCCGGCGATGCCGGCATGGCTGCCCGCATCGTGCAGAGCACGACACTTGCTGCCGGCGCAAGGCTGCTGCGGGTGCGCAGAAAAATTCCCGTTAAGCCTGCGAAAGGGCGGGGACGGGCGGACGAGGACGCCGCATCTTTCGACTCATTCATGAACGACGAGTACGTACACATGAATCGAGGAGGAAATAAAAATGAATATACTGCTTCAACCGATCGTCGAATTGTTGAATATAGCGCTAACATCGCTTCACAGCTTCACGCTGGACTGGGGAATCGCAATTGTACTGCTCACTTTGCTGATCCGATTGCTGCTGTTCCCGTTTAGCCTAAGGATGGCAAGGCAGCAGATCAGCCAAGCGAAAATGCAGCCGGCGCTGGCCGAGCTGCGCGGCAAATTTGCCGGAGATAGTGCCAAACTGGCGCAGGAAACGATGGACGTGTACCGCCGCTTCGGCGTCAAACCGGTTTCAATGATCGCGATGTCGCTCATTCAGGCTCCTGTTTTCTTGAGCCTGTACCGTCTGTTCGCTGCGCATGGCGCGACCATGACTTCGCAGATTTTGCCGTGGATGTCCACACTCGGCGTGTACGATCCGCTGCATATTCTTCCGCTCGTCTATGCGCTGGTTACCTTCGCCAGCATGCTGATTCCGCTGACGAGCGAAGCGGCCACAGCGGGATCGCTGCTCAGCCGGGTCGGGCTTCCGCTCATGATGACCGTCGTCATGACAGCGGTCATCTGGCTGACGCCATCGGCGGTCGGATTGTACTGGACGACGAACTCGCTGATTGCCATTGCGGAACGTGTCTTTTTCCGGACTGCTGTCGGCAAAAGATGGGTGATGCAAGGGGTTAAGCTGCCCTCGGCGCTCGCATAGCGTGGTTGACCGACCGCCGTCAAGCAGCGTAACACCGCCAGCTCCCAGCGCGCGGTCCGCTCAACGCAAAAACACCCCGCTCGCCATGGCATGGCAGAGCGGGGTGTTTTTATCAGCCGCAACCTTTTGTCTTATTTATGTAAATAATTCAGCAAAGTGCGCAATTTTTTTTCGGCCGCCCCAGGGATTCCCTCATGCCCGAAGTAGCGGTGCACCGATATTTCTTTCGAGCAATTCAAATGATTGTAGACCGCAAAAACTGTAGAAGGCGGCGTAATCTCGTCGATCAAGCCGATGCTTATCCATGTATGGCAGGTGATCCGCGGAGCGAGATTCATGATGTCAAAGTAGGCAAGGGTTTGCTTCGCTTTTTGCTCGATGGCCGGGTCGCCGTTGCGGCGGAAATATTCGTTCAGCTCGTGGTACGGGCCTGCCGGCGTGATGTCGATCGCTCTTTCGAAGTGCGACAAATACGGATAGTCCGCGCAGGCAACGACAGGTATGCGCGAAAGAGCTGCCGCCGCCAGCGTCAGGGCTCCGCCCTGGCTTCCTCCGGCTACACCGACCCGCGCGGCGTCCACTTGATCCATGGAAGCGAGCACTTCGACGGCTCTGACGGCATCCATGTATACGGCGCGGTAGTAGTATTCATTGGGATTCAAAATCCCTTTCGTCATCCATCCCGTTGTATGGCCGTTGGAGGACACGATGTTGTCCTGGCTGTTGCCGTGCTGTCCCCTGACGAACATTTGCAGGGCGGCATACCCGTGCAGCGCCGTGTTGACCGTATCGTGCAGATTGCCTTCAAACGCCCAGTTGTAGCCGTGATACATGACGAGGCCGGGATGAGGCCCCTCTCCCTCCGGCAAGGCGAGCCAGCCGTCAATGTGAGCTCCGGCAAAGCCGGCAAATTGAATGCGGTAGACCCGCGCTCCCTTCACCGGATAGTCATAGGGCGCCAAATCGTATTTAAGCGGAACCTGCTTTAATTCGGCCAGCGCGCCAGCCCAAAAATCATCAAAATCATGCGGCTTGGTCAGATCCGGCTTGTACGTTTTCAATTGCTCCAAAGGCATATCGTAAGGTTGTCCCAATTAAGCTTACCTCCAATAATTTTAAGCTGGATGATGCATCAGTCATGCATCTCATTTATTCTAGCACGACTGGCTAACCGGCGCATCAAAAATGAAAACCCGCAGAATTCAGGGTTCTAGTAGTCTGCAACTCCAGCCACCAGACTCCCAGTAGTGTAGCAGACGTGGAAGTTCGAGTCTTTCTTGACCTTAACAAGCGAAGCCCTTAAGAAAGATCCGGAGGGTTTACCCAATAGAAAAACTGAAGGCAGCGAGCGTATATTGCCGATCTTGCTGTTTTTCTCATTGACACCTGCTGAAAATTGCAGTAGCCTAATATTGACTGAACAAATCAATCAAAAAACCGAACCCGTCGAAAGGAGCCATGAAATATGACCGTCGGACAATGGATTGACGGATCATAGATGCGCAATTTGCAGGCGATGTCGAAATCATTGAACCAATCGTCATTGATTGCGTGATTTTTTTGCTTAATCATTGACTGAATTAATCAATCATAAATTAGGAGGATAAATGATGAACTTGAATAACGAACAAAAATGGGGAAAAGCTTTGGTGATCGGAGGCAGTATTGCCGGGCTGCTGACTGCAAGAGTGCTTTCGGATTATTATGAAGAGATTCAGATCGTGGATAAAGACGAGTTTCCCGAAAAACCGGAGGATCGTCTCGGCACTCCGCAAGCCTTTCATCCCCATCGCTTCACATGGCGCGGCAAAACGATTACTGAGCGCTTCTTTCCGGAATATGAGAATGATTTATTGGCTCTGGGAGCTCCGACGTCTCTGAACAAGACGGTTTATCAGATGAATCAGTACGGAAGCATAGTCATGCAATACCCGCGGAATGATATCAAGTTTAGCAGAGCGGTGCTGGAGTGGGTCATTCGCCAACGTGTGGAGAAAATTCCCAATGTTCGTTTTCTTTCGAAACATGACGTGCTAGGGTTGTTAACGACGTCCGACCACACAACTGTCACCGGCATCCAAGTACGTGAACGCGGGCAATTCGTACAAGAAAAAACGCTGACGGCCGATCTCGTAGTCGATGCCAGCGGGCGCTCCTCCAAACTGGCGGCTTGGCTTGAAAAATTGGGGTATGATGTGCCGAACCCGGACATTCTGAAAACCGCTCTCGGCTACAGTACCCGCCGTTACAAGGTCCCTTCCGGCGCAGCGCATATTACGGAAAAATGGGATGTCATCAATATCGCCGGTCAGCCTGCCAAGGGCACATCCGCAGGAGTTTTTTCCTTTATTGAAAACAATATAGCGGAGCTGCTGCTTTATCATCCAGGGGGACACTTTCCTCCTGCGGATGCTGAAGAGTACGAACAGGCAGTTGCCCAACTCCCTAATCCGATCATTGCGGAAATATTGCAAGAGCTTGACCCGATTACTGTCCCCAAAAGTTACCGTGTGCCTGAATTATATCGCAACCGCTATGAAAGAATGAATCGTTGGCCGTCCGGATTGTTGGTACTGGGAGATGCGTTCTGCATATTTGACCCGATTTTTGGGCAAGGAATGACCGTTGCCGCGATGGAAGCGGAGGTGCTGGCAGCCAGTCTGGCCGATCAGAAAAACGATCCCAAGCCCGGTTTCGAGCAGAGAACGCTACAAAAGTTTCAACATGTCATCGAACCTGCCTGGTGGTTGAATTGCGCTACGGACTTGCAATGGGAAGGTGTCGAATATGCGGCTTCCGAGCCTCTGAAAGGAATTTCTTTTGGTATGAAGTACATGGATCTGCATCTCAAATATGCAACAATGGAGCGCAATTTTGAGCTGTACGGGCTGTATTGGGCAGTAAATACATTGTCGGTCTCGCCGCGTGAAATGTTGAATCCGCACATTGTTACGTCAGTGCTTTCCGCATCTGCCGAAGGCCAGCAGCTGCTCGCTGAACTTTCGCAGCAATACGATCAGCCGCTTGAGCAAATATTGGATGAGATTTTACCCAGCTTTTCCGGAATCCCTGTTAAATCATAGAGGCGATAGTTTTCGAAAATCGGAAATGGTATACTCATAAGCACACCCACCCGCAATCGTTCGATATTTCAGCGCAAAGGAGTAATTGATCGTTGGCGCCATTAAATGAAGATCAACTGCATCAAATTCGTGATGAACGCAAAGAACAAATTATAGCTGCAGCCGTTAAAGTCTTTGCACGACGGGGTATCGCCGGAACGAAAATGAGTATGATCGCTGCGGAAGCCGGAATCAGTCACGGATTGCTTTACCACTATTTCGATTCGAAAGACGAGCTTTTCACTACGCTCGTTCATGGGGCCATGATAGAAGCTGAGGCCGAAATGAAGAACGTCTATGGTCTGCCGGGAACGCAGATCGATAAAATAAGAATGTTGACTGAGAAAATACTCGATGAAAGCGGAGCGCCATATTTCATGCTAATCCATCTGGCTCGTACGTCCGAGGGCGTTCCCGAGAAGGTCAAACAGCTCATGGAAAAGTATTCTATGCAGGCTTTTGTCGACCAGCTTCGTCCGTTATTCATAGAGGGACAGCGTACGGGAGAAATTGCGGCAGACGATCCTGATGAGCAAATCTCCTGTTATTTATCGGTGCTTAGCGGACTAATGATATTGGATATGCAGCAACTGGGAGGCTATCGAACGCCTCAGGTCGACATGTTATTACGGCTTGTAACCCGTGAACCGGAAAGCTGATCGGCTATGGCGTAAAGCAGACCGAATGCACTGAAGATCATCACTGCGCTGCCGATCTTTAAGTCGTACCCGCGAATAAAGTAATCGTCATACATGTAATGAAAAATGAGCCCCCCGTCTATGCCGCCCAAAATAATATAAAGCGTAACTCGGGCGGCCAGCGGCTTTACGCGCGTTCCGTGGAGGTTCGAGTCCTCCCGACCGCACCATTTCATCAGCAACAGGTTTCTGATCTGCTTTTTCTGGCAGAGCAGAAACCTTTTTATTATTACAAATTTTGATTGATTTTAGTTAACAATTCTTTGAGGGTCTGTTGTTCATCATCGGAAAGGGATTGAAGTATTACATCCTCCACCCGTTGAAAGGACTGCTCGAAGGCTTCGATTAGTGCAACGCCTTTCGGCAGAACATAAATATTTTTTTGTCGCTCGTTATGGGCTGGAATTTTACGTTCGATGTATCCCTTTCTTTCAAGACCTTGAAGCATGCTCGTAATGCTCGCTCCGCGTACATGGAAATGATCGGAAAGGTCCTTTTGAATTAAGCCCTTCTCTTGATGATTAAAAATATAGTCAATCATCTTTCCTTGCTGAGCATTTAATCCCAGTTCTTTTATGCTCTGATCAGCTCGTTTCTTTAACTTCATTCCGATGAGCTGCAGCAAATCCAGGTAGGGTGTATCTTGCTTGGTATCCATTAAGGTTCTCCCCTCTTGCTCTTGAACTGTTATACTTCTAATTGTCAGTAATGGAACTATATAAGGATTTAATGGGCTTGTCAACAGGTGTGAATATAATTAGATCATTGACAGTTAGACATCTAAGTGTTAAAGTTCGAATGAATAGAGGGGCTATTATATACCCTTATCTTTGATGGGAGAAAATATGAAAGTTGGTAAAATACACATGAATAATTTAAAAGGAAAAGTAGCGATTATTACTGGATCTTCCAGAGGAATTGGACGTGTCATAGCCGAGCAGCTATCTGATTTAGGTGCTAAAGTGACCATAAATTATTCCAGTAGTCCGGAAGAAGCAGCAGCGGTGGCAGAAGGCATTATTCAAAAAGGCGGCGATGCGATAGCGGTTCGTGCTGATCTCAGTAAGGTTAATGAGATCGAGGAAATGTTCGTAAAAACACTAGCCCAGTTTGGCAGAGTGGATATTCTAATCAATAATGCGGCAGTGATGATAACCAATCCCCTTGCTGAGGTAACAGAGGCTGAGTATGATAAACAATTCGCAGTTAATGTCAAAGGTATCTTCTTTGCTTGTCAACAAGCAATGAAACACATGGGGGAGAACGGAAGAATCGTTAATATCTCCACAGCTGGGACAAAACTAATATTTCCTGAAATGAGTGTATATACGGGTACAAAAGGGGCGGTTGAACAACTCAGTCGTCAGCTCGCGATGGAATTCGGTCCTAAAAAAATTACCATTAACGCAGTAGCACCGGGTCCTGTTTCCACCGAACATTTTAAAATGGGGAAAACGGAGGAAGAAATCGAATTCATGAAAAGCATGAGTCCATTTGGCCGTATCGGTATGCCGGAGGATATCGCAAACGTAATTGAGTTTCTGGTCAGCGATAAATCCCAGTGGGTTACTGGTCAAACCTTGCATGTAAATGGAGGACTTAATTAAAGCTTTTCATATAAAAATCGTACAGCGCATTACGTGGACTTCTTCAAGCCTTGTGGTGTCTGAAAGAGACGGAAAAACCCGCGAAAAACCTTGATTCTACAAGGCTTTTCGCGGGTTTTATGTTCCTCATCTTTGACTTGTTTTCCGCTTGTTTCCCAATCGCGTACGCGTTTTAGCATCCTGTATGTGGCATCTTACATGAAATAAGGATATAATACATAGTATAGATTGTACAACTTTTTACAAAGGGGATGAACGTTCGTGGAAAGAACAATTACAGCTTCTCACTCAGGCAGCTTTGCTCACGTGCTGCAGACATTCGCGTTATCGCTGCTGGTTTCCTTTATCGGAACGTTGATCGGCGCCCTGGTCGTTCCTGCGGAATTAGTTATGCTGTTCGTGGTGGCGGAACTTGTCATGCTGGTGGCGGCCATCGTAATCCGGATGCGCGGCAAAAATATCGGCTACGGATTCCTGTACGCCTTCACCGCTATTTCCGGCGTAACGCTGTATCCGGTAATTATGAAATACGGCGGCTTGCTCGGCGCGCAAGTCGTATCCGGCGCATTTTTTGCGACAGCTGCGATTTTTGGCGGCTTGGCTTTCTACGCGCACCGTTCCAAAAGAGATTTCAGCTTTCTTGGAGGTTTCCTGTTTGCTGCGACAATCGGACTCGTTATCATGAGTCTCATCTCTATGTTTGTGTCCTTCGGTTCGGTCATGAATCTCGTATGGTCGATGATCGGCATTCTGATTTTCAGCGGATGGGTGCTTTACGACGTGTCCCAGTACCGCGACGGCGTAGCCGCAGAGGAAGTGCCGTTAGCGGCGCTGAACATTTATCTGGATTTCATCAATTTGTTCTTGTACATCCTCAGATTTCTGGCCTCTATCGCCGGAATCAACCGGAATTAATCGGCGGATCGGCATCAAGCCGGCAGAACAAGCACCTTCGGACCGTACGTGGCGTACGGCTGCCGGAGGTGCTTTTGTTTTGTCGACGTCCCGGCGGTATGAAAGGGCATCCGCGATAGTCCCTTGCCGCTTTCGAAGCCTGACCGCTCGGCGCTGCGCCGACCGCGGTGCCCGAGTTAGTCGATGTGTGCGACGGCGCGGATTTCGATCAGTTGATGTGGGAACGCCAGACCCGACACGCCGATGAGGGTGACGGCCGGCCGATGATCGCCTACATAATCCTTGTACAGAACGACGCACTGTTCGAAATGCTCCCGCGGATTTGTCAGAAAGACCTCCATCTCAGCGATGTTCGACCTCGTGACACCAAATCCCGCCAGCACTCTATCGAGGTTCTTCAGCGTCTGCCGGGTCTGTGCCTCGATATCGCCCTTGCCAACGAATGTTCCCTGCATATCGTGGGAAAATTGTCCCGAGATGTAGATGGTGCCGTTGACGCTGTAACCTTGGGTGACGCCGAAAGCTTCTTCCCATGCAACACCGTGATTGTAGGTTTGAGCAATAGTCATTTTTTTCTCTCCTTTACTTCAAAGTAAGGTTAGTATAAACTGAGCACAAATTAAAAAGTAGTACGCACTTTTTTGACAGGTACTACCTGAAAGGATAGTGTAAATATGAGTATGGCTGAATATAAAGGTAAGGTTAAAAATATTCAAGATACACCTTTTGGCTATACAATGTCGATTATTGGCGGTAAATGGAAAATGGTCATTTTTTACCTTTTAGCAGAAAACCAACCGGTTCGCTTTAATGATCTGAAAAGACAAATAGGAACTATTACTTTTAAAACATTGAGTTCACAACTAAAAGAATTGGAAGCGGATGGTCTTGTGAAACGGAAAGAGTATCCTCAAGTTCCCCCTAAAGTCGAGTACAGTCTCACGGATAAAGCGGAAACTCTATTACCCATATTGGAAGGGTTATGTGAGTGGGGAGTAAAAAACCGAAATAATTAAATCCGGTTTTCCAATTGCGCTCGGTGTTGTTGCTAACAAGGTGTGGGCTATTGCGGTACGGCGGACGGTCATAAGGCGGCTTGACAGGCCGGACTGGGGAGAAAACCCGCGAGATTGCTCGAAAGTGCGGGTTTTAATGGGTTATTGTGGAAGAACTGTTCATTTTGGCGAAAAGACCGCGTCGCAGGCTGCTCAGCAACCAATACGCCAGAGCCGGTCACACAATCTGTCTGGGTTCGCAAAGAAAACCTGCAAAAGTACAGTTTTTGCTCGGTTGATCCGCTGGTTGCGAAGAATTCCTGCAAATGTGCAGGCTTTTCGCCGCGAATATGGGCTCAGTGCCACTTTAAGCGAAAATTCCTGCACAATCGCAGGCTTTTCACCAAACCGATCCATTTTTGCAGAAAAAGCCTGTACTTTCGCAGGTTTTCCGAAAAGTGCCGATGAACGTTAGTTCCGGCTGGCAAGCTTGCAGGTTTTCGCGCACTGCTGCCGGTTCGTTAGCGGGGAAAGCCCCGCTTTTGCGAGGGGCCTCAGAATAGCCGGTGTTGTCTCGGGCATCAACAGGTTTTCCGCTCCACGGCTTACGGCAGCCTTACTTACGATGAACGCTCGGCCGAGGACGACGCATAAAAAGGGATGTCGCCGCGGAAAATCCGATTGATTTCCAGCAAAGTATGAATCAACTGGATGAGCTCGCCATGATTGAACCGGACGGCACCCGGGACCGCGGTCTCCTCCTGCGTGGAGACATGAAGCTCCATCAGCTTGTCTCCCGGATGAATCAAAATTTTCAATTGATCGGTGTGAAGCATGCTTTTCCACATTCCGGAACGCACCTCTTTCTCTCTAGTTGTTCTAGTATATGCGGGAAAAAAAAGAATAGAAGCCGAATTTCGGCTTCTATTCTTGTAAACCGGCGTCACCGGCCGCGATGCTTCGCTTTTGCCTTCATGCGCTTCATCTCGCGCTTCAGCTGCTTGCTCTCTTCGCGCTGCGCGCGCGAGCGCGTTTTACGTTCTTGCTTGCGCTGCTGAAGCTCAAGCTTCATGGCTTCCTGGGCGGCCGAAGAGACGCCCTTCCGCTGCATGTCTTGCGCGGCGAGGCGCTGGGCGCGTTTGGGATTGATCCGCCGTTCGTCGGCCGGCTGAACGGCGGCGGACTGCCGTACCCGTTCAAGCCAGCCGATCATCCGGGTACGGACGAAGTCCAGAACCTCCGCATCGCCCGGTTCGGAGCCGAAAACGTAGTGGGCGGCGCGCAGCTTGCCCCCGCGCTCTTCTTCGATGACGCCCACCCAGAAGGGCTGTTCAAAAAAAACAGTCAATTTCATGCATATTCCCCTCCTGATTCAACAAACAGCGATGGACATCCCGAGGGGGAAGGATACGGCATAGCGTCATCTATGCATCCGGACTACCAACCGGACCGTGTTTTTTCGCTCATTCCCATTATAGAAGGACTGCGCTGCGCCACCAAAGGAAAAAACGATTGCAAAGAAACAAATCCGCGCGCCGGGCGAGCAGGTTAGGCGTTGGATTTGTTTATGTACAAGCACTTTTTCACATCCCCGGCACATACAATTAATTGATCACAATGGTGAAGGGGAGATGACCTATGGCGGCATGCAGCACATGGACTTATAGAGGTATTTCGTCTTCGGTTTTCAAAGGATTGCAAAATATTGGCAGAAAACAGGGCTTTTCCATCCCGAACGCTCCCTCCGGAAGGTTTGCGATTACGGTATCCGGCCTCAATGTCGGATTTCAGTACGCTTGGGATGTGGGCAGCCAGACGCTGCTGCTGCAGTGCGTAAACAAGCCGATACTGGTGGGCTGCAGCACGATCAAATCGTTTGCGGATAAGATCATTTTTGAGAGCGGCGGCAGAGTCTCTTAAACGCCTTCCCGCCTGTCCGACCCGGTTAAGCTTGCGCTGCAATGGCAACACTAGGGAGGGAAGGGCAGGTGGCTCAATGGCTAAGAACGACGATCTGGTCAAATACATCACGGAGCAGGTTGTGACATACATAGAAACGCCGAAAGACGTGCGCAAACAGGCGAAAACAAGCACGAAGGAGCAGCGGGAACATTGGCAAACCCGCTGGTTTGGCATGCTGCCGCTGGCCGCGCGGATGCTGTTCGATAAAATCAGAGCGGGCAAAAGAAAATCTCCCTGAGCGTCTGCACGCTATTTTGCATACATATCAATTGGAGTTCATCGGGACAAACTCATAAAGCCTCCCGGCGAGCGGCAGCGCATTTTGCCTGCCTTTTGCCGGGAGGTTTTTTGGGCTGCATAGCGAATTAGGAATAGGATTAGGTATGAACAAGCAGAAAGGGAGTAATCAGATGAAGTTGGAAATGTACGACAAACTGGTCATGATCGGCGACTCCGTTACGGACTGTGAGCGGGCGAGGCCGATTGGCGAAGGGCTGTTCGGCGCTTTGGGCAAAGGATATGTCGCGTTGGTCGACGGGCAGTTGAACGCTTTGTACCCCGAGCTTGAAATTCGCACAGTCAATGTAGGCACAAGCGGGAATACGGTGCTCGATCTTCAGCAAAGATGGCAGACGGATGTGCTGGATCAAAAGCCGGACTGGTTGTCCGTCATGATCGGCATTAACGATGTGTGGCGGCAGTTCGACTCCCCGACAAAGCCGGAATGCCATGTCGATCTCGAAACGTACGAGGCGACGCTGCGGACGCTTGTAACTTCCACTCTTCCGCATGTAAAAGGCATCGTGCTGATGACGCCGTTCTACATCGAGCCGAATCCGCAGGATGCCATGCGCAGCCTGATGGATCAGTACGGCGCGGCAGTGAAGCGCATAGCGGAACAAACAAATTCCGTTTTTGTCGATACGCAAGTCGCTTTTGAACCGCTTCTGAAAACGTTTTATCCGGCGTACGTCGCCTGGGACAGGGTTCACCCGAACCATGTGGGGCATACGCTGCTGGCCAACGCATTTTTGCGCAGCATCGGGTTCCGCTGGAACTAAACGAACAAAAGCCTTGGCTGCCGCAGTTTGTACTGCGGTGCTAAGGCTTTTGCCGTTTGAAAAGGCTGTTTACGGGTAGATGCTGCCCTGCTTGACAGCCGATCGAAAGAGAACGTAACGCGGGCCTTCATGATCGAGAATGAGGTAGGGCTCATTCGCATCCCACTGGCGGTAGCCGATGACCGCGAGCGGCAGCGTAACCTGGTGATCGAACAGCTCGGCTACATATGTAAGGTTTTTGCTCACTTGAAGCTCGGCCTGCAGGTCCTGCGGGCCGCCGATAGCCGCCGGTCGGCCGACCACCCACTGAAGCCGCTCGTAAGGATCGAAGGAGGGCAGCAAAAGCTCCTGCGCGGTTCCGGTAAGCTGCGTGCCGGCTCTCGGCTGCCGCTCGTTCGCCGGCTTCGGGTCTGCCTTAATAGGCAGCAGTTCCCCCGATTTTGCGTCCACGTAATAAGTTTGGCCTTCCCTGCCAATTTTCCAGACTGCGGCGAACGAGTCCGTATACAGCCGTTCTTTGGTGACCGCTGCACTATCGATAAATTCGGAATACGATAAAGTATCGGGAATAAGTTCCTGCTGCATCAAAGTTCGATACAGCGTTGCAAGGCTGAATAACGGCTTGCCGCCGGTTCCGTATTCGGTGAGCTGGAACGAGCCGTCGTCCGCTGAGCTTACGACCATGTAGCCGACTTCTTGTCCGTCTTTGCTGACGATGACGACCCATCCGTGCGTTCCCGGCCCAAGCGGATACCGGGTCCAGGTCGCCGTTTGCCAGCTTTCGAAGCCTTTTTCCTTGGCCAGCGCCGCTTTCCAGCTGCCGACCGCCTCATCTATGCTTGACGGCTTGGCCCCTCGCACTGCTTGCTGCGGAGCGGCGGCGGGTGCAGGCTCCCGGTTCGTTTCCTTTTGAACAACGATAAGGCTTGTCCGGCTCAAATCGTCAGTCGCAGACGTATGAACCGGGGCAAAGAGGAGAGCGCTCGCGTTAATCAGACAAGCGGCAGTCCAAGCGATCCATTTCATTGGCAACCGTTCACCTACCCGTCTATAAGGATGTGTCCAACCGATATTTGTATGTCCTTATTGTAAAACTTATGCATTAAAAAGAATGTTAGAACCTGTAGCGGCATATTTGAAAAGTTTTAGCGACTTGCGTCAGTTTCTGGTCGCACTCCCCGAGTTTAAATGAAACAGTCCGCAATTGACGACAGAAACGACGATTCTCGGCTTATACTGCCAATCGATTTCCTGCAAGCGGTTGCGGCACTGCATCTCCACCTCGGGCCGCTGCTGCGGCTCGACACTGAGCAGGAGGCCGTTGTAGAACGATTCGACGCGCTTGATTTCACTGCGGTGCTGCTCATTGGCCTCGTCCGCCCAACTGTGATCGATGGTGCGGATTTTACTCTCCAGCACCATCTCCAAAGCGTTGACCGCTTTCGGAAGAGAGAGCGTGTCAGGCAGCATGTAGCTCCCGACAGGCAGCTTCGGCGACAAGCTTTTGGTAAGCAGATGCTTGTGAAAATGCTCGCGGATTTCGCCGCCGGCGAGCCGGATGGCCAGCGAGTGGATCTCACTTCGCTTGCGGTCGCACGCCAGCTCGACTTTGTAGTTGACGCAGAACCACCGGTCGTACGTCAGTGTGCTGCGGGCGGAGGCCTGCAGCGGGAACGGCTCCTCGAACAAATGGACGAACCGTCCGCGCTGTCTGACGATGCCGAACATTTGCTCAAGCCGCCGGCTGCCGAACGTCACTTCGTCCTGTGGCACGCGGGTCATCACCTGGGTCGGCACAAAGCCGAAATAACGGCCGAGAATGCTATCGGAACCGCCGTCCTTTGTCGCAGCAGCAGCAGGGAAACCCGCCGCAGCTCCGTTCGGGTCCGCCGGCCCCCGTGCGCCCGCCGCCTGCTGCTTCGGCTTTGCTTCCGCTTTCATCTGCTCCGGGTCGAAGATGAATTTGTAGGTCATCGTCTCCGCCTGTGCGCCTGTGCGTTCCACAAAGCTCCAATAATACGGGCGGCCCGTCAACTCTTTGTCGGCTTCGGGCGAAAGCTTCGCCGTCACATAAGCAGGCGTTTTCTCCATGATCGTGCAGCCGTAGGCTTCGAGAAACCGCATGACGAACGTATGAATGTTTCGTTTGTTCATGGTCCGACCTCAGTGCCGCCGGCAGCGTTCAGCAGGGAGCGGAGGCGGCTGGCAGCCTGCTCCTCCGACTCCACCTCGGATTGAATGTCGGAGAAGGCGGAGCCGATTTCATCGAGCTTTCTGCGGATGTCGTCTTGCGAGCCCGATTCCATCACCATGCGGAACAAGGAGGATTCGAGTGAACCTTTTTTTTCGATCCGCTCCAAAATCGTGTCCAGCCGGCCGATCACCATTTCGAACATGTTGATTTTTTCGTGCAGCAGGGACAGGATATGTTGTTCGATCGTATTCGTTGTGGATAAGTTGTAAATGTTCACGTCATGCGTCTGGCCGAGCCGATGTACGCGCCCGATTCGCTGCTCCACGCGCATCGGATTCCACGGCAGATCGAAGTTGATCATATTGTGGCAAAATTGCAGATTGATTCCTTCGCCGCCGGCTTCGGTTGCGACCAGCACTTGGGCCCGGCCCCGGAACAAGTCCATCATCCAATCCTTTTTCCCCCGGTTCATGCCTCCGCGGTAAGGAACGGCGCTAATTTTGCGTTCTTTGAGATAATTCAGCAAATATTCCTGAGAAGCGCGGTACTCCGTGAAAATAATGACTTTCTCGCCGATCTCCTGCACGAGCTGCATCGTTTTCTCGGCTTTCGTATTGGCTTTGATGCTGCGGATCAGCTCGACGAGATCCCAGATTTTGGCCCGCACCGGCGAATCTTCGGCCGTTTTTTTGAACAGGTTGACGAGCGTAATAAATACTGCGTCGCGCGAGCTGCACACTTCCCGCTGCAGCGTAATCAGCGACAGCATGCTGGTCAGATCGCCGACGCTTTCCTGGTAGCGGGTGCGCACAAAATCGGTCACGCCGTCGTAAAGCGCCTGCTCTTCGGGCGAAAGCGTAAGCGGGATGTTTTTGACGATACGTTTCGTGTATTGAAGCCCGCCTTCTCCGCGCCGGTTGCGGATCATGACCTTGGCCAGCTCCTGCTGGAGGATGTCTTCGTTTTTCGGTATCCGTTTGCCGACGACAAAATTCGTTTTGAAGCTGCTTTGCCCGCCGAGCTGGCCGGGTTTGAGCAGCGTAATCAGATTGTAAAGCTCCTTCAGATCGTTCTGGACCGGAGTGGCGGTCAGCAGCAGGCAATATTTTTTACGCAGTTCGTTGACGAACGTGTAGTTGGTCGTTTTTTTGTTTTTGAGCTTGTGCGCTTCATCGACAATCAGCATGTCGTATTCCAGGCCCATGACGATTTCGCGGTGCGGGTCGCGCTTGGCGGTGTCCATGGAGGCAACGATGACATCGCACTGCTGCCACATGTAAGCTTTCTTTTGCGCGGCGGCGTGGATGCCGAACTTGCTGTTCAGCTCCCGTACCCATTGCAGCACGAGGGAGGCGGGGACGAGGATCAGCGCTCTGCGGACCAGGCCGCGGATCATGTACTCCTTGAGAATCAATCCGGCTTCGATCGTTTTGCCGAGCCCGACTTCGTCGGCCAGTATGGCCCTGCCGCGCATTTCGTTCAGCACCCGCCTGGCGGTCTCAAGCTGATGGGGCATCGGTTCGAGCTGTCCCAAATGAACGAGGCATTGCAGCTCATCGAAGCTGGGGATAAGGGCCGATTCTTCCGATTCGTAGGCGAGCTGGTACAGCGTCCAGTCGTCCCAGGGGCCGCCTCCGCGCACACGGCTGTCCAGTTCGGCAAACCATTCCCGGTCAACATGCATATGAAGGTGATCATGAATGGGGCGAATGTTCTCCTGCTGTTCGTTATGGCGCATGGGTAGGCCTCCTCCTGATCGTGCACATACGTGCGAATACGTGTTAGTATGTCCAAAAAGGGGGCTTTCATAACTTTTCCACACGGTTGTGGTATGATGAAATGCAGAGGATGCAGCAATAAATGAAAGAATGGAGTGCATAACGATGGCAACATGGCGGTTCGTACACACTGGAGACCGTTCTCCTGCTGAAAATATGGCTATAGACGAGGCGATTTTAACGGCGCACAGCGAAGGCAAGGTGCCGCCGACCGTTCGCTTTTACGGATGGAGTCCGGCGACGCTGTCGATCGGTTATTTTCAAAAAGCGCAGGAGGTCGACCGTGAGGCGGCCGCTGCGGAAGGGATCGGCTTCGTAAGGCGGCCGACGGGCGGCAGAGCCGTTTTGCATGACAAGGAGCTGACGTACAGCATCATTGTATCGGAGACGTACCCGGGCATTCCGGCAAATGTAACGGAAGCATACCGCGTGCTAAGCGTCGGGCTGCTTCAAGGCTTCCGAGCGCTCGGCCTCGGCGCGGAGATGGTTCAACTGGCGACCGACGAAGAGAAGGAGAAATATGCCTCTGCGGGCTCGGCCGCCTGCTTCGACTCTCCTTCGTGGTACGAGCTCGTCGTCGAAGGTCGCAAAGTGGCGGGCAGCGCCCAGGTTCGGCAAAAGGACGTCGTCCTGCAGCACGGCTCGATTTTGCTCGATATGGACACGGACCAACTGTTCCGTCTGCTGCGTTTTGCGAATGAGAAGGTGGCGGAACGGATGAAGCAAAGCTTCCTGAAAAAAGCGGTCGCCATCAACGAGCTGCTGCGCGCCCAAGGCAAGGAGCCGGTAACGCTGCAGCAGGTGGAGGCGGCGTTCCGCAGGGAAATTGCCGACGGTTTGGGCGTCGAACTGGAGGAAGCGGAGCTGACGCCTTATGAAGCGGAGCTGGCGGACCGGCTCGTGCGGGAAAAGTACGGGACGGACGAGTGGAATTTGCGCAGATAAGCGAAGGCAGACGCCCCAGCGGCTCGAATAGAGCTCTGGGGCGTCTTTGTGCTGACGGCCGCTTGCCTGGCGGTATCCGGGCATGACGGTGGCTCGGATATCGTCGGCTGGCCGGCAAATGGCCGGGAAGATTGTGGAACTTCAGACTGTTGCAAACTCGTACGGAAAACCTGTAAAAACTTCAGTCTGTTGGAGGGAAAGAAGGCGTGACGGCTCCTTACTTCGCAAAAGTCCGTTCGAATTGCTGCTGCAGCTTGCGTGTCAGCGGGCCAGGTTCGCCCGATCCGACCGGCCGGCCGTCGATGCGGACAAGCGGCGTAATTTCGACCGTTGTTCCGGTGATGAACACCTCGTCGGCTTCCGCCAAATCCGTCAGAGTAAACGGTTCCTCTCTCACATCCATATCCAGCGACTCGGCAAGCCGCAGCACGACGGCCCGCGTAATGCCGTGAAGGATGAGGTTGTTGGCCGGATGCGTATATAGCACTCCGCTGCGGATCATCATTACGTTGGAGGCGCTGCACTCGGTTACGGTACCGTTACGATGCAGAATGACTTCCTGCACGCCGTGGTCGAGAGCCGCTTGCTTCGCCATGACGTTAGGCAGCAGATTGAGCGTCTTCAGGTCGCATCTCAGCCACCTGATGTCGTCCGTCGTAATGGCGGAAATGCCGCTGCTCATCGTCGCTTCCGGCCTTTTTACCTCCGTACAGTAAGCCATCATAACCGGTTTGGCCTGAGCGGGAAAAGGATGCGCGCGCGGGGCTTCGCCTCTTGTGATCTGCATGTACAGCGTGCCTTCCACGACACTGCTTTCCCGGACCAACTTGGCCAAAATATCTTTGATTTGTTCCGTCGAATAAGGCAGCTCGATCTGGACGTCTTCGGCGCTGCGGACTAATCTCCGAAGATGGGCGTCCTGCTCGTACAATTCTCCGTTATAAATGCGAAACACTTCGTAAATTCCGTCTCCGAAATAATAACCCCGATCGTCCGGCGATACGGCCATATCTTTTTTATCCACAAATTGATCTTTGTAAAAGTACACGAGCGCTGCCTCCTCAAAAAGTTCTTATGAACATACATCCATCTCTATATGTTAGCACTCGTGTACAATTTTGCAATCGGTTGATGGGCAGGAGCGCTGGGGACAGGCAGCCCCTTTTTGGGTCACTGCCGCACAGCAGCCTGGAACGCTGCCAAAAAGACCGTCATATGATGGCGGTCGATGCGCGGAAAACGTGCGAAAACTCTTGTGAAGCTATGGGCGTTACCTCTCAGAGTGGAGATAAAGATCGTCCCATGATGGCGGTCAATACGCGGAAAACGTGGAAAAACTCTGTGAAGTCATGTGGCGTTGCCTCTCAGAGTGAAAATACTGTTTAGGCCGGTTACTGTGTGGAGAATTTGCTGTAATTTCGCTAAAATGTAGGTCGGGCTTAGCATGGCAGGGAAATCCTGCACCATCGCGCAATCGCAGGCTTCTTCCTTCTAACGAACTGTTCGCATAGAGCACTTTTGAGCTCGTTGAAAAACTTGTCTGCTGAGAGATCACGCATCTGCTTGGCGAGAAGAAGAAAACCTGCAAAAGTACAGTTTTTTGCTCCACGGATCGCTTGTAACGAAAAATTCCTGCAAAAGTGCTGTTTTTCCAGCGGATACACGATCACTGGCACGTTTTCTTAGGAAATTCCTGCACAATTGCAGGCTTTTCTATAAAACGGGCCGCTCCCGACGAAAAAGCCTGCACTTTCGCAGGCTTTTCCCAAAACCGATCCGCTTCCAGCGAAAAACTGCACAATCGCAGGTTTTGCTGACGTCCAGCAAGCCGCAGCCTGCAACAATCGCAGGTTTTGCGGACGTCCAACAAGCCGCAGCCTGCAGCAATCGCAGGTTTTGCGTGCGTCCAGCAAGCCCGCTTTCGCACCGCGCGCAGCTCCCAGTGCGCGGTGTTGCGCTGTATGACGGCGGTCGGTCGACCACATGCTGCAGACATTGCGGACGTCGGGGCCGCTTCGCCAGAAGGCAGCGCCATCTTTGGCCCATTGGGCGGCGCCCGTTCTTAGCTTGGGAATGCACGTTCTGTGCGGGGGCCCGGGCTCTTTGTATTTACAAACAAATTACATAAAAAATGTCGAATTCTGGGGTTACATTTTTATATAATTTAGAAAAAACACTATGAACTAAGGTATGGTGATCGGATGCGAATTAGGGTGCCGCGAATGACAGTCGGACGCAAGCTTTTTTCCGGATTTATCATTGTACTGCTGCTGTCGGGGGCGGTCGGCTGGAACAGTATCGCGAACATGAAACAGATGCAGGCGAAAAGCGACGAAATCAGCAATGAATGGCTTCCGGGAGTCGAGGCTGTCAATAACATCAGTTATTTGACCGAACGGGTGCATGCGATGGAGGCGCTGATGTTTGTCATGACGGACCCGAACCAGCGCCAGATGACGGAGACTCAAGCGTTGGCGGCGATTAATATGGTCGATGACAAGCTGAAGGAAATCGCCCCGACGCTGACGGTCGAACAGGAGCAGCGCACCTTTGAAGCATTTACAAATAAATGGAACTCCTACAAAGCGAACCATCAGAAATTCGTCGAGCTCAGCAAAGAAGCGAACCTGACGAACGGCTCCGGCAAAAAAACGCAAGAGGTGCAGGCTCTGCTCGGCGAAGCGGAGAAATCGTTCAGCGGGTTGAACAATTATTTGGACGCTTTGGTTCGTATCAAGCATGACGGAGCGCTTGCGGCCTCCAAGGAAAGCCTGGATATTTTTCAGGCCGGCCAAGAAAGCACGCTGTACGTTCTCCTTGCGGCCGCTTTATCCGGGTTCGCGCTCGCTTTTTTCATAACGCGCAACATTTCCAGGCCGGTCCGGCTTGTCTCGGCTGCGCTGGAGGCCGTTTCGCAGGGCAGATTGACCGAGGCGGACGTGAAGGTGGCGAATAAAGACGAGATCGGCGAGCTGGTCGCTTCTTTGAACCGGATGAAGGCGAGTCTCAGAGATATTTTGCGCCGCATTCAGCAGGCTTCTTCACTGGTTGCCGATTCGTCCAAGCAGATGCTCGACAGCTCCGGACATACGTCGGAAGCGACACATCAAGTGGCGGAAGTGATGCGCAAAGTCGCGGCAGGCTCGGAGAAGCAGGTGCAAAACTTCGAGGAAGCGAACACGGCGATGAATGAAATGACCGTCGGCGTGCAGCGTATTGCGGAAACGTCGTCGGAAGTTTCGGAAATATCGATGGAAGCTTTCCGCGAGGCGAAGCAGGGTGAACAGGACTTGCAGTCGCTCGTCGGCTGCATGGAGGATATGAGCGGCATCGTCAGGAAAGCCGATCAGGTCATCCGGGAACTGGAGGTCCATTCGCAAAAAATCGAGGGCATGGTAGGCATGCTCGGCAGCATCGCGAAGCAGACGAATTTGCTAGCTTTGAACGCCTCGATTGAAGCGGCGCGGGCGGGCGAAGCGGGGAAAGGCTTTTCCGTCGTCGCCTCAGAAGTGAGAAAGCTTTCCGAGCAGTCCGGGCAATTTTCCGCCCAAATTACGGAGCTGATTCGGGAAATTTTCGGCCAAACGCAGATGGCCGTAAGCACGATGCAGCAATGCTTGCAGGAAGTCGATGCCGGCCTTGCCGTTGTACATACCGCAGGAGAATCGTTTCAGCGCATATTCCGGGCGTCGGAGGAAGTCACGCTGCGCATTCAGGAAGTCGCGGCCGCCGCCGAGCAAATGGCGGCAAGCTCCGAAGAGGTCGCGGCATCTATGGCGGAGACAAGCTCGCTGGCCAAAACGTCTTCCGCATACGCCCAGCATATTGCAGATACGACAGGACAGCAGTTGGAGTCGATTGACGGAATCGCCGAGTCGGCCGGCCAGCTAACGTCTGTGGCGGAAGAGCTGCACGGCGCGGCGGGCAAATTCCAAATATAAAAATAATCGGGATAGGGGAAAAGGTCTGAGAAATCAGGTCTTTTTTTCATCCCGCGAACAAGGGTTAGCGCTTAACTGAAGTTTGCGAAAAAAAGTATTGAAAGCGTTTGATAGAACAGGTATACTTGGAAGCATAAGCCGTCAAATCCGTAAACAGAACGTGTGAATGCGCATGTTTTTTCCTGAGATTCGAACGGTTTTTAAAGGCTTTCTATTTTTTTTCATGAGTTAAGCGCTTACCTTATTCTACAAAAATACATTCATTCGGAGGTAGATGATGTCGCTGATACGTTTAACGATGGCGCAGGCGCTGCTGAGGTTTCTGGATAACCAGTATGTGTCCGTTGACGGCCGGGAAAGCAAGTTTGTAAAAGGCGTCATGGGAATTTTCGGGCATGGCAACGTAACCGGCATAGGAGAAGCTCTGGAAAATGACAGCGGCGAGCTGCTGTTCATCCAGGGGAAGAACGAGCAGGGGATGGTCCATGCCGCAGCCGCTTTTGCCAAGCAGCATAACCGTACGCAAATTTTTGCATGCACGAGCTCCATTGGGCCCGGCGCGCTCAATATGGTGACTGCCGCCGCGACGGCAACCGTCAACCGGATTCCGGTGCTGCTGCTGCCCGGCGACAATTTTGCCTGCAGGCAGCCGGACCCGGTGCTCCAGCAGCTCGAAGTGACGAGCGACTACACGGTGTCGGCGACCGATCCGTTCCGCCCGGTCAGCGCGTATTGGGACCGCATCGAGCGGCCCGAGCAGCTGATGAGCGCGGCGATGAACGCGATGCGGGTGCTGACCGATCCGGCCGAGACGGGCGCGGTTACGCTGGCGCTGCCGCAGGACGTGCAGGCCGAGGCCTACGATTACCCGGCGTCTTTCTTTGCCAAACGGGTGCATGTCATCGAGCGCCGTCCCCCCGCAGCGGAAGCGATCGCGCGGGCGGTGGAGCTGATCAGGAGCAAGAAGAAGCCGCTGATCGTCGTCGGGGGCGGGGTGCATTACTCCGGCGCCTATAAGGAGCTGCTGGAGTTTGCGGAAAGCTTCGGCATTCCGCTGGCGGAGACGCAAGCGGGGAAAAGCGCGGTGAACTGGCAGCATCCGCTGCAGCTCGGCGCCATCGGCGTGACAGGCACGCTGGCGGCGAATCTGACCGCCAAAGAAGCCGATCTGATCATCGGCGTCGGCACACGCTACTCCGATTTTACGACCTCTTCGAAATCGGCTTTCGGGCATGAGGAAGTCGCTTTCTTAAATATTAACGTCCGCGCCTTCGATGCTTTCAAAATGAACGGGCTGCGCGTCACCGCCGACGCGAAGGAAGCGCTCCGGGCTTTGCGCCAGGCGCTTTTGGAACAAGGTGGTTACAGCGCCGCTTATGACCGGGACGCCTTGGGCCGTCTCAAACAGGTGTGGGACGATGAAACCGACCGGCTGTACGGTTTGAGCAGCCCGGAAGGGCTCGTTCAGACGGCTGTCGTCGGCGAGATCAACCGGTATCTAGGCCCGCGTGACGTCATCGTCTGTGCGGCCGGCAGCCTGCCGGGGGATCTGCACCGGCTGTGGAGATGCGAGGAGCCGAAGACGTACCATATGGAGTACGGTTTCTCCTGCATGGGGTACGAAGTCAGCGGAGCTTTCGGGGCGGCGCTGGCCGAACCGGACCGCGAAGTGTACGCGATCGTCGGTGACGGCAGCTATTTGATGCTGCATTCGGAGCTGCTGACCAGCTTGCAGGAAGGCCGCAAAATTACGGTGCTGCTGCTCGACAATCACGGCTTCCAGTGCATTCACAATTTGCAGCGGGGCCACGGCAGCGACAGCTTCGGCAACGAATTCCGCTACCGTTCTGCGGAAACCGGGCGGTTGACCGGCGCGTACATGCCGGTTGATTTTGCGGCGCATGCCCGCAGCTTTGGGGCTGCGTCGTACTCCGCGACGACGATGGAGGAGCTGCGCGAAGCGCTCGCCAAGGCGAAGGCGGAGAAAATCTCCACTTTGATCGACATCAAGGTGCTTCCGGGAACGGGCACATCCGGCTACGAGTCATGGTGGCGCATTGGCGTTCCGGAAGTGTCCGGCAGCGAGAAAGTGCTTGAAGCGTACCGGGATATGAATGCGCAAGTGAATGCGCTCAAAAACATATAAAAAGGAGCGGTTGCGATGACGAAAGCATTGCCTTTTCAAATCGGCATTCATCCCATCAATTGGGTGGGCGAGGATGTGCAGGAGCACGGAGCGGATACGAGCTTCGAGCAAATTATGGCCGATATCCGGGCGCTCGGGCTGAAAGGTACGGAAATGGGAAGGAAATATCCCAAAGATATTCCGACATTGAAGCGCGAGCTGGCTGCCAGAGACATTCAGCTTGTCTCGCAGTGGAAATCCGTTTTTTTCACCGAGCCTTCGCGGCTTGAGCAGGAGCTTGACGCTTACCGGGAGCACGTTCTCTTTTTGAAGGAAATGGGCGCAAAAGTCATCAGCACCTGCGAAATCGGCGGCTCGCTGCACTGGGACCCGCGCCGTTCGGCGCACGAAACGAAGGTCGCCAGATTGAACGACAACGAATGGGGGCATCTGGCTAACGGGCTTAACAAGGCGGGAGCCATCGCCCGGGAGCACGGGCTGAAGCTGACCTATCACCATCACGGAGGCACGGCCGTGGAGCAGCCGGAAGAGATCGACCGCCTGATGCAGCTGACGGACCCGGGACTCGTCTATCTGCTCTACGATACGGGCCATGCCTACTACGGCGGTTACGATCCGCTGAGCCTGCTCCGCAAACATTATGACCGGATTGCTTATGTCCATCTGAAGGATGTCCGCCAGCAAGTGCTCGATGAAGCGAGACAAGAAGGCTGCGATTTTGTCACCTGCATTCGCAAAGGCGTGTTTACCGTTCCGGGCGACGGCTGCATCGATTTTGCTCCGATTGTCGGCGAGCTTGCGCAGAGAGGGTACAGCGGCTGGGCGCTGCTCGAAGGCGAGCAGGACCCTGCGGTTCATCCGGCATACGAATACGCTCAAAAAGCGTTGACCTATATCCATTCGATAGCTTCGGCTAGGAAAGAAGAGGTGTAAGAATGAGTTATTTGCAGCTTCCGCAAGGAAAAGAGCTGGATTTCGTCGCTATCGGGAGATTGTGCATCGATTTGAACGCCAATGAAATCAACCGTCCGATGGAAGATACGATGACATTTACGAAATATGTCGGCGGTTCGCCGGCCAACATTACGATCGGCATGTCGCGCCTGGGGATGAAGACCGGATTTATCGGCAAAGTGGCCGACGATCAGATGGGCCGCTTCATCGTCCGGTATTTGGAGAAGAACGGCATCGAGACCGGGAACGTCGTTACGGATCGCACCGGCGCGGTGACCGGGCTCGCTTTTACGGAAATTAAAAGCCCGACCGATTGCAGCATTTTGATGTACCGCGAACGGGTTGCCGACCTGCTGCTGGAAACGGGCGAAGTGCAGGAAGAGATGATCGCCAGGACGAAAGTGCTGCTCATCTCCGGCACGGCGCTGGCGCAAAGCCCGTCCAGAGAAGCGGTGTTCCTGGCGCTGGATTACGCCAAAAAGCACGGAGCCACGATCGTATTCGACCTGGATTACCGCCCGTATACGTGGACTTCCCCCGAAGAAACGGCGGTTTATTATAACCTGGCCGCGGAGAAATGCGACGTTATTATCGGCACTCGGGAAGAGTTCGATATGATGGAGCAGTTCGAGAAGCGGCAGCAGCCTGACGACCGCACGACGGCGTCCAAATGGTTTTCGTACAGCGCGAAAATCGTCGTTATCAAGCACGGCAAACAGGGCTCGATCGCCTATACGCAGGATGGCCGAAGCCATACCGCCGCGAGCTTCCCGGCCAAAGTGATCAAAACGTTCGGCGCCGGCGATTCTTATGCGGCCGGATTTTTGTACGGCCTGATGAACGGCTGGGCGGTCGACAAAAGCATGGAGTTCGGGAGCGGGGCCGCGGCGATCGTCGTGTCCAGCCACAGCTGTTCCGACGCGATGCCTACGGCGGAGCAGGTTGCGGATTATATGGAGAAATGCAACAAAGGCGAAATCGTAATTTCATAAACATTTTCGAACGAAATAAGGAGGATTTATCGATATGACGACATCGGCAACGACACAGCGTTTGAAAAACTTTATTGGCGGCCAGTGGGTGGAGGCTTCTGCAGGAACCTCGGAGCCGGTCTACAATCCGGCAACGGAAGAAATTATCGCCCATGTGCCGATTTCGAGCAAAGAGGACGTAGACAAGGCGGTGGCCGCCGCTTCGGAAGCGTTCGCCTCCTGGAGCAAAACGCCGGTTCCGCGGAGAGCGCGGCTTTTGTTCAAATACCAGCAGCTGCTGGTCGATCATTGGGAAGAGCTGGCCGAGTTGATCACGAAGGAGAACGGCAAAAGCTATCATGAAGCGCACGGCGAAGTGCTGCGCGGCATCGAGTGCGTCGAATTCGCGGCAGGCGCCCCTACGCTGATGATGGGCAAGCAGCTTCCCGACATCGCCACGAATGTGGAATCGGGCATGTATCGTTATCCGATCGGCGTCGTCGGCGGCATTACGCCTTTCAACTTCCCGATGATGGTGCCTTGCTGGATGTTCCCGCTGGCTATCGCCTGCGGCAATACGTTCGTCCTGAAGCCATCGGAGCGCACGCCGCTGCTCGCGAACCGGCTCGCCGAGCTGTTCGCCGAAGCCGGCTTGCCGGCCGGTGTCCTGAATCTCGTGCACGGCGCTCACGATGTCGTGAACGGGCTGCTGGAGCATCCCCGGATCAAAGGGATCTCTTTCGTCGGCTCTCAGCCGGTCGCCGAGTACGTATACAAAACAGGCACCGCTCACGGCAAGCGCGTACAGGCTTTGGCCGGCGCCAAGAACCATTCCATCGTCATGCCCGATGCCGACCTTGACGGCACGGTCACGCAAATTATTAACGCCGCTTTCGGTTCGGCGGGTGAGCGCTGCATGGCCTGCTCAGTCGTCGTCGCCGTCGGCGATATTGCCGACGAGCTTGTAGCGAAACTGATTCAAGCCGGTGACCAGATCCAGATCGGCAACGGCATGGACGATGGGGTGTTCCTCGGTCCGGTCATCCGCGAGCCGCAAAAAGCGAGAACGCTGAAATACATTGAAATCGGGGAGCAGGAAGGCGCCATTCTCGTCAGAGACGGCCGCCGGGATTCGGCGGTGTCGGATAAAGGCTATTTCGTCGGGCCTACGATTTTCGATCATGTGCAGGGCGGCATGAAAATTTGGCAGGACGAAATTTTTGCCCCCGTGCTTTCGATTGTCCGCGTGGCGACACTGGAAGAGGCGATCGAGCTTTCCAACCGCTCCGATTTCGCCAACGGCGCCTGCCTGTTCACGCAGGACGGCAGCAACGTCCGCCAGTTCCGCGAGACGATCGACGCCGGCATGCTCGGCATCAATCTCGGCGTGCCTGCTCCGATGGCGTTCTTCCCGTTCTCCGGCTGGAAAAACTCGTTCTACGGCGATCTGCATGCCAACGGCACGGATGGCGTCGAGTTTTATACCCGCAAAAAAATGGTCACAGCACGCTGGTAAAAATAGTTGCATGAAGCGGGCCCGAGTAGTCGGGCCCAGGCTTCGACATCAACGCAAGGAGGAAACGCCGTGCCGCTAGTATCGATGACACACATGCTGCAAACCGCAGTTCAACATAAATATGCAGTAGGCCAGTTTAATTTGAACAACCTCGAATTTACGCAGGCGATTTTGCAGGCTGCCGAGGCGGAGCAAGCGCCCGTCATTCTCGGGCTGAGCGAAGCCTACATCCCTTACATGGGAGGACTGCAGACGGTAGCCTCTATCGTCAAAGGGCTGATCGGGCACTACGGCATCACCGTCCCGGTGGCGCTGCATCTGGATCACGGCTCAAGCTACGAGGTGTGCATGAAAGCGATCGAGGCCGGCTTCACGTCGGTCATGATCGACGCTTCCCATCATCCGCTGGAGGCCAACATCGAGGTGACGGGAAGAGTCACCCATGCGGCCCATGCGCGGGGCGTTTCCGTAGAAGCCGAGCTCGGCCGCATCGTCGGCCGGGAGGACGACATCAACGTCGACGAGGCGGAAGCGATGTACGCGATTCCCGAGGAATGCGTGCGCATGGCCCGCGAAACGGGCATCGACGCGATGGCTCCGGCGCTCGGCTCCGTGCACGGGCCTTACCGCGGGGAGCCGCGCATCGGCTTTGAGCGGATGGAGCAGATCCAGCGGATCACGGGACTGCCTTTAGTGCTGCACGGAGGCAGCGGCCTCCCGGATGACATTATCCAAAAAGCGATTTCGCTGGGGACGGCCAAAATCAATGTGAATACGGATAACCAATCGGTGTTCACGGCCGTCGTCAGGGAGCGGCTGCAAGCAAACGACAAGGAATACGACCCGAGAAAATATTTGGGTCCGGCCCGCGATGCCGTCCAGCAAGGGGTACAGAGCAAAATCCGTCAGTTCGGTTCGTCAGGCAAAGCGAGAGGGTGGAGAGACTAGATGAAGAAATTACAAATCGGCATTATCGGCGCAGGCCGGATCGGCAAAATTCACGCGGACAATTTGCTTCGTTTGCCGGACGTGGCGGTCGCCGTCGTGGCGGACTTGTTCGCCGACGAAGCGCTGCAGGAATGGGCGGCAGCCCGCGGCATCGCGCAGGTGACGAAAAATAGCGATGATGTCATCGGCAATCCGGACATCGATGCGATATTTATATGTTCGCTCACGGATTCGCACGTTCCGCTTATACAAGCGGCGGCGAAAGCCGGAAAACATATTTTTTGCGAAAAGCCGATCAGCATGGATATTCGGCAGACGAAGCAGGCCTTGGACGCGGTCACGGCGGCAGGGGTTAAGCTGCAGGTCGGATTTAACCGCCGGTTCGACCACAATTTCAAGCGCGTGCGCGAGTGGGTGGCCGAAGGCAAGCTGGGCGATCCGCACATCGTAAAGATTACTTCCAGAGACCCGAATCCGCCGCAGGAGAACTATATCGAAAAGTCCGGCGGACTGTTCATGGATATGGCGATTCACGATTTTGACATGGCCCGTTTCCTATCCGGCAGCGACGTGGAGGAAGTGTACGCCCGGGGCGCGGTGCTCGTCGATCCGGTATTTGCCAAATACGGCGATGTGGACACGGCGATTACGACGCTCACGTTCAAGAACGGCGCGATCGGGGTTATCGACAACAGCCGCCAGGCCGTCTACGGCTACGATCAGCGGATTGAAGTTTTCGGCTCCAAAGGCAGCGTATCCGCGGACAACGATTTCCCGAACACGGCGGAATTGAGCACGTCGGAAGGCATTTACCGAGACAAGCCCTTGCACTTTTTCCTGGAGCGTTACAACGAAGCATACATCGATGAGACGCGCATGTTTATCGACAGTCTGCGCAGCGGAAGCGACGTCCCTGTCGACGGCAATGACGGCTTCCAGGCGGAATTGATCGCCCTTGCCGCCAAGCTGTCCGTCCGGCTCGGCAAACCGGTGCGGATTGACGAAGCGATGCGGCTGGCGGAAGAGGTGGGCATATGAGCGATTTGATCGTACCGGCGCGCAAGCAGCCGCTTGCGGACGGCAATGTGCTAAGCATCACGCCCGAGTCGGCGGGCTGGACGTACGTGGGATTTTCCGTGTATGAGCTTGAAGCGGGCCAAACGCTTCGCAAGCAGACGGGGAGCAAGGAAGTCTGCATCGTCCTGTTGACGGGGCAAGCTCACGTGAAGACGAATAAGGCGAGCTTCGAGCGTTTGGGTAAACGGATGAGCGTATTTGAGAAAATACCGCCTTATTCCGTCTACGTGCCATCGGACGACAGCTATGAAGTCGAGGCGCTGACTGCGCTGACAATTGCCGTATGCGAAGCGCCCGGGCAAGGAACCTACGAGGCGCGGCTGATCGCGCCGGAGCAGGTGGGCGTCGAGACCCGCGGTTACGGCAATCTGGAGCGGCAAATTCATAACATTTTGCCGGAGCAGGAGCCGGCCGACAGCTTGCTGGTCGTGGAGGTGTTCACGCCGAGCGGCCATTGGTCGAGCTATCCGCCGCACAAGCACGACAGGGACAGTCTGCCCGAGGAATCCTTTTTGGAGGAAACGTACTATTACCGGGTCGTGCCGGAACAAGGATTTGCGGTGCAGCGGGTTTACACCGACGATGAGTCGCTGAACGAAACGCTCATTGTCAAAAACGGCGAGGCCGTTCTCGTTCCGAAGGGGTACCATCCGGTTTCGGCTCCTCCCGGCTATGAGGTATATTATTTGAACGTGATGGCGGGGCCGACGCGCACCTGGAAGTTCGCCAACGATCCGGCTCATGCCTGGATCATGCAGCCGCCTTCGCAGCGTTAGCCGTTCTTTCCAGTTGCAACTCATCCGGTTCATCCTCATAATGAAGGTATTGAACTTATCCAATCAACTGCAAATGAGGAACAGGGCATGAAAGCAACGATTTACGATGTCGCCAAGGAAGCGGGCGTTTCGATCGCGACCGTCTCGAAAGTGCTGAACGGCAAAGGGAAGATCAGCGCGGAGACGCGCGAATCGATCTTTGCCATTATGGAGCGCCTCGATTACCAGCCGAGCGTCATCGCATCCGCATTAACAGGCAAAAAAACGTATACGCTCGGCCTGCTCGTTCCGGACATCTCCAACCCGTTCTTCTCGGAAATCGCCAGAGCGATCGAAGATCAGGGGGAGCATCTCGGGTACAGCGTGATGATGTGCAGCACGGACAATAAAGACGAGAAAGTCGAAAGATATATTTCCCTGCTGCAGCAAAAACGGGTGGACGGCATCATTATTGCAACAGGCATCGACAATAAGGAGATTTTGGAACAACTGCTGTCCAAAAGCATCCCCGTCGTGCTGCTGGCCCGGGATATGCCGCTCGTCGCGGTGAACACGGTCGTGGTCGACGATTACGTAGGGGGCTGTCTGGCGGCAAGCCATCTGCTTGAGCTGGGACACCGCAACATCGGCATTATCGGCGAGCGGGAAAAAGTGCGGAGCAGCCGGGAGCGGGTCAGGGGCTTCCGGCAGACGATGGAGGACTACGGCGCCGTCTTCCGGCAGGAGAACTTGAAGCATTGCGACTACAAGGTGGAAGACGGCAAGACCAAAGCTTTGGAACTGCTCGGCTCGGCAGAACCGCCGACGGCGATATTCGCCTGCAACGATATGCTCGCTGTCGGAGCGCTGCAGGCGGCTAAAGAGGCGGGAATCAAAGTTCCCGCCGAGCTCTCCATCGTCAGCTTCGACAATACGATACTTGCAGCGGTGACGGACCCTCCGCTCACGACAATCGCTCAGCCTATGGAGCACATGGGCAAGCTGGTCGTGAACATGATCGTGGAGGAGCTTCGGGGGAACATGGAAGTGAAGCAGCGGACCGTGCTGCGGCCGGAGCTCACGATTCGGGAGTCGACGGCTGCGATCGGTTCCAGATAGTATGGATCCATACTTGTAAATGGCCCGTTTCCGTTCTTGAACAAGAGCGTTAGCGGGTTTCTCATCTTGTCAACTCGAGTGAAGGCAGGGCTGCTATGAAGAAAACATGGTACAACCGGTTATTGCTGTCTTATTTTCCTGCTCTCGTCATCACGACGACGATGATTATTTTTATTGCCGTTTCGGTCATTAACGAAATATCGGTGAAGGAAACCGAGAAAGCCAATCAAATCTTTTCCAATTATGTCATTAATTCAATGGAAACTTCGCTTCGCGGAATCGAACAGACGGTGCTGGACGGCATCGGCAACAACGATAAATTGAAAGCGTTTTTTGAACCAGACAACAATTCGGATCAAAGACTTGTCAATTACGACACATCCAGAGAGCTCGGCAAAATGATCAACGACAATTCCTTGATTTATTCGATTTATTTATACAGGGCCAAAGATCAAACGATTATTTCCAAAAACCTGATTGAAAAACTCGACAATTTTGCGGACAAGGATTACGCGCTGCAAGCTTACAGCCAGCCGGTTTCCATGCAGTGGTCGGCTGTGCGGGATTACAAGGAATACGGGTCGGACTCAAGCCAAAAAGTGATCACGCTCAGCAAAAAAGCGCTGCTTCCTTTCGGCGATCAAGGTGTCGTAGTCGTTAGCGTGCGGGTCGATGTGCTGCTGCGGATTGTCGATCAAATGATCAACAGCAACATTACGTTTATGGACATTTGGAGCGGGAACCACGAGCGCGTGTACCCGAACTATTCGTATGCCGCGGCTAATGATGCGAAAGAGAGCGCCGCTTTGCAAGGAACGATGATGTCGCAAATTCATTCCGACTATATCGGGTGGGACTTTGTAAGTGGTCTGAAAGTCGGCCAAATTTACGGCTGGGTCTCTTTTATTTCCCGAATGTGGCTCGGCATCGGGATTGCGACAATTTTGATCAGCATTGTTTACATCATTTATATGACCCGCCGCAATTATAAGCCGATCGAGGCGATCATGCAGCAGCTTAACGCTTTCCAGAACCGCCATGAATCGAAAGGCAGCGGCGGCAAGGACGAATTCGCTTTTATCGGCAAAGTGCTGGATACCTTGATCGACCGGACTCAAGTGTACGAAAAGCAGTATCAGGAAGATCTTCTCGTCCGCAGGAAGCAGTTTTTCCTGGAACTGATCGAGGGACACCGCAGAATTCAGCTGCAGGATTGGCAGACGCACATGGACCGGCTTCATTTGCCGAGCGAGTTCCGCCATCTCGCTTTTGCCGTCATAGAGATCGACCAATACGCGGAATTTCAGCGCAAATACAGCCCGGGAGATCAGGGCCTGCTCAAGTTCGGCATCATGAACGTCCTCAACGAATTTGCCGCGACAGAAGGGCACAGCATTTGGGCGGAATGGATTTCGGGCCAGCGGGTTGCGGTTTTGTTTATTTCCGGCCAGGCGGAGCCCGATATCGACGAAAGCTGGCATACGCTGCTGGACAAATTCCGCACCTGGATCATGGTGAACCTGAAGCAGTCCGTTACGGTCGGGCTCGGCGGCGTAACCGGCGATGTCGGCTCGATCCACAGCTTGTTCAAAGCGTCGATTACGGCGCTGCAGTACAAAATGTCCGAAGGCGCCAACCGCGTGCTCCGTTACAGCGATTTGATCGGCACGGCATCGAACGATACGCACAAATACGTGCAGATGGGCAACCGGCTTGTCCCCGATTTTCGCCTTATGCATGCGTCGTGGGAGACGCAGCTTGAGCAATTTTTCGACGAGCTGGAGGAAGAGACGCTTCAGGACGTTGAAATCCGTTACGTGCTGCACTATTTAATCCGTCTTTTTAACAGCGAAATGGAAGAGCTGCCGCTCGAGGCTTCGCGGGCGTGGTCGGAGAGAATATCGCCGTCTTTGCTTCAGCTGACGGAGTCTTCGGAAACGTTGGAGCAGATTCGGCCGCAGATGGTTGCCCTGCTCAAAGAGCTATACGGGCAGTATGCGGCGATCCGCGAATCGAATACGCATTACGGCATGATCAGCGCGATTCGCACCTATATCGAGGACAACTATGCGAACCCGGATCTTTCGTTGAATCACATCAGCGACATGTTCGGCGTGAACGGGAAATATGCCAGCCAGCTGTTCAAGGAAGAGTTCGGGATGAAATTCGTCGATTTCCTCGTGAACCTGCGGATGGAGCATGCCAAGACGCTGCTTTTGCAAACCGATGAATCGATCAATGATATCGCCGTCAAAGTCGGCTACCTGCATGCGATCTCTTTTGGCAGAACGTTTAAAAAAGTCGTCGGCGTAACGCCCGGAGACTACCGCAAATACATGAATACGTGATAAACAGCGAAAAAGTATGTTGACGGAAAACGGTTTATCGGGCGTTTCTGAATATTGTTCACCCGGCTGAATGATGTTGATTGACCCTTTGCCCATGGTGCCGTTATAACTGAGATACATTCACCGCAAGCCCGGCGGCTCCGGCCGTTCGGGTACAGGCGAATGAAGAGCGAAAGAACTGAGGAGGATTGGCTATGGTAAAAAAGAAAGCGCTTAAAGGGACCGTATTCACCGTCCTGAGCACCATTCTGACGGTCAGTGTTCTGAGCGGATGCACTAGCGGCAAGGAGGGTCAAACGACTGCCAAAGAGACAGCAAAAGAGACGGCAGGCGCATCAACCGCTGCAAAGAAACCGGTGACGATTAAAGTCGAGGTGTTCGACCGCGGCAATTCCCCGGCAGGCATGTCTGTCACAAACAACTATATTACGAAGTACGTGGAAGACAATTTTACCAAGAAAACGAACATTAAGGTTGAATACGTGCCTGTGCCAAGATCGCAGGAAGTGGAGAAGCTGAACGTGCTGATGGCAAGCGGCGACGCGCCTGATATCGTGTTCACTTACGATTCGAACGTCGTGTACAAGTATGTGCAGCAGGGCGGGCTTACCGAGCTCGGCAGTTTGATCGACCAATACGGTTCGAACCTGAAAAGCTATCTCGGCAAAGATACGCTGGCGTACGGAACGTTTGACGGCAAGCAATATGCGATCCCGGCCAAGCGCGTTTATCTGGGCAAATATTCCTCCGAAATTCGCCAGGATTGGCTCGACAAGCTCGGACTCCCGGCTCCGAAAACGACGGACGAGGTGTACCAGACGCTGAAAGCGTTCAAGGAGAAAAAGCCTGGAGGCGACCAAACGATTCCGCTCGGATTCTCGTTGGCGGTTTCGTCCTATGAGCCGATCCTCTGGACGTTCATCAAAAACACGACGGACGAAGAGCGCTACACCTTGACGCAAAAGCTCGGTTCGGGAGACTATCCGGTTCTGCTGCCCGGACATAAGGACGGCGTCCGCTTCCTGAACAAGCTGTATAACGAAGGCTTGATGAGCACCGATTTCGCATTGGATAAAGATAAAAAGAAACTGTATCAGGACGTTGCCACCGGAAAAGTCGGCATGTATGGGGAAGATGCGGGCGAATCCTACAAAATCCAGCCGCCTGACACGTACACGGTGCTGCAAAAAACGGTGCCGGGCGCCAAGCTGACTCCGATCGATCCGTATACGAACGCGGACGGCAAGCATGCCAAGCCTTCTTATATCCCTGCGGGTATTAACGTTATTATTCCGAAGTCCAGCAAAAACGCCGCCGAAGCGGTGCAATACCTGGATTGGATGGCGCAAAAAGACGTCATGTACGCGATGAGCTACGGCGTAGAAGGCAAAAACTACACGACTGTTAACGGTTTGCCGGTGCCGCTGGACAACGAGGAAACGAAAAAGAACTTCTACAACTTCGGCGACTACGTCCTCGTAACGAACGGAACCGACTTCGGCAGTGCCGATAAAAACACCGAAGCGCTGGCGCTGGCGTTACCGGAAGACCGTCGCAAAGATGCGGCTCAAGCGTCCAAGAACGGGCTTGCCGACGGAATCGCACCGCTCCGCTTCGACCATCCGATCGAGGCCGAGTCGAAATACGGCAAGGCGCTGGCCGACAAATACGAGCAGCTTCTGGTCAAATCGATTCTGGCGAAGCCGGCCGACTTTGACAAAACGTATGACGACATGCTGAAGGATTACATGACCAACGGCGGAGAAGCGATTCAAAAAGAACGCACGGAAGCCTACAAAAACATGAAGAAGTAACGGATGGATGCGGGCTTCATGCATGAAGACTGAACCGGTTTTCATGCATGAAGCCGCACATTTGCCGATTTGAGCGAAAGAGGGTGCAAAGATTGAAACGGTTCAATGTGTACATGATCAGATATTGGCAGCTGTATGCCATGCTTCTGCTCCCGGTCGCTTTTTTTATCCTTTTCAAATATGGTCCTATGTACGGAGTCTTGATCGCTTTTAAAGATTTCAACCTGTTTCGAGGGATTACGGAAAGTCCGTGGATCGGGCTCGATTCGTTTCGGGCCGTGTTCAAAATGCAAGATTTTTACATCGCGCTTAAAAATACGTTCATGCTCAATTTTCTCGATCTCGTCGTTTCCTTCCCGGCGCCGATTCTGCTTGCCATTATGCTGAACGAGCTCAGAGCGGCCTGGTTTAAAAAGATTTCGCAAACGATACTGTATTTGCCGCATTTCATATCCTGGATCATTATCGGCGGAATCGTCTACCAAGTATTCAGCACGAATACGGGCATTCTCAATTTGATGCTGGGCAATCTGGGCATCGGACCGATTCCGTTTTTATCGGATAAATATTACTGGCTGCTTACTTATTTGGTTACGGGTGTTTGGCAAAGCGCAGGCTGGGGCACGATCATTTATTTGGCGGCGCTGACAGGCATCAGCAAGGACCTGTACGAAGCGGCGGAAGTCGACGGGGCGGGACGCCTCAAACGAATTTGGCACATTACGCTGCCGGGCCTCAAGCCGACCATTGTCGTTCTGCTCATTTTGAAGCTGGGCGAGATGGTGCAGATCGGCTTCGACCGCCCGTTTGTCATCGGCAATGTGCAGGTTCGCGAGTTTTCGGAAGTACTGAGTACCTTCGTCTATAAAATGGGGATGCAGGCGGGCGAATATTCCGTCGCTACGGCGGTCGGATTTTTCCAGGCCGTTGTCGGCCTAGTCTTCATTCTCGCTTCCAACTATATTTCCAAAAAAACGACCGACCAAGGCATTGTGTAGACGCTTGTCCCGGAAAGGAGTGGAATTATGAACGCCAAAGCGGCCAGCCGTACGTTCGATATGATCAACATCGCATTTTTGATTTTGTTTTTGTTCTTTAGCTTGGCGCCCTTCCTGCATATCATTTCCATCTCGCTGAGCTCTAATGCGCCGATTTTGACCGGCAAAGTCAGCATTTTTCCCGTCGATATCAATTTTGAAGCTTATACCCGGGTGCTGATGGACTCGATGATGCTCAAATCGCTCGGTTATTCGATCTATTTGACGGTTCTGTTTACGGTCATCTGCATGGCGATGACGATTATAGCCGCCTACCCGCTGACCAAAATGGAGCTGAAAGGCCGCAAGTTTTTCATGTATTTGATCGTATTTACGATGTTTTTCAGCGGAGGCATCATTCCGGAGTATATTTTGGTGAAGGAACTGCATTTGCTCAACTCCACCTGGTCGCTCATTTTGCCGCTCATGATCAATCCGTTTTATTTGATTATTTTGATCACTTTCTTCCAGTCGATCCCGAAAAGTCTGGAGGAATCCGCCGAGCTTGACGGAAGCAGCCATTTCGGCACGCTGATCCGCATCATGCTGCCGCTTTCGATGCCGATCATCGCGACGCTCAGCCTGTTCTACGCGGTCAACCGCTGGAACGGTTTTATGGATACGCTGTTTTACATCACGGACCCGGAATTGTATCCGCTCCAGCTCAAGCTGTACCAGATGATCATGAACAGCCAGATCACGGATCAGCTGCAAATGGAAGGCACGCGGATGGTGCAGGTGCTGCCGGAGAGCTTGAAAGCGGCGAGCATCATGTTCGCTACGGTGCCGATTCTGATCGTGTATCCGTGGCTGCAAAAATATTTTGTGTCGGGCATTATGCTCGGGTCTGTCAAAGGTTAGGAGGATTCATATGCCGGATAAAGGCGAGTATTCATTTTCGACCTGCTGGAACATCAAGAAGCATCCGTCCGGCGGGCGGGAACTGATCGAAGAGATCAAGGAGCTGGGCTTCCGCTTCGTGGAGCTGAACTACAACATTAAGGCGGAGCATCTGAAAACGATCGAGCCGATGATCGAAAAAGGCGAAATCGCGATATCGAGCGTGCACAACGTGTTCCCGTATATCGCCGATAAAGACTACGATACGGATTCGGTCATGCTCGGATTTGATGATGAAGCCAAGCGGCGGCGTTCTATCGAACTGCTCATTCAATCGATCGAATACGCCGACAGGTACGGGGCGAAGGCGGTCGTCGTGCATCCGGGCGAGGTACCTTTTGCCTACAACATCGACGAAGAGCTGAAAAAGCTGTACCGCGAGCAGGGCAAAGATTCCCCGGCTTATCAGAAGCTGTGGCGGGAAATGTTGGACCAGCGGGAGGCAGGCAGTCCGAAGTATACGAGACGGATTCAGGACAGTCTGGAAGAAGTGTGCGAGCATGCCGCGAAAAAAGGGTACGACATCAAGATCGGCATTGAAACGCGCTCGCGCTGCTATCAAATGCCTTCGCTTATGGAAGCGAAGGCGATTTGCGACCATTTGCAGGGCAGCCCTGTAAGGCTGTGGTACGATATTGGCCACGCCATGATGATGGACCGTATGGGTCTCTACGACAATTTGCGCGAGCTGGAGCTGGTGCTGCCTTATATTTACGGCGTGCACATTCATGAAACGCTGGAGCTGTCCGATCACTGGTGTCCTTACGTGCACAGCAAGGAAACGTACTTCGATCATTTTCTGGGTGCGATCGAGCAGGCTCCTCTGAAAGTGTATGAATTGAAGGCCGCTTGTCAGCCGGACGAGATTCATGAGAGCCATGCGCAAATCACAAGCCGGATAGCCGGCGGCCGGGGCGCGGGCAAGGGGAAGGTGGCCGACTGATGGATCTCGAGCTGATCCAAACTTATGCGCCGTATATATACTTTGACGACCGGGAGCCCTTCTTCCCGGTTCGCGTCGGAGTGACGGTGCTGGAGCGCGAAGGGGCGTCCCCTTCGTTTCGAAGATCGTTCCCTTTTCGCGATCCGCGTCTGAAGCGGGTTATCGAGTATGCGATATATTGGGACTACGATATCCAGCATTTGTATGAGCTTGAGCATGTATGGGTCTATGTCGGGCATGAGGGGGAAGTGATCGATTGCGAAGCGAGCTTTCACGGCAAATATTTGAAAGGGCTGTTGAAGGATCGCAGCAATCTGGCGGACGAGACGCACGTGCGGCTGTACTCGCAGCCCGGCAAGCATGCGTTCAGCCCGGTCGCCGAGTTTTTCGAGCTCGTGCCTCATTTGTTCACGGCTGCGGATGAAGATGCGGGAGCGGACGGCTTGACGGTCCCTTATTTTTTGGAGGGGCGGGTTACTACGGACGAGGCTACGAACAAGCTGGTCGAAGCTTATTTGCGGTCCTGTGCGTTTAAGCCGTCCTTGACGTATAACGAGTACCGGTTGGACAAGGAGCTTTTCGTTCCCTGGTCGGAGCTGCTGGAGGAAATTCCCGGGCGGATTGCTGCCAGACTTGCCGAGATTCGCGAATCGCATAGCGGAAGCTAATATTTTGAGAGGTGAATAGGATGTATGCGGATTTAGTAAAAATCAACGATAAATGGACTGCAGCCGGTTTGGAAAGGCAGGTCACCGATCCGGACAGCCGATTCTACGGAGGCATTACCGACCCCGTTAGCGGGGTTGCCAGGCCAAGCCACGTAGGAACCGCGGCCGTATTGGCCCAATGGGTTCCCGCGCTTCTGAACCCGGATTCCGCTTACTACCAGGATAGCGGACTTTTGACAGCTATAGATCGTGCAGCCGCGTTTATGCTGAATCGCCAGCACGCGGACGGCACGATCTCTCTTGGTTCTACCAATTTCAATTCCCCGCCGGATACCGCTTTTGTCGTCGGCATCGCGGCTCCGGTGTATCAGCTTTTGCAAAAGCATCGGCAGGAGGGGACGCAGCCTGTCGCCGACAAGCTGAAGCTGTTTTTGGAAAGAACGGTTCCGGCCATGCTGACGGGCGGCTGTCATACCCCGAACCACCGCTGGGTCATAACCGCGGCGCTCGCTTTTTTGCATGACATATTCGCCCTGCCCGAACTTGTGGCAAGAGCCGATGAATGGTTGGCCGAAGGCATGGATATTACGTCGGACGGGGAGTGGACGGAGCGGAGCAACGGCATTTACAATGCGGTAAGCGACATCGCCCTGTACCATGCGGCAAAACTGCTGAATCGCCCCGAGCTGCTTGAGCCCGTGCGGCGGAATTTGCGCATGATGGTGTATCTGGTCCACCCTTCAGGGGAAGTGGTGACCGAATATTCCGGCCGTCAGGATTTCGGACAGCCCTCCGACATGTCGGGATATTTTCTCATATACCGCCTGATGGCGGCGCTCGACCGCGACCCATTGTTCGCGGCGATGTCCGATTATGCGGGAAGCTTTATCGGGGAATCCACAGCTCATCATAACGCGATGCTGGGGTATTTGCTGTTTCCCGACATCCATCTGGACGGTTTGGAAAGAGCGCCGCTGCCTGACCGTTATTTTCAGATTATTAACGGGCGGCATCCGCTCAAAGAGCATCTGGAACAGGTGGACGCAGTCGGCCACCATTCCAAAATTCAGCACAGCAGCATGCACTTCGCTTTCGGAAGCCCGGTCGTGCGCATCCGCGAGCGCGAGGACAGCGTAACGGTCATGGCCGGAACGCCGTCTTTCTTCTCTTTGCGGCACGGTCAGGCCCGGCTGCTCGGCGTGAAGATGTCCACCTCTTTTTCGCCGGGCATCGTCAAATTCGACGAATTCGAGCATCTCGGAGATGGCGATGGCGGTGCGGCTGCGTTTCGGCTGGCGTCGACGCTGGAGAAGGGCTACAACGGGCCGATTCCTGCAGCGCATCTCCAGGCAGCGAAGAGGCCGGAAGGGGTCAGCCCGTGGTATTTGCTCCCGCACCAGCACAGGCCAATGACTCATGTGCAAACGCACAAACTTCAGGCGGAGCTGACGCAGCAGGGCGCCGAATGGTCGATCCGCGTGAAGTCGGATGAGCGTGAGGACGTGTACACACAGCTTACTTTCATTTTTGGCGAGGAAGGAACGCTTGAAGGCGACGGCTTGCACGCTTCGGGCGACGGCCGGTTTTTCCTGCAGAGCGGATCTTGTCTGTACAAGTCGGGCCGGAACGCCATACAAATAACCGGAGGCGCCTACGAGCACTGGCTGCCGGGTGTGCGGGAGGATCAGCACCCCGGCGGCTGCAAGTACGTTCATGTGAACCTGCTGACGCCGTTTGACAGAACTTTTACGATTCATTTGCTTTAATGGAAAATGTGAAGTGGAGCTAAGTACCGGAACGTGCCGGAGCACGCTGGAACTTGCGGGAACATGCGTACTGGACGATGCGTACCGGAACACGCGGAGGAGAAACGAAACAGGCCTTTGGAAAGGATGAGCGGATTGACAGCATATTTTGAACAATTGGACAGCTCGCATTACAGGTTCAGTGACAAGGACGAGGCTATTTTGACGCTTCTGGCCGACCGCTACAAAGGGGCGAATCCGGCTGCCCCTTTTATGTACCGCGCTTTTTACAAAACAGGGATTTTGCAGACGGCCGACGGGATGTACGACATCAATCTGGCCGACAAGCTGCCTGACGCCCGAGTGGGCCAATATGCGTACGCCTGCGCGCTGGTATGGAGCGAGAGCGAGCGGAATCTGGAAATCGGCATCAGCTGTCTGGGGCCGCTGCGTTTTTACTTCAACGGGCAATTGGCGTACCGCTCCAATGTGATCGACGAAATCAAGCCGGATGCGAAAGTCAAGCTTAGTCTTGATTTCCGCAAAGGCTGGAACATGCTGGCCTTGCAGCTGCGCAAAACGCCCGCAGGCTTCGGCTGCCGGATCGGCGCCGAGGAGGCAAAGGTACGCATCCTGAACGTGCTCGCTCCGTTCGCGGAGCGCCAAGGCCAGGCAGGCTGGGTATTCTCCGAGCCTTGCGATGAAGACCTATTCGCAGGCGGGGCGTTCCCCGACCTGCTGTCGTCAGAGATTGGCAGCGGCGTGACCTGGCTGCCCCGTACGGGCTGGAGCCCGGAGGAGCAGGACAAGCTGCCGTGCGAGCGGCTGTTCGGCATCCGCCCGGGCGGCGCGGCTTACGGCTGGACCTTGGCCGCCGTGCCGGGAACGGGCGGCCGGCAAACCTGCCGGCTGGAGGGGCGTGCCGAAGGGCCTCTGACGGTATGGATCGACGGCGAGCAGGTGGCGGTATGCAAGCAGGCCGGAGATTTTCAAACGGACCTTGAGCTTCCTTCCGGCAAGCGCCAAGTGCTGGTCAAAAGCGTATGCGGAGCGGACCGCTGGGGCTTCTCGCTCCGCCTGTTTGCGGGCGGCGCTTTATGCGCTTTCGTGCAGCCGTGCCCCATTCAAGGGCACGCGGAGCCCTGGCTCTACGCCGGAGTCGTTGACGCGAACGATGCCGGAAAGCCTTCCGGCATTATGACGATGTCGCGGCTGCTGGACGAAGCGTCCGGCACGGAGAACGGCGGAGCGGGCCGGGTCTATTGGCAGCTGGACGCCCCCGGTGCGCGGCCCCGCCCGTTCTATGAGAATGCGATGCTCAGCAATAAATGGACGACGAGCGGAGCGACGAACTTCGGCCGATGGGATTACCCGCTGGGCGTGACGATGTACGGACTGCTGCAGACGGGCCGGGTGTTGGATCGCCCGGACCTCATCGAATATGCGGTTTCGCATATTCGCGCTTGTACGGACATGTACGAATACTCGCTCTGGGATCGGCAGGAGTACGGATTTCCGGCGCTGAACCAGCAGTTGGTGCTGATGCGCATGCTGGACAACTGCGGTTCTTTCGGCTCGGCCATGCTGGAAGCTTATCCGGACTGCGAGGATTCCCGCTTTCTTGCGATCGCTGACGTCATCGCCGATTTTATTGCCAACCGCCTGGAAAGAAAGCAGGACGGCGTCTTTTTCCGGGAATGCCCGGGGGAGTATGCGGAAAATACGATGTGGGCGGACGATTTGTACATGAGCACGCCTTTCTTGCGGAGATATGCCGCAATTAAGGGAAGCCCGGCGTTTTTGGACGAGGCCGCCAGACAGTTCCTGCTGTTCAAAAGCTATTTGTACATGCCCGAGCAAAAAATCATGTCTCACGTATTTGATTTTAAATACGGCCGGGCGACCGGAATTCCGTGGGGACGGGGAAACGGCTGGACGATTTTCTCCCTGTCGGAAGTGCTGGAGGCGCTGCCGCAAGCGCATCCCGACCGTCCCGCACTGATCGAGTTCTTCAATCAATTGTGCGAAGGCTACATGAAACTGCAGGGAGACAACGGATTGTGGCATCAAGTGCTGAACGATCCCGAAGCATATCAGGAGGCCTCGTGCACGGCCATGTTCGCCTATGCTTTCGCGCGCGGCGTCCGTTTCGGCTGGCTCAGCGACCCGGCGCCGTATATGAAAGCCGCGTTTAAGGCATGGGAAGGCCTGAGCCGGCTTGCGATCGACAGCCAAGGCAACGTTCACGGCGTATGCAGCGGCTCGCGGTACTCGTTTACGGCGGAGTACTACAAGGATGATTTGCTTACCGTCCTCAATGATAACCATGGTATCGGCATCATGATGCTGGCCGGAACCGAGGTGCTGAAGCTGAAGCTTTGGCAGGATGTCAGGGAGCATATTGCTCAAGCGTGAATAAAGTTCAGCCCATTTGCTTGTTTGCAAATGGGCTTTTTTTGCTGCGCCGGGATGGGGGTGGGGAGAGCGCGAGGGTGATGGATGGTTTGCTTGCGCTGCAACCGCCCCAAGATGCAAAGACGGCACAGGCCAGGCCGTTCGTGAGCGGGTTGGGAGCGCGAGAACCTGCTCTGCCGGAAACCCCGACCGCCGGAGCCGGCAGCACAATTTGCCTGGTTGCGCGCAGAAAGCCTGATAAAAAGGTCTTTTGCCTGCAGATACGCTGACAAACGAACAATTCCTGCAATTGTGGGAGGCTTTTCACCGAAATGGGCCGCTCCCAGCGAAAAAATCTGCACTTTCGCAAGCTGTTGAAAAACCCCCACGTTAGAGGAGATAGCCATAATCTGCCTGGCCGCACGAAAAAACCTGCAAAAATACATGAATTTGCGTCCTTGATCGCTGTCCACGAACAATTCCTGCAAAAGTGCAGGCTTTTCACCGAACACATAGACTCATGCTCACTTTCAGCGAAAAAGCCTGCACTTTTGCAGGTTTTTCGCCAAAACAAGCGAATTTCGGAGAAAAAGCCTGCACTTTCGCAGTTTTTTTCCTAGCAAGCTGATTTTGTCCAGTCGTGCAGTCCCACGACCTATACCTGGAGAGGCGCAAGCCCAGAAAAGGCGGCTGTCCCCAAATTAGCCGCACTCGTTCTCCTAGCCCTCGTAGAGTGTCGCGACTTGCTCGGGCAGCCTGCACTTTTGCAGACTTTCTTCCGGCCAAGACGCCTCACCGCCCCATTTTGCTGCACTGCAGCTCATGCTGCCAGGTGACGCGCCCCCTCTAGTTCCCTCGCCCCGTCACATTCGGCAATCTGACTTTCGCGGGCTTTCCGGTCTGTCAGTGCCGTTGGTTTCCCAACGGGTACCGGCATGCATGGCCCTATTGTGAATGCGAACCCCATATGAGGCCTTGTGGGGCAGTCGACTTTCCGATTCCGGGTCTTTCTCCGAACCAATGATTGAGGCGACCGGGCGGCGATCCTTTTTTTTCATAGCCGAATCGTGAAAAGCAAGCATGCAAATTGGCGAATCAATCTGTCTTCTGAACGCGGTCGCTCATCTTCGATGGAGGGCATCCTTTAGCTTTGCAGAACTCGAACGAAAAAAGAAAAACTTACGAACCTATGTTCTAATTTTTGTCGGTTTGTGGTATACTGGATCTATGAAAAACGAACCGAAATTCGGGTTACAGCCGGGGGGCCGCGTCCTGCCTGGAAGGTCGCTTACGGCAAAAAACTGACCGGCGATTAATATCCTGAGCGATAAAATAAATCTGAGATAGAGAGCAATAGCAAGGAAAAATCCGAAAAACGAATATAAGCTTGCACTAATCGCCGAATTTAGTCCAAAACCTATTAGATGCACAAAATATAGTGTTGTATAATGGAACTCGCACACAATATATTGTGCTTCTACATATTTTATCAAGATATGCTTGACCTATGTTGTTGCATAATTTTGAGGCCTATTGGGAGGGTGTTGTTGTTGGAAATGATGCAAACAAGGAAGAAGTTGGATGGTTTAAGCGAGAAAATCTTTTTGGACCGGTACGCGCTTAAAAATGCGGATACCAGCCTGGCCAAGGTTGGCGATACCGTGCTTGTTCTGACGAAAGATGATCCCAAATTTCCAGCTAAAGAAGTCGGCGAAATCATAAGCCGCGACGGCAAAACGGTCAAGGTGAGGACACGCAGCGGCGAAGTCGTCGAATCCGCGGTGGAGAAGCTCACTTTAAATATAGAAAAAACTCCCGAAGAAATGTGGGACAGGCTGGCGGGAGCGATGGCTTCCGTAGAGACGACCCCGGAGAAAAAGAAAGAATGGACAGAGAAGTTCCGGTACATTCTCGACGATTGGAAGCTTGTTCCGGGCGGCCGGATTGCGGCCGGTGCCGATGCCAGCGACGAGCTGACGCTGTTTAACTGCTACGTCATCCCTTCCCCGCAAGACAGCCGCGGCGGAATTATGAGCACATTGAGCGAAATGACCGAGATTATGTCCCGCGGCGGCGGCGTTGGCATCAATCTGTCCTCCTTGCGCCCGCGGCGTTCCGTTGTCAAAGGCGTTAACGGTTCTTCCAGCGGCGCGGTTTCGTGGGGCGGATTGTTCAGCTATACGACAGGGCTGATCGAACAGGGCGGAAGCCGCCGCGGCGCGCTTATGCTGATGATCAACGACTGGCACCCGGACCTGGAGGATTTTATTACCGTGAAATCCACGATGGGACAGATTACGAACGCGAACTTGTCCGTTTGCGTCAGCAACGGTTTTATGAAAGCTGTGAAAGAAGATCTGGAGTGGGAACTTGTGTTCCCGGATACGACTGATCCTGAATATAACGACAAGTGGGACGGCAATCTCGACGCCTGGAAAAAGCTCGGCAAAGAAGTTAAGCATTACCGCACCGTGCGGGCCCGCGACGTATGGCATACGATTATCGAATCGGCGTGGAAATCGGCGGAGCCCGGCGTTGTGTTCATGGAATATTACAACCAAATGTCCAACAGTTGGTACTTCAACCCGATCATCTGCACGAATCCGTGCGGCGAGCAGGGGCTGCCGGCGTGGGGCGTATGCAACTTGTCGGCCATTAATCTTTCCAAGTTTTACGATGCCGACAAGCATGATGTGGATTGGGAAGACCTGGCTACAGTCGTTCGTTATTCGACGCGCTTCCTTGACAACGTTATTGACAAAACGCCGTATCATTTCGAAGAAAACCGGCTCAATCAGCAGGGCGAGCGTCGCGTGGGCTTAGGAACCATGGGGCTGGCAGAGCTGATGATTAAGCTGAAAATCCGTTACGGCAGCCCGGAGTCGCTGCAATTCCTGGACAAGATCTACGGCTTCATGGCCAAAGAAGCGTATCTGGCGTCAGCGGAAATTGCAGGCGAAAAAGGCTCCTTCAAACAGTTCCATGCTGAGAAGTTTTTGCAAAGCGGCTTTATGAAAAACATGACTCAGGTATATCCCGAAGTCGGAGCCGCTATTCAAAAGAAAGGCATGCGCAACGTAACGGTCATTACCCAGGCTCCTACCGGCAGTACGGGAACGATGGTAGGCACTTCCACGGGAATCGAACCTTACTTCGCTTTCGAGTATTACCGTCAAAGCCGTCTTGGCTTCGATAAACAGTATGTGCCGATCGCACAGGAGTGGAAAGATCAGCATCCAGATCAGGACTTGCCGGATTACTTCGTCACCGCGATGTCGCTGACCGCGGAAGACCATATTCGTGCCCAAGCCGCTATTCAAAAATGGGTGGATAGTTCGATCTCCAAAACCGCCAACTGCCCGTCCGATTTTACGGTGGAAGAAACGAAAAGGCTGTACGAATTGGCATTCGATCTCGGATGCAAAGGCGTAACCATCTATCGCGACGGCAGCCGCGACGTGCAGGTGCTCAGCACCAGCGCTGAGAAGAAGGAAGAAGCTGCGGCGCCGGCGGAAAAATCGCCGAAAGAGCAGGAAGCCGAAACATTCGCCGACATTTCGAGTCAGCTCGCCGTCAATGTAGACGCGAAAACGGAGCAGGTTTTCGATAAACAATACAAACGCCGTCCGCAAGTATTGCGCGGCGCCACGTATAAAGTCAACACGCCTTTCGGCATGGCGTATATTACGATTAACGATATGAACGGCACGCCAAGCGAAATCTTCCTGAACGTAGGCAAGGCAGGCTCCGACGTATTCGCCATGTCCGAGGCGCTGGGCCGCGTGTGCTCGTTGTTCCTGCGGTACGGCGATCACGGCGATAAAGTGAAGCTGCTCGTGAAGCATCTCAAAGGCATCGGTGGCTCCGGCGCTATCGGTTTCGGCAACAACCGCGTCGAATCGATCGCGGACGCGGTCGCCAAAGCGCTCGAGCAGCACGACGAAGTGATGAACGAATCGGACGATGCGCGGAGTTTCGTGACCGCGACCAGCGAAGTGCCGGATGCCCCGGCACCTGCTGCGGCCAGCAGCTACAGCGACGGAGGCCACAGCCATAGCGCGCCTGTTCAGGACGCGTCCGCGTCGAAGGACCTGTGCCCATCTTGCGGCTCAGCATCCTTGATCAACAGCGAAGGCTGCAAGAACTGCGCCAACTGCGGCTACAGCAGATGTTCATAAAAGAAAGCCAGGGCGATGCCCCTGGCTTTTTTTCAGCTGTGTGAAATTCCAGAGCTGCTCTGGTTTTCACGTTGAAGTTAAGATAATACAAGAAAACGGGTCAAATTCTGGATAAACTCCAGGCTTTGACCCGTTACCATTTATATCTGAACGCAAGGATCCAAAGTGATAAAGTTTAAAGCAAAATAAAATTATTTGGGGGGAGAGACACGTGGCTTGACAAAAAAAGAGCCACATTAAACTGCGGCTCTCATAATAAACTTAACGCCCGCCAGTATTTGTAGCCCAGACAGGATACCAGCCTTTATCAGCGTGCTTTGTGTTATAAACAACTGCATTACCGTCATCTTGAACAACTAGAATGTCGCCAGAAAGGTCAGCTGGCACATTATTTCTTCCGTAATGGCCTGGAGCCCATAATTCGGGAGCAAATCTCCATATAGTATAGCCTTTTACCCTTTCTTGTAAACCAAGAGCTTGTGGGGAAGAAGGAGGTTGGTTTGCGGCGAAACCTAAATATTCGGGATAATATGATTTGTAATAACCAGCAGATGAATCATAATAATCAGCATGAAAATTAACAGTGTCTGAAGCCCAGAGAGACGTTGTGGTATTATTGAAATTCTTATAAAGTACTAGATTTCTATCGTTCTGAAAGATGAGGGAATATATACCATTATTCGAAGTTAACACTTGACCTTTTTCAAGTGTTTCACCAGCTACGAGCGTACTCTTTGCAGACGCTGCTGAGACAATAGAGAGCTGAAGCATGAATACCGCAAACAAAATTAATGAGATCTTTTTCATAATAACCTCTTTTCTAAATAGTATTTTAATTCTGGTGCAAAGCTTGTTATAAAGTTCAGTCCATACAAGTTCAGTAGAACTTCATACACTTCCTCCCTCTTTCCGTCTTATCCTAATTATTACATATACCATTAAAATAGTAAACGTTTAACTTGAGATGCTTAGAAAGCAACAAGAAGGATTGCCTTCTCCTCAAGATATGAAACGAAATATGACGGATGCTAGCAAAGATGCACTTATTGCTTCTTCGACGATTGAAATACTGGCTATTCGCAGTTTCACATGGGTAATATAAATCTATAAAACTTGGACAAGGGAATCGTGTTCGGTGAGATGAGCGGGTTGTGGCTCCAAACTGATCGCGGTTCTTTTTTGTTTTAAATTTCGACTGTTTTGAACTTCAGTCCACCTGCAATTAAATAAATCATCGTTTTTAGGTTTTTGACCGGCCTGTAGCCGCGCGCACGTCGTTTAGCGCTTTGAATGAGGCCGTTAATAGCCTCCATAATGCCGTTTGTCACTTTCGATGTAAACCATCGTAAGATTCCTTTTTCATGCTGACGAATGGTTTTCGCAGCCTTCACCATATCAGGGATTTGGCTGTGCGTCGCCCAGTAGTACCAACTGTCCAGGAACAGTTTTGCCTTCTCCGGTGTTTCCTAATAACGGAGCCACGCGTGTTTGCGGGCTCCGTTTTCTAATAAATTATGGAATATCACCGTTTTCTACTTTTCAGTATTAGTGAGTGTTATTTGAATTGATTGAGAAAATTGTTTCAAATCATCTATGGGGGCGCAGAATGATTAAGCGCTCCTTTTTTTATTTATTCTAGTGAGAAATACCAATGAAGAATTATATTTATTGATTAGACCCGAGCGTGATTATGCAGGTAGCATTGCTAGCGGCGAAGAGCAAAAAAAATCAAACTTTTACCGAAAGTAATTCTATTATTATTTTTCTATTTATCCTATAAAATATTTTGTAAGCGGATTCACAAGATACATCATGCCCAATACCAGAAAAAGTAGGAAGGGAGAAGATTATGGCGAAAATGAGGGTTTTAGCAGTCTTGTTAATTGTTACAATGCTTACAGGGTTAATCCCATTTACACCACCAGTCAAGGCAGTTGCGGCAGATAACAGTTTGATGCTGTGGTACAAGTTTAATGAGGGAAGTGGAACAACAGTTACGGATTACTCCGGTAACAACCGCAATGGCACCTTGAATGGTGGTTACACTTGGGGGACCGCGGCGAATGGATCGGGAGCGGTCGAACTGGACGGAAGCAGTGGTTTCGTACAAATGCCGAATGGTATTCTAACAGGGGTAACGGATATTACCGTAACGACCAGCGTCTATCTTGACGCAGCGAATGCTGACCCGGCCTGGATATATACTTTTGGCTCCTCTGAATACGCTGGTGCACCGAGTACAACGTATTTCGCACTATTGGAAGACGGGGGCGGGAATCTTAGAAGCACGATCTCATTAAACCGGTGGGAAAATGAACAAAACACAGCAAAGAGAGCGCCTTTAACCAAAGGGGTATGGAAAAACGTTGCTTTTACTTTGTCAGGAACAACAGGAACGCTGTATGAAGATGGGGTAGTGATTGCCCAAACGACAAATGTTACGAATGCTCCTAAGAATATTGGCGATCTGTACAACTATATCGGCAAACCTGAGTACTCGGCAGACAAGTATCTCAAAGGTAAAGTATCGGATTTCCGCATATACAACCATGCTTTATCCTCCAGTGAGGTAAAAAATGTCTGGATTGAGTCTTTAAATGATACGGATGCTGTCACAACCGTAAAAGGACTTCTTGACTTAGGGGATCTTTCTGCGGTAAAAGGCAATGTCAGTTTGCCTGCCGCATATGCCGGCGCCTCCATCGCATGGACTTCCGATAACCAGAGCGTTATCCAGAATGACGGTACTGTAACTAGACCGTCAGGTGTAAATACAACGGTAAACCTGACTGCTACGATAACCAGGGGCAGTGCAATCGATACAAAGATTTTCACTGCGAATGTATTGAAAAGCGGGACCGTATATTCCTTGGATTCCACTTCATACACGCTGAAAAAAAATACGACCCACGCAACGCTGTTAACTGTCACCTATGATGATTTATCTACGGCAAATGTCACCAGCAGTGCAACGTTTAGATCCTCGGACACAACGGTAGCATCAGTAGATGCCTTAGGTGTGGTTACGGGGATCAGTAGGGGAAATGCGACGATAACCGTAACATACAACGGACAAACATGGCAAGTATCTGTTACAGTAACTGAAGATTTGGTTTCATGGTACAAGTTTGATGAGGCAAGCGGAACGACGGCAGCGGACTCCTCCGGAAACAATCATCAAGCCACTCTTACTGGTGGAGCTTCTTGGGTTCGCGGAGAAATTGCAAACGCCGTAGACCTTAACGGATCCAATCAATATGTCGATCTTCCTGATGGGATTGTATCTACTCTCCAAACTTGCACCATTTCAACTTTAGTTAATTTGGATACGGTGAAATGGTGGAACCGAATTTTTGATTTTGGCTCATCCCAAACGAATTATATGTTTGTCACGCCAGAAGCCGGAAACCTCCGTTTTGCCATACGAACACCCGCTATTAATGAACAAATCATCAATGGAACATCGCCCGTTCCGGCTAGTTCATGGCATCATGTTGCGGTCACATTAGATGGAGCGACGGGAATTCTCTACCTTGACGGTGTTGAAGTAGGACGCAACAGCTCCATGACGCTCAAACCCTCGGATTTGGGCAATACCACTTCAAACTATATCGGAAAGTCTCAATTTAATGATCCGCTTCTTGATGGACGGGTGGATGACTTCCGTATTTACAACAAAGCCCTTACTTCAGATGAGATAAGTGCACTTGCTGCATCATCACTGGCTAATGTAGCAGTGACAGGTGTCAAGGTGGATAAAATCGGAGCAAGTGCTGTAGTTGGAGATACGATACAATTAACAGCTGCAGTATCACCTTTAAATGCAACAAATCAGGTAGTAACCTGGACCAGTAATAACCCTGCCGTAGCTACGGTAAACGCTGCAGGTTTGGTTACAGCAGTTGGAGCAGGCAATACAGACATCACAGTTTCAACTGCCGACGGAGGCAAAACTGCAACTTGCGTTGTGTTCGTAGCAGCTAGTGCAGATGAGCTTCAAGATCCAGAGATAGAGTTGGCAAAAAAGCAATTGGTGATTCCCAATGCAGGCGATATACGCGGCAACATCACATTGCCAAGCACAATGACGGTTGGAACGGAAACCGTGAATATCACCTGGACAACTGACAAATCTGATGTTGTGAATGTTAACGAACAGGTAAATGGAAATTATGATCATACACCTCCCGGTGTCGTTACAAGACAGGCAGCAGATACACAGGTATCATTAACCGCACACTTGACGCATCAAACAGCAACCGGAACAAAGGATATCATCATTACCGTTAAGGCAAAACCGGCACCGATCCATGAATCCGATTATGCAGGATATTTATTTTCATACTTTACGGGTGCCAATCGGCCTGATGCGGAACAGACTTACTTCGGATTAAGTCAGGATGGATTGCATTGGGACGCAATGAATGGTAACGATCCGGTACTGACTTCACATGTTGGAACCAAAGGAGTACGGGATCAGTTTATCATGCGTTCGCCTGAGGGCGACAAGTTCTATCTGGTTGCAACGGATCTTCGGATCGCTGATACGGATTGGGGTTCGGCACAAACATCCGGAAGCAAGTCGGTGGTCATCTGGGAATCCACTGATTTGGTGAACTGGTCCAATGAACGATTGGTCAGGGTTGCCACGGATGATGGGGGAAATACATGGGCTCCTGAAGTTGTATATGATGACAAAACAGGAGAATATGTGATGTTCTGGGCATCACGAGTTGGATCGGATAACTATGCGAAACAAAGGATTTACATTTCCAAGACCAGGGACTTCTATACCTTTTCGAAACCTGAGATATGGATTGAAAGACCGGTTGATGTAATAGACGTAGATATAACAAAGTACAATGGAACCTATTACAGATTCTCAAAAGATGAGACACATTCCAATATTCTTATTGATACGTCCGATCAATTGTTGGGCAAGCCCTACAACGTACTTTCGTCCGATAGCGTTGGAGCGCAGCAGGGTGTGGAAGGTCCGGCAATTTTCAAATTCAACGGTGAGAATAAATGGTGCCTGCTGTTGGACAACTATGGCGGTGGAGGTTACTTTCCTATGGTATCCACTGACATCGCATCAGGGGTATTCAGGAAGCTTGCCCCTTCCGAGTATAGGTTGCCGCCAGGACCGCGTCACGGCACAGTAATGCCGATTACAAAGGCGGAATACGATGCCGTTATGGCCAAATGGGGGGCATGGAAACCTGTGGAAGCTCCACAGCAAAACCCCGTACTGGAATATAAATTCGATGAAACTAAAACAGGCAACGCAATCCAGGATACCTCAGGCAATAACCGCACTGGCACCTTGAACGGGAATGCAACATATGTAACGGATTCGGATACGAAGTCACAAGTCCTGTATCTGGATGGTTCAGACGGCACATACGCAGCTTTCCCCCAAGGCTTCTTTGATGGGAGAGATACGGTAACGGTTTCCATGGATATCAAGCCGGTAACGGTAAATGGAAACTTCTTTACCTTTGCGATCGGTAAAGATAACAACAAGTATATGTTCTTCCGAACACGGAATACTGAACTGCGGAATGCCATTACAACAGGCTCATATGGCTCAGAGCAGGAGGTCAAAGCAACTACGGATCCCATAGCAGGCAAATGGATGAATATTAAGCTTGTCGTTACACCTACGAGCATGGCCATTTATAAGGATGGAAGATTGCTCAGTAAAAACAAAAATGTAAACATATCCATGTCCGATTTAGGCGAGGACTTACTGGCCTATTTGGGAAAATCATTCTATCATGACCCGTACTTTAAAGGCTATTTTGATAATATCAAGGTATACAACCGCGCGCTTACGGATCAGGAAATCGAAAGTGAATTTGGTATTAAGGATGATTCGGTAAAAATAATAAGCGCAGAAGATGTAACAATGACTACAACAGTTGGCCAAGCACCTCAATTGCCTTCAAATGTAAATGTGAGATACAGTAATAACACGACAGGCACCGTTCCTGTAACATGGGATGCCATCGATCCGCATCAGTATGCAAACCCAGGAGCCGTAACCGTACAAGGATCTTTATATGATAATGAGTACGGGAATCCACTTATAATGAACCGAGCAGATCCATATATTTATAAGCATACAGATGGTTATTACTACTTTACTGCTTCATATACGGACGGCTCAGAAGGTCACAACAATGTAGGCATGTACCAGTATGACCGAATCATACTGAGAAGAGCAACAACGATACAGGGACTTGCCACTGCTGAGGAGAAGGTAATCTATACAAAGGACCCCATTAACGGGAATCAAAGCCCCCATGTTTGGGCACCTGAAATCCATTATATGGATGGAAATTGGTATATCTATTATGCGGCCACAATATCCAATACCGATATTTGGCAGATCCGTCCACAAGTACTCATGTGTCCAGGAAATCTGGACCCTATGGTAAAAGAAAATTGGCAGTATATGGGGCAGATGCAGAAGACCAATCCGTCAGACATGGCTTTTAATGGGTTTTCTTTAGACGCAACAACCTTTGAACATAATGGAACGAGATATCTTGTATGGGCTCAGATTGATTCTGTTTCAAATTTATATATAGCAAGAATGAAGGATCCATTAACGATCGATACGAATGCAGTAAAAATATCATCCCCCCTATATGATTGGGAAAAACATGGATATGAGGTTAATGAGGGACCAAGTGTCCTAAAGAAAAACGGAAAAATATTCATTTCCTATTCCGCAAGTGCTACGGATGCCCTTTACTGCCTTGGACTTTTAACGGCTTCCGATACAAGTGATTTGCTGAACCCTAGTTCGTGGGAGAAGTCACCTAATCCGGTATTTAAATCCGATGCTGCAAACGGGCAATATGGACCGGGACACAATAGCTTTACAGTGTCCGAGGATGGTAAGGATGATATTCTTGTCTACCATGCGCGTGAGGAAGAAAAGTACATCGGCAATGGTTATGAACCGTTATATGATGCAGGCAGGCATACCAGAGTTCAGAAATTGTATTGGAACAGTGATGGTACACCGAACTTTGGAGCACCTGTTGCTGATGGAAAAGTGCTGTCATCTGTGAAAGCTAAAGTCAAGATTATAGTTGCAGAACCATCCCAAACAAATCCTGTGCTGGAATATAAATTCGACGAAACAAAAACAGGAAACGCAATCCGGGATACCTCAGGCAACAACCGCACAGGCACCTTGAACGGGAATGCAACATACGTAACCGATTCGGATACGAACTCACAAGTCCTGTACCTGGATGGTTCGGACAGCACATATGCAGCTTTCCCCCAAGGCTTCTTTGATGGAAGGGATACGGTAACGGTTTCCATGGATATCAAGCCGGTAACGGTAGATGGAAACTTCTTTACCTTTGCGATCGGTAAAGATAACAACAAGTATATGTTCTTCCGAACACGGAATACTGAACTGCGGAATGCCATTACAACAGGCTCATGGGGCTCTGAGCAGGAGGTCAAAGCCACTACGGATCCTATAGCAGGCAAATGGATGAATATCAAGCTTGTCGTTACACCTACAAGCATGGCCATTTATAAGGATGGAAGATTGCTCAGTAAAAACAATCATGTAAATATAGCCATTTCCGATTTAGGCGAGGACTTACTGGCCTATTTAGGAAAATCATTCTATAATGACCCGTACTTTAAAGGCTATTTTGATAATATCAAGGTATACAACCGCGCGCTTACGGAAACAGAAATCGCCAAAGAATTCAACATTACGGATATTCCACTGATTAAGGGTGCGTCAGCAGACGGCTACAGTATTGTTACAACGAAAGCCGATGCGGCGAACCATAAGGCTACGGTATATTTCAGCCGCAGCAACAGCACGAAAAAAGATTTGAAACAAGTGCCGCTAACCTACGTGCTGTCCGAAGGGTGCACGATGGATGGAACAAACGGTCAGACTGTGGATCTATCGAATCCTGTTTCCGTTACCATCCATTTACCGGATCAAAGTACGCAGGTATGGACCGTGCAAGGCGTATTTGCCAACAATCCGGCTTTGGGCGGTCAATTTGCAGATCCTGATGTTGACGTTTTTAACGGGAAATTCTACATCTACCCGACAACCGACGGATTTGAAGGCTGGAACGGAACACAATTCCACGTATTCTCGTCCGATAATATGACGGCTTGGAAAGATGAAGGAGTTATTTTGGATGCGGGAGCAGGCAAAGACGTCCCTTGGTCGATCGGAAGCGCATGGGCGCCAACCATTGAAGAAAAGAACGGAAAATATTATTTCTACTTCTGTGCGAAGCGTCAAGATGGAGCTTCCTTAATCGGCGTAGCTGTAGCTGACAGCCCGACGGGTCCATTTATAGCGCAAAGCACACCGTTGATAACTCCTGAGATCGTGAAGAATGCCGGTATTACAACCATGTGGCAGACCATCGACCCCTCCATCTTCACGGATGACGATGGTACTTCCTATATGACTTTTGGTAACGGATCTCCTGCCATCGTTCAGCTCAATGATGATATGGTAAGCTTAAAACCGGGAACGATGAGAAGCCTGACCGGAGCAACCGATTTTAGGGAATCCATGGTAGTCATAAAGAGAAACGGAGTTTACCACTTTACTTGGACGTGCGATGATGCAGGCAGTGAAAACTATCATGTCAATTACGGTACGTCAAGCAACCTGCATGGTCAAATTGATTTCAAGTATACGTTGTTGGCGAAGGACACAAGCAAAGATATCCTAGGTACAGGACACCAGTCAATCGTCAAGGTGCCCGGCAAGGACGAGTATTATATCGCCTACCATAGGTTTGTAACGCCATTGGGACAGTACACCAGCGGATTCGGCTTCCATCGGGAGACTAGCATCGATAAGCTGGAGTTTAATGCAAATGGGTTGATGAAAGTTGTAACGCCAACCCTGGAGGGTATTACCCAACCTGTAATAGCCGTACCCGTAACAGGTATAACCGTAACGGGCGGAACGACTGTAGAAGCAGGTAAAACGCTTCAAATGAATGCTTCCGTAACACCGGAGAATGCAGCGAACAAGACGGTTACATGGAGTGTTGTAAATGGAACCGGTCAGGCAACAATCGATATAACCGGATTGTTAACAGCGAATGGCGCCGGAACCGTTACAGTTAAGGCTACAGCGAACGATGGTTCAGGCGTTGTAGGAGAATGTGATATTACCATAACTGCTAAACCATCACCAACACCTACGCCAACATCTACGTCAACACCTACTTCAACGCCAGCACAACCAGAACCAACACGAACTCCTGGCAAAGTTGAGGTGGCCCCGCCAGTTGTTGATCAAGCAACAGGCACGGCAACGGCAACTGTCGATTCAGCTGCCTTGGATAAGGCACTTCAAGAGTCCAACGTTGCGTTGGTTGAAATACCAAAGGCTGAAGGCGCAAATTCATTCGTTATCAGATTGCCGGCTCCGGCTCTGGCATCCACGGATGCTGCAAAGATAGTAAAATTGAAAACAGAAACAGCTGATTTAGCGGTTCCTACCAATATGCTGGAGGCATCCGAATTAGTTGGGGCAGATAAGGTTGACATTGCGATAGGAAAAGCGGATACCTCAAAGCTCGACAGTGAGACAAAAGCCGCCATCGGCGAAAGGCCTGTCATTGAGCTTAACCTTAAGGTTGATGGTACAACAAGGTCATGGAGCAATCCAAATGCACCTGTTACCGTAACAATACCCTATACTCCAACCGCTGCTGAATTGGCAGATCCTGAACATATTACGGTATGGTATATTGACGGAAACGGGAAAGCTGTTGCAGTGCCGACAGCCAAATACGATCCGGAGTCCGGCAAAATCACCTTCATTACCACATATTTCAGCAGGTATGCCGTAACGTATGTGAATGACTCTTTTAGCGATATTAACAACTACCCATGGGCGAAGAAGGCCATCGAGGTCATGGCTTCCAAAGGGGTAATCAACGGAGTGGCTGCAGACCGTTTTGCGCCGGACCGTGATATTACGAGAGCAGACTTCGTGTTCATCTTGGTAAAAGCCCTCGGACTTTCTGCAAAGACAGACAGCAATTTTACTGGTGTACGGCAGGACGCTTATTATGCAGATGCTCTTGCAGTGGCTAAAAAACTTGGAATCGCAGCTGGCGTCGGAGACAACAGGTTCAATCCCGATGAGAAGATATCCAGGCAGGACCTGATGATACTGATTGACCGCGCGATGAAAATCGCCAAGAAGGAACTGGCCGCAGGTTCGGATGCGGATCTTGCCCAATTCGAGGATCATGCAAGTGTTGCACCCTATGCAGCACAAAGCGTATCAACCCTAATCAAGAACGGAATTGTTACTGGTGATGGAGCAAAAATAAATCCTCTAGATACCGCTACAAGAGCGGAAGCAGTTGTTCTGATCTACAGAATATACAACAAGTAGAATCTGTAGGAATCTGTAAAATTGATCATCAAACATTCCCTACCACCAAACAAGCCCGGGTATGAACATGAACCCGGGCTTGATATTGAATACCCCCAATACAATCAAACGGATCTGAGAAGGGTATCTCTTATTATTAATGATTTATCGGATATTTCAATTTTAGAAAGTCAAAGTCAACTTTGGGAAATATATTTAGCTAATAATCCGTTCCTATGAGGAAAATAATTGAGGCATTACATGCAAAAGTAACATGGGTGAATGATGCTCGTTCGATTACTGCAGCTAAATCAGATTTGTCATCAGGTAGGTTCTAATGAAGTGGAAATTAATGGAGAAGTAGGAACTAGATACAGAAGTTCAAATAATCAACGGAAGTATATTTGTCCCATCCCAATAAGGCTCGTCAGTGAAGCATTAGGCGCTGAGGTCAAATGGGATACCTTAAACAAGACAGTCGTAATAACAACCAATTAGTAACAATATTGAAGGAATGATTAGGATCAAATAAAGCTTTGTATAATTATGTATAAGTATAATTATTTTTAAATATTTTTTTCTAACGAATTCTGCAACAAATACTTCATCTTCGCCACTGGCGAGTGTAGTTTCTAACGAATTCTGAAACAACTAAAACGGAGCCACGCGGGTTTGCGGGCTCCGTTTTCTAATTATTTCTGGAATATCACATTTTTTTCTTCATTGTTTTTGTGTGGAGTCATAATTTTTGAGGAAATTTTCAGAATTATTGAGACTGGATTTTCAGAATTGATGAGAAATATTGCTTCCATTTAAAAAAATCCAATTTGGTTTCCAAAGTAAGTTACTCCATCCGATGACTTCATTATCAATTACGTTATCATGAATTAGAGCTTTGCACCACAACCTTTTCTCCACTGTTCATAGATGCCATCATCGTGATTCACCGAGCTATATGAGAATAGATCAATAATCGATGAGAATACGTCATTGTTTTGAAAAAATTGATATCTTATAATAGCTTTAACGAAACCGAATGAAAACGCTACCAAAACAAGGTACGTCCTCAAATTCATCGATGACCTTTTGCGCTGGAGTAGAGTGAAACTGCCATTTGGGCACTTCATATTTTTTTTGGATATCGTTATTTGTCAATAATACGTTGAATATAAAATAGGGGGCCTGACATGGTACGAATAGAAAAATACAGCAAGAAAAGCATCTCAACAATAAAATTCCTCTTTATTATGCCTTTTATGGTTTTACTTGGTGTCTTTGCATATTACCCGCTATATGGTTGGGTTTATGCATTCTTTGACTATACGCCGCCGATTCCGCTGTCCCAATCGCCGTTTGTTGGTCTGAAGTGGTTTCATACCTTGGTCGAAAACCAAGTAAAGATCGATCAAACGCTTCAAATACTCAAGAACACGTTTGGGATGAGTGGCTTGAATCTGCTATTCTCCTGGCTTCCAATGATTTTTGCCATATTCCTGACGGAGATCAAATCCGTACGTTTCCGGAGGTTTATACAGACGGTAACAACCTTGCCGAACTTCATCAGCTGGGTATTGGTCTATTCACTGGCATTTTCAATGTTCTCTAGTGAAGGTATAGTCAACGGCCTTTTGAAACAACTTGGATTTATCGATTCCCCGATATTACTTCTTCAAAACTCCGACCATGTTTGGATTATGATGTGGATTTGGACGACATGGAAAACATTGGGTTGGTCAGCCATATTGTATATAGCGGCGATTATGAGTATTGATGATTCTCTATATGAAGCGGCCTATGTAGACGGCGCGACAAGAATGCGGGTGATCTGGCATGTAGTATTGCCGAGTATGGTGCCGACCTATTTTGTTTTGTTGATGCTGCAAATTGCGAGTTTTCTGAATAATGGCTTGGAGCAATATTTCGTATTTCAAAATGCATTTAACAAGGATTCCATACAGGTTTTAGACTTATATGTTTACAACCTAGCAATGGGAGGCGGCAGCTATTCCGTGTCCGTCGCGATCAGTATGCTAAAGAGCTTGATTAGTGTTGTACTTCTCTTTTCTGTGAACGGACTATCAAAAAGACTAAGAGGAGAGAGTATTGTATGAGTGATAAAGCAGTAGGGCTGGCGCCGAATGATAAAGTGCATGGCAGCCATCTCACTAGAAAAATTAAAGTCCAGGTCAGTCCAACAGACAAAATGATTACTGTTTTAATATATTTCCTGTTTTCCCTGTATGCGCTTATTTGTGTATATCCATTTTACTCAATCATTATTAATACGATAAGTGCAAACGATATCAGTGCCAAAGGTGATGTTATCTTTTACCCGATAAATATCCAATTTCATAACTACGTGGATGCGTTTAAAATACCGGGGTTGTGGGATGCAGCCATTGTATCTGTAGGAAGGACCGTGATTGGAACCACTTTGACGGTAGGGGCTTCCGCCTTTCTGGGATTCATGTTTACCCAGGAGGACATGTGGAGGAGAAAATTATGGTATCGCTATACGGTTTTAACCATGTTTTTTAATGCCGGGGTTATTCCATGGTATTTGACAATGAGGTCTTTGCATCTGACAAACAATTTTTTGGCCTATATTCTGCCGACAATCGTAGCTCCGTTTTTCATCATTCTTGTAAAGACTTTCGTGGAATCAACGCCGAAGGAATTGCAACATGCGGCAAGTATCGACGGGGCCGGGACCATGACCCTTTTTTTCAAAATCATGTTGCCGATTTGTAAGCCCATATTGGCTACAGTTGCCATATTCGCTGCAGTGGATCAGTGGAACTCCTTCCAGGACACGTTGTTGTTGGTCACGGAGAGCAAACTATATAGCTTGCAGTTTATTCTATATAACTATATTAATCAGGCAAGTTCCATATCCAGCATGGTAAACCTGCAGAATGCCGGTTCGACAGCGATAACAAGTCTGGCAACAAAGCAAACCACTACTTCAATTCGAATGACGGTGACCATTATTGTTGTAGCGCCCATTATGTTGGTTTATCCGATTTTCCAAAGGTTTTTTGTAAAGGGGATTATGATCGGTGCAGTGAAAGGATAACTTGCACCGGTTTAATAAATTGAAACAATATGGGGGTTGAGTATGAGTAAACCTAGTAAAGCAGTAAAAAAATCGATGTTGTTATTGTTTGCAAGCCTCTTAATGGTTTCGATAGCATTGACCGGCTGTGGAGGCGAATCTAACAATAAGGCTGCATCAACGGAACCAAGTAAGTCACCAGACTCCGGTACTGGAGCTACATCCAAGGCTAGTACAGCACTAGATCACAGTAAACCGCTGACCATTACCGTTTTTGACAATGCAGCAAATTATCAAGGTGAGCAGAAAGGGTGGTATGGAAAGCTTATTAAGGATAAGTTCAATATCACATTGAACATTCTTGCTCCGCAGATTGCCGGCGATCAGCTATACAAGACAAGATCGGCAGCAGGAAATTTGGGCGATCTCCTGATCGTCAATAACAATCAGTTGGAAGAATTAATTCCAGCCGGTCTGATTATGGATCTCACGGATAAGATCAAGAATACGCAGAACCTGTCCAAATATGTGGATAATCATTTCAAACCTTTCAATGCAGCATTTCAAAAAGTAAATCCGAATGGCAAGATTTATGCTTTGCCGACTTTTGAGGCAGATACTTCACCAACGACATTCTCGGAACAAACCCCTTACTCAAGCCCAATAATGCCTTGGGATTATTTCAAGGGAGTTGGGGCTCCCAAGCTGAACAATCTGGATGATCTTTTAAATGTTCTGAAGCAAATGCATGAGAAATTTCCCAAGACTCCGGACGGTAAAGCGATCGCTCCGATCACCTTGTGGAAGGATTGGGACAGCAGAGGCACTATGGAAAATGCACGCTGGTTGAGCAATTGGTACGGTTATGAGCAGCCAGAAGGAACCACCACCATCCAGTTGAATGCAAAAGGCGACATCGTTCCGCTCATTGATGACAACAGTATGTACAAGAAGATTCTGCAATTCTATTTTAAAGCAAATCAGATGGGTTTGGTTGATCCTGACTCACCAACCCAGGATTGGAACAAAGTATCAGAAAAGCTGACCAACAAGCAGGTGCTTCTCTTGTGGTACTCATGGGAAACAGGGTTCTACAATACAATTGAAAGAGGTAAAAAGGGTGACGGGAATGTTGCTGTTCCGATCGCTGACATGCACATCATTCAGGCAAGCGATGCTTATTACGGCAATGGTAGAGTATTTGCTATCGGTTCCAAAGCCAATGATCCCGATCGGATCATGGAATTCATGGATTGGCTTGCTTCTCCTGAAGGCCTGCGCTACTATGTGAATGGATTTGAAGGCTTCAACTACGAAAAGACGGCAGACGGTAAATTTAAGCTGACCGAAGTGGGTCAAACCGCATTCCAGAAAAATACACCCGTTCCGGAAGAGTACGGAGGCGGCGGATACCAGGACGGACAAAGCAAGCTTAACACGATGATCATAAGCGATTTTGCCAAAGATCCAAAGACAGGGGAGTTCTATAACAGCAATTACTGGGGCTCAACAATTGAAGCGAACAAGACAGCGTTAACGACGGATTGGCAGAACACCTATAATGCAGAAAACGCAACAGATTACTACCTGAAACATAAGATGATCGATATCGTCCCCAATATCAATACAAGTTTAGGAAGCGATTCATCAGATATTAAAAACAAACGCAGCCAGATTTCTGACTATGTAAAGAACACATCCTGGAAAATGGTATTCGCAAAGAATCAAGCAGAGTTCGACAAGCTTTGGGAAATGTTGAAGAAAGATGTGATAGGCCTCGGCTGGAATGATGTATTTGCTTCGGATACGGAAAAAGCGCAAAAGATTATTAAAATGCGTGCCGATGCATTAGCTAAAAAGTAAAAATTATAATTTTTTATGAATGAGGGATATGTATGATCTGATCTTATATATCCCTCATTCATTTTCTGATTCTAGACTAATACACCGTCCGTCGATGATCTTTTGCAGATTCTTGCAAAGACGCTTTCGTGGAAAGAGTTCGCTTAATGAAAGGAGAAATCAAACATGCTTAGAGTCGTAAACGTTGAAAACGGATTGGTACAAGGGCTGCCAGCAGCCGACCCCCGGATCACGATTTTCAAAGGGATCCCGTTTGCCGCTCCGCCCGTAGGAGAGAACCGCTGGCGTGCCCCGCAGCCCGCCAAAGACTGGAGGGGCGTGCTCAAAGCGTACGAATTCGCGCCGGTCTCGATGCAGGTCAGACAAGAAATCGACGAAAACAATATTTATACCCGGGAATGGGCCGTGGAACCGGACATCGCCATGGACGAGGACTGCCTCTACCTTAACGTGTGGACCCCGGCTAACCGTGCCGATGAAAAGCTGCCGGTGTACGTATGGTATTTCGGAGGAGGTCTGCAGGTCGGTCATACGGCCGAGATGGAGTTCGACGGGGAACGCATCGCCCGAAGAGGCATCGTCGTAGTCACGATCAACTATCGTCTGAACGTGTTCGGATTTCTATGCCACCCTGAAATCACGGCGGAATCGCCGGAAGCTCCCGCGAACTTCGGCCACCTCGACCAACAAGCTGCTACAAGATGGGTCAAACGCAATATCGCTGCTTTCGGCGGCGATCCGGACAACATCACCATCGGCGGACAATCTGCCGGCGGCGGAAGCGTCATGAGCCAGCTTACTTCACCGCAGAACAACGGCCTCTTTCAGAGAGCGATCGTGCAGAGCGGGGTATTCACGGAGCTCTACCCGGGAGCCCGCACGCCCAGGTTTCTGCGCGATATAAGGGAAGCCGAACAGGAAGGTGTTCAATTCTTCGAATTTCTCGGCATTTCCTCGCTTGTGGAAGCGCGGAAGCTTGATGCGGTTTCTCTCCGAGACAAGATGCTGGAGTACAATGCGTTCTGGGGCACCGTCGTCGACAATAAGTTCAGTGATGGCAACGCGTTCGAATTGTTCCTTCAAAACAAGCGCTTGCAGGTACCGGTGATGTTCGGCCATACGTCATCCGAGTTTTTCAGCGCTCCGGAGGCCGATTCGCTGGACGAAATCAAGAACTTGGCCGTCGACTTATTCGGCGATGATGCCAATGAATTTCTTGAAATTTGCGGATTTCCATCAAGCAACTTCGATGAGGTCTTGAAAAAAGCTTCGGTAAGTGGCATCGAATACGCGATACGGATTGCCGGGCAGGCCAATGCAGATACCGGCGCCAATCTCCCGTTGTACTATTACAATTTCGATGCGGGAATCCCAGGTTGGGATAACCCTGGAACGTTCCACTCGGTGGATCTCTGGTTCTTCTTCGAGACCCTCGCCAAATGCTGGAGGCCGTTCGTCGGCAAACATTACGATCTTGCCCGCCAAATGTGCAATTACTGGGCGAACTTCATTCGTTGTGGAGATCCGAACGGCAAAGATTCTACGGGAGAGGACTTGCCGCGGTGGGAGCCCTATACGCCAAATGCACCGTACGGCATGCGATTCGTGGATCAAGCCGAGTTTTCCAGTGAACAACCCAGTGATATGATGCAGCTCCTCGTGAGACAATATTTCAAGAGAAAATCCGTTGAATTCGTATGCGGAAGTATAGATTGACAAGGGGAGGAAGTTCCATGAAACTGGAATTCGGCAACTATATCACTGAGAGGATATTTAGCCATGCAAGAGTTGAAAGGGAAACAGGTTATCATTCATGATGGCGACTTAAAGCGCAGGGAATATGCAAACCGCGCCTGTTCTTTTTGATCGAGTGCTATCACCATAACCAGCTGCCCCATTACCATTTCAATGAACATCTAGTTTTCGATCTAGGCAAGAGTGCCGAACGAGCCGTCGTTCCTTTGCTTCGTTGACTGTTTTCAAACAGTAATATATGCTAATAAATAATTGATGTATTGTCATTTTTTTGATACTGGAGGATCATGATGACCAACATTTTCTATGTTGAGTATGATGCCGCGCACGCAAGCAATTTTGTGTTCGATATCCCTGAGGGCCATAACTGTTGGCTGCTCGTCGTGACCCATACACCTGCCCTGTTCTGGGTCAATGAAGAATTGAAGGAGTACCCGGCACACAGTGGAGTTTTATACCATCCCCATCAAAAAATTTATTACCGGGCCTGCGCGGAACAATATAAGAACGACTGGATTCGTTTCGAATCCAACGAATCGTATGTAACGGAAACATCGCTTCCATTCGGAGTGCCATTTTCATTGAATGACCCTGAATACTGCCACAAAATATTCCAACTCCTCGTCAGCGAACACTCATTTCAAAAATATTATAAAGAATCATCCATTGACTGCTTACTGAGAACCCTGTTTAACAAGCTGCTGGAATCTTACTTTCAAGAAGTAATTACGCCCAAATACTACAACTTGTTAACGCTTCGAACCGCCATTTACAGTAATCCTAGCCAGGACTGGGCGGTTCCGAGAATGGCCGACTCTATCCGCATCAGTCCTGGGTATTTGCAGACAATTTACAAGAAGACTTTCGGGATTTCTTGTATGGATGACGTGATTACAAGCCGCATCCGCCAAGCCAAGGAATATTTGTTGCACGGCTCTCTATCCATCGCGGAGGTCGCTTTACGCTGCGGGTATAACAACGTGGAGCACTTCTGCCGTCAATTCAAGCAGATTACGGGCTTTACACCAAGAAAATTTCACAAGCAGATGGAAGGCGCATCTGTTGAGAAGGCCGCCAAACCGTAACTTACACAACAAAACAGGAGACTCTTCGCCAAACGTCCTACGTGGTTGCATGAACCATTGAATCCCGAAACGGTGATCCCCTGGACGAAGTCAGCATGAAGTTCTGATCGCTGTTTAAGGCGGGCAAGAGAATATTATAGTAACAAAAATGCATCTGACTGGTCTCTTTCTGAGGTGCAAGGTTCATGACTATTAAACGGTTCGGCTGTCACGCTCAACGATACGGACAGCCCAGCTTTCGTGGGACGCCATCAATGCCATTTCACTTGTTCGGTGAAGACGGCATCATTTTATACCGAAGTGGCAGGTGGTTTCACAGGCGTGTTTTTTGGTATGTATGCAACGGGAAACGGTAAGCAGTCTAATGTACCTGCGGCATTTGATTGGTTCGAATACAAGCCTGCTGATTAGAAATAGAATCCGATTGTAAAGTGAAGGAGGCAATCATCACGAGTGAAGCACGTTTAGAGTACAAAGAAAGACTATTTTTTCGCTCCCCAGCCAAGCATTGGGACGAAGCATTTCCGATTGGCAACGGACGGCTGGGAGCTATGATTTTCGGAGGGCCATGCTCCGAACGATTGCAGCTTAATGAAGATTCCTTATGGTATGGAGGGCCGAGGGATCGGCATAACCCGGATGCTTTGGTACATCTTCCGGAAATTCGCCGCCTCATTTTTGAAGGGAAGCTCAAAGAAGCCGAGTCCCTCGCTTCGCTTGCCTTAACTGCGATCCCTGAAACCCAGCGTCATTATGTGCCGCTCGGCGATCTGTTTCTTCATTTCCAAACATTAGACGATAACCAAGTCATCGATTATGAACGGGAGCTCGATTTATCAGAAGCAGTGGTCAGTATTTCCTTCAAGGCGGGTAAGGTTCATTATCGTCGCAAGATCTTTGCGAGCTATCCGGACGGCGCGATTGTGATTCGATTGACGGCTGATACGCCGGGCCAAATTTCCTTTACGGCAAGAATGGGAAGGGAAAGGTTCCGATACGTAGACCGTATCCGCACAGAAGAAGGTAATTCGATCATGATGAGCGGCAATAGTGGCGGAGGTGTTAACTATTGCGGTGTGTTGATGTGCAAACCAGAGGGAGGCCAAATGCGTACGATTGGGGAGCACTTGGTCGTGACCAATGCCGATGCCGTCACATTGGTCATTTCCGCCGCCACGGATTTTCGAGAGTCCGATCCTGAATCCGCAGCGTTTGCGAATGCCAAGCGTGCTGCTTCACGGACGTATACCGATTTATTAACGGCCCACATTGAGGATTATTGTAAACTGTTTGAGCGGACGTCGTTAAGGCTTGATGCTGCATTCAATGCTGTGGAACAAGATACCTCGAAACGATTGGAACGGATGAAAGCTGGAGATGAAGACCCCGGACTTCTAGCTTTATATTTTCAGTATGGCCGTTATCTGCTTATTGCTTCAAGCAGACCAGGATCTTTACCTGCGAATTTGCAAGGTATTTGGAATAAGGATATGTTGCCGGCCTGGGACAGCAAATTTACCATTAACATTAATGCGCAAATGAACTATTGGCCGGCTGAGATCTGCAATTTACCCGAATGCCATGAGCCTCTCTTTGAATTGATCGAACGGATGATTCCAAACGGTCGCCGAACCGCTCAAGTCATGTATGGGTGCGGTGGCAGTGCTGCCCATCATAATACTGATATTTGGGCGGATACCGCACCGCAGGATCTTTATCTACCCTCGACATATTGGCCCCTTGGTCTTGCATGGTTATGTTTGCATCTTTGGGAACATTATCAATTCAAGCGGAATGAGGCCTTTCTGAAACGTGCTTACCCGATGATGAAAGAAGCGGCTGCTTTTCTTGTTGGTTATATGGTCGAACTTCCTAGTGGAGTGCTTGTCACTTGCCCCTCTGTCTCACCTGAAAACACATATAGATTGCCGAATGGAGAAACGGGCGTGCTTTGCTATGGGCCATCCATGGATAGCCAGATTGCTCGCGAATTGTTTCTCGCATGTCTAGCGGCAGGTGAACAGTTAGAGACGGATATGGACTTCTTGACAACGCTTAAACTTACAATGGATAAGCTGCCACAGCCCCAGATTGGGCGTCATGGGCAAATACAGGAGTGGATTGAAGATTATGAGGAAGTGGAGCCAGGACATCGTCATATCTCACACTTGTTCGCTTTGCACCCGGGAACACAGATCACTCCAGAGAAGACACCAAGCCTAAGTGCTGCTGCTCGCCGGACACTTGAGAGACGACTTGCAAACGGAGGCGGACATACAGGCTGGAGTCGCGCCTGGATTGTGAATTTTTGGGCTCGGCTGGGAGATGCGGAAGAAGCATACGAAAATGTAACTGCCCTTTTGACGCACTCCACATTGCCCAACCTTCTCGATAATCATCCGCCGTTTCAGATAGACGGCAATTTCGGCGGGACTGCGGGTATCGCGGAAATGCTGCTGCAAAGCCATGCTGACGCCATTCATTTGTTACCAGCTCTCCCTAATGCTTGGTCCAATGGTGAAGTAACGGGGCTTCGCGCCCGCGGTGCGGTAACGGTAGATATGGCATGGAAGGACGGTCAATTACAGCATGCTGTACTGAAGCCAGATAATAAAGGGGTGTATCGTATTCGTTGCAATCTGCCCATCCAATTATGGATTGAAGGGGAGATTTACGAGCCAACGCAACTCGACGCATCAACCTATTCGTTTGAGGCGGAGGCAGGGACTACGGTTCATGTACTTGCTAAGGCCGAATCCAAGCCCGCGAATTGAGATTTCGGTTTTATCGTCTAACCAATACTCCTTAGAATAGAGGTGGGATTTGAAATTGACATTGATGCTTTCCTGCATCTAGTACCGCTTCAAGGTGAAGATGGTATGGTGGCGGTCATGTTCGGCAGCATCTTACTCGCTCAGATCGGGTCAAACTCGCAACTGAAGGGAATTTCCAATCAGAATATCAATGATAAACTCGTTAACCGTGAAAAGGGCCGGCTGGAATTTGCTGTGGATGACGATCAGGTGATGTTCATACCGTTGTTCAGAGTCGAGGAAGAAGAATATTCAGTGTATATGAAAGAAACATCGAATTTAGCAAGGAGTGAACAGATTAATATGAAAAAACAAGCACGAAATCCATATCTTCCATCATGGGAATATATTCCCGATGGAGAACCGTATGTTTTTAACGGCAGAGTTTATGTATATGGCTCTCATGACCGTTTCAATGGACATGCGTTTTGCTTGAACGATTATGTCTGTTGGTCGGCACCTGAGGATGACCCGGCAAACTGGCGGTATGAAGGCGTGATTTACAAAAAAACAGATGATCCGCTTAATCCTGATGGAAGCATGTGTCTGTATGCACCAGATGTCACGGTTGGTCCGGATGGACGTTATTATTTGTACTATGCCCTAGACAAGGTTTCTATCGTTTCGGTCGCTGTTTGTGATACCCCGGCCGGCAAATATGAATTTTATGGCTATGTTCGATATGCCGATGGAACACGTTTGGGAGACAGAGAAGGCGACGAGCCACAATTTGATCCAGGAGTGATGACAGAAGGAGAAAGAACGTACCTGTATACCGGTTTCTGTGCAGCTGGGGACAAGTCAAGAAGCGGTGCCATGGCTACGGTCCTGGGTCCCGATATGCTCACGATTTTGGAGGAACCGGTATTTGTCGCGCCAAGTGAACCTTACAGCAAAGGCAGCGGATTCGAAGGGCATGAGTTTTTTGAGGCTCCTTCTATAAGGAAGAAAGGCGATACGTATTATTTTATTTATTCATCCATCGTCATGCATGAACTGTGCTACGCGACCAGTAAATGTCCAACAAAGGATTTCGTATATCAGGGAGTCATTGTCAGCAATAATGATCTTCATATCGACTCATACAAACCGGCGAATAAACCCATGTATTATGGCGGCAATAACCATGGTAGCATTGTTGAGATGAATGAAAAGTGGTACATTTTTTATCATAGACATACCAACGGAACGAATTTCAGCCGGCAAGGTTGTATCGAACAGATCGAATTCCGCGAGGATGGTACGATTCCGCAGGTGGAAATGACATCCTGCGGTTCGAATGGAGGGCCGCTTGACGGTCGAGGGGAATATCCTTCGTACCTGGCTTGCAATCTGTTTTGCAATGATGAGGCGTTGTATACAGGAGCTCCCGGGGAATGGATGGACTGTCGGTTTCCGAAGATTACCCAAGATGGGAAAGATGGAGATGAGGAGATCGGATATATCGCCAATATGAGGGATTCCGCAACAGCCGGATTTAAATATTTTCAGTGCGATGGGATCAAGAAAGTCAAAATCAGGGTGCGTGGATATTGCCGTGGTGCCTTTGAAGTGAAAACATCATGGGACGGTCCTGCTCTCGGGAAGATATCGGTTGACTTTACAAATATATGGAAGGAATATTCTACGGATCTCGTTATACCGGATGGCATACAAGCCTTGTATTTCACGTATACGGGTACGGGAGGAGCGAGTCTAGCTTCGTTCACATTGGAATAACCAACATAGGATTCTGCTCATTCCAGGCAACGTTCTTTAAAGCAAGGATTGGAAAAGCAAGAGAGCTGCTCAAGCAGGATGAGCTGAAAATTTCGGAGGTCGGTTTTCGTGTGGGGTACGAGGCGGCTCACTCGTTTACCCGATTTTTCAAGAAAATGACCGGTTTGACACCCTTGGAGCATCGGGGTGCCCTACGAGCTAAGAAGTGAGTTGAGAAAGACGTCACGACTATTGAACATGGCTGTTTATTGTAGGAACTAAATGAAGGAAAGGGGTAATGCAGATGTACCCGAATCCCATTATATGGGCTGACTATCCGGACCCCGATGTGATCCGGGTGGAGGATACTTATTATATGGTCAGTACGACCATGCATTTTATGCCGGGGTGTGTAATATTGAGGTCGTATGACCTGATCCATTGGGAAGTGGCAACATATGTATATGATGCTTTGGATGATACACCGGATCAGAGGCTGGAGGGTGACCGACAGATCTATGGAAAGGGAATGTGGGCGGCATCTTTGCGTTACCATCAAGGTAAATATTATGTATGTTTCGTAGCAAACGATACTCATCAAACGTATTTGTTTTCTGCGTTTGAAATCACAGGACCATGGATGAGGCACCCGAATATCGAAGGATTCTATCATGATTGCTCACTTTTGTTTGATGATGATGGCAGAGTTTATATTATATATGGAAATGCCGAGATTCATCTTACAGAATTAAAGGAAGATTTGACCGGTCCCCAGCCTGGTGGATTAAACCGGATCATTGTGAGGGAGACAGGACCTTATCATCTTGGTTATGAAGGTGCCCATATCTATAAGATTAATGGAAAATATTACGCATTTTTTATACACATTACACAGTCCAGACATAGTCGCAGAACACAAGCCTGTTTTGTAGCAGATTCCCTGGAGGGGGACTTTGTTGGCGGAGAGGTGTTTGATGATGACATGGAGTATTTTAATGCAGGTATAGCACAAGGCGGAATCGTTGATACGCCAGATGGTAAATGGTATGCCCTCTTGTTTCAGGATCATGGTGCCGTTGGCCGTATCCCTGTCTTGGTGCCTTTGCATTGGGAAAATGATGTTCCGGTATTCGATAGGAAGCCACCCCCATATATCGACATTCCGAGTACTAGACCCGGATATGAATACAAACCTTTGGTCGGAAGCGATGATTTCTTCTACAAGCCGGATGAGAACGGCAAGGTTCATCTGAAAGACTACTGGCAGTGGAATCATATCCCGACAGATATTTTGTGGTCCGTAACGGATAAACCGGGTACATATCGTATTCAATCTGGAAAAATCAATCCCAATTTAACATTTTCGGTAAATACATTGACACAGCGTACAATGGGGCCCACATGCGAAGCTATCGTTACCTTGGATGGAAGCGAGCTAAAGGATGGCGATTATGCAGGCTTGTGCTTCTTGATCAGCACCTATGGCTTCATTGCACTTACCAAGGAAGCTGGACAATACTACTTGGTCATGTTGGCAAGAACCACAGACGATAAAACGATCTTCGGAAACCTAGTAGACAAAGAGACTGGGGTGGAATATGCAAGGATTCCAGTGGACAGTGACAAAGTTACTTTGAAGGCTTATGGCAATTTCGTGAACAATACAGACGAGTGCGAGTTTTATTACATGGACGGAGAAGACTGGAAAAAGCTTGGTATTACCCACAATATGGTCTGGAAAATGGATCAATTTGTAGGGGCACGTTACGGGTTGTTCCTATATTCTACCAAGGAGATTGGAGGAACGGCTCAGTTTTCTAGGTTCGTGTACAATGTGATGAAATCCTGAGGATGAGTGAGCATACATGAGATAAATCCTTAGTATTGAGGGACGGGAAACTATAGTTGAATAACTAAACCAGCTTATACCTTGTCAAGATTTTTCAATAACACCGCAGTGTATATTTAGTGATAAATAATAACTTTATCTTGATTCCATGGTTGTAAAAGATTATTATGGACTTGTGGATAGGAGTGATACCATGCCTATTATTCAAGCGCTGGACAGAGCATTGAAAATATTGGATTTATTCGACGAGCATACGACAGAGCTGAAAATTACAGAAATCAGCGCGAGAATGGAGCTTCACAAGAGTACAATACACTCCTTATTGAAAACGCTACAGTTACACGGTTATATCAATCAGGATATGGAAACAGGAAAGTACAAGTTAGGGTTAAAGTTCCTGGAAAAGGGACAGCTTATGCTGCAAGGCCTGGACATCCGTACAGTTGCCCGAAAGCACTTGACTGCTTTGTCGGAGCAGACAGGTCAGACAACCCATCTCGTTATTCTTGATGGGAAGGAAGGCGTGTATTTGGATAAAGTTGAGGGGGAAAAAGCTGCGATTCGCTATTCCCGAATCGGTCGCAGAATATCACTTCATAGCAGCGCGGTAGGAAAGGTGCTGACAGCCTTTAGAACGAAGGATGAGATCGATATGCTCCTTCGGAATTACCATTTCTCCAAGATTACAGAAGCGACGATTACGGACAGAGAGGCATTCCTTCGCGAATTGAATCAGGTAAGTGAGCAAGGGTACTCCATTGACAATCAGGAGAACGAACCGGGCGTACGATGCGCTGCAGCTCCTATTTTCGAACATAATGGTTCGGTTGTAGCAGCGATCAGCATATCAACTTTAATTTCAACGGTAGATGACCTATTGTTTAAGCAGTATATTGCCCTACTTAAGAAAGAAGCAGAGACGATTTCACAGACCCTGGGGTTTCGGCAAGTTTTGTAAAGCATGTCGAGTCCAGGCATTTTTTACACTAGAATTCGAGAACTCTGTTTTATAATGTAAAACAAAATCAAGGAGTGAGCTATCTATGAGAATTATCCGTTTTGTAAATGAAGGGCTTTCACAGCTAGCTGCAGTTAATGACAATGAACAAATTTTCGCACTGCCGCAATGCGATTTTTTAACCTTGATCCAAGAAGCTGACGAAACGGAGATTTCACCGCTCGAGTTGGTTTTCAAAACGATCGAAAATAGGGAAGTGCTATCAGGTCAAGTCGATCAGCTGCAGCTTCTGGTTCCAATTGAAGCGCCCGAAGTTTGGGCTGCTGGGGTTACGTATGAGCGAAGCCGGGATGCGCGAAATTATGAGGCAACCGAAGGCAAACTGGATGCCTTGACCTTTTACGATAAAGTTTATGACGCTGTGCGTCCGGAGATTTTTTTCAAATCGACGGCTGCCCGAACGGTAGGACCGGGCGGCGACGTACAACTTCGAAGCGATTCCGTGTGGCAGGTGCCTGAACCGGAGTTAGGGCTTGTTCTGAACGCTAAGGGGAAAATCGTAGGGTACACCATTGGCAATGATATGAGCTGCCGGGATATTGAAGGCGAGAATCCGCTCTACCTGCCACAGGCCAAAGTATGGAAGCGTTCCTGCTCCTTGGGACCAGCGATCCGTTTGGCCGAAACGGTAGACGACCCTTACAACTTGCAGATTACAAGCCGAATATATCGTAACGGGGAAAAAGCCGTCGAGGGAACGGCTAATACCAATCAGCTAAAACGAAAGCTTGAGGAATTGACCGAATATTTGATTCGGGATAATGTATTGTTTGACGGAACCGTGCTGCTGACGGGAACTTGCATTGTACCGCCTAACGAATTTACACTCGCTCACGGAGACCGGATCGAAATTGAGATTACCGGTATTGGGACACTTGTCAATCATGTTGTAGGTGCAGGAAGCTAATCTGTAATTATACATTTGATTTATAAAATACATACATTCAAGGAGGAATATATATGGCATCTGTATTTGTTGGAGGGCAAACCTATTTAAACTATATTAACGGTGAATGGTGTCCAGCCGGCACTGGGCAAACCGTCCCCAGCATAAATCCTGCCAAAAGAAGTGAAGTCGTGGGCTATGTGCAGTCGTCGTCATTGGAGGAAGTGAACCAAGCGGTTGCGTCCGCCAAAGCGGCACAGCAAGGTTGGAGAAAGTTATCGGGCTCGGCAAGAGGCGACTACTTGTTTAAAGCAGCCAATGCGCTGGAAAGACGCATCGATGAAATTGCCGAGACGATGACGCGTGAAATGGGCAAAACATTGCCGGAAGCAAAAGGCGAAACGGCACGAGGGATCGCCATCCTGCGCTACTATGCCGGTGAAGGGATGCGGAAGATCGGTGAAGTGATACCCTCCACGGACAGCGAAGCGCTGATGTTTACGACCCGTATACCGCTTGGGGTTGTCGGAGTTATTTCACCTTGGAATTTTCCAGTGGCGATTCCGATATGGAAAATGGCGCCAGCCTTAATTTATGGTAATACGGTCGTGCTGAAGCCTGCTCAGGAGACGGCGGTGACGGCTGCCAAAGTCGTAGAATGCATCGCTGAAGCGGGACTTCCTGCCGGAGTTATCAATTTAGTGACCGGAAGCGGATCTATAATCGGGCAAGGACTTGCAGAGCATCCGGATGTAAACGGAATCACATTTACCGGCTCCAATCAAGTTGGCAAACGGGTCGGTCAGGCGGCACTAGCCAGAGGGGCGAAATACCAGCTTGAGATGGGCGGGAAAAATCCGATCATTATCGCTGCGGATGCCGATTTGGATTTGGCGGTTGACGCGACGATCAGTGGCGGAATCCGGTCGACAGGACAGAAATGTACGGCAACAAGCCGTGTCATTGTGATGCGTGATGTGTATGAAACTTTCAAAGAAAAGCTCCTGAGCAAATTAAAAGGTTTAACAGTTGGTCATGGATTAGATGCCGATACATGGCTCGGCCCTTGCGCAAACGAAAATCAGCTAAGAACGGTGCAGTCCTACATTCAAAAAGGAATAGAGGAAGGAGCTGAGCTGTTGTTCGGCGGTGCTTCACCGGATCATCCAGATCTCGCCGAAGGCTTCTATATTCAGCCCACTGTGTTTGATAAAGTAACGCCAGAAATGGCGATTGCCCGGGAAGAGATTTTCGGCCCGGTCCTCGCGCTAATTCAAGTCGAAACCATGGAAGAAGCCATTCAACTGGCTAACAATTCGGATTATGGTCTGAGCGCTTCCATTTACACGCAAAGCATAAGCAATATTCTTTCGTTTATTCAAGATATGGACGCCGGTTTGGTAAGAATTAATTCCGAGACAGCCGGGGTGGAGCTGCAGGCCCCATTCGGCGGGATGAAGCAGTCCAGTTCTCATTCGCGCGAGCAAGGTCAGGCGGCAATCGAATTTTATACCTCGATAAAAACGGTATTTCTCAAAGCGTAAGCGTATCACTTTTGCTATAAAACCTAATTCGGAAGGGTGAGGGTTGATGAAAGAGCAATTAAAATCGATTATGGCTCATGAAAATAACGATTTGTTTACGATCCGTACGCACGCGCAAGGCCCAAAAGGCTCATTGCCATTAACAAAAGAAATGTTATTGCATGCTCCAAGCGGAGAATTGTTCGGTCTTACCCAAAATGTTGGAATGGGGTGGAAACCTTCCCGCCTGAAGGGTAAACAGTATCTTTTGTTAAGCACGCAAGGAGGCATACGTAAGGAAGATGGCAGTCCCGTCGCACTCGGCTATCATACCGGTCACTGGGAAGTTGGCCTGCTGACGCAGGCTGCAGCAGAGGTGATCACGGAAAGCGGTGGGGTTCCTTTCGCCGGATATGTGAGCGACCCTTGCGACGGTAGGTCCCAGGGTACGGAAGGCATGTTTGACTCTCTTCCTTACCGCAACGATGCAGCGATCGTTTTCCGGCGTCTCATCCGCTCCTTGCCGACGCGCAAAGGTGTGCTCGGTGTAGCAACCTGCGACAAAGGATTGCCCGCCATGATGATTGCTCTGGCCGGGATGCACGAACTTCCTTGCGTAATTGTGCCCGGCGGAGTGTCATTACCCCCCACGGAGGGCGAGGACGCTGGGAAAATCCAAACCATAGGTGCAAGGTATGCTAATGGTGAAATCAGTCTGGAAGACGCTGCCGACCTCGGCTGCCGGGCTTGTGCCACACCGGGTGGAGGCTGCCAGTTTCTTGGAACGGCAGCTACTTCGCAGGTTATTGCAGAGGCTATGGGCATGACGGTGCCTCACGCTGCGCTTGCACCATCGGGACAGCCCGTATGGGAAGAGATGGCCAGGCAGTCGGCCCGCGCTATGATGACGCTCGAGGAAAAGGGAATCCGGATGAAGGATATTTTGACCGAAGCGTCCATCCATAATGCGATGGTTGTTCATGCGGCCTTTGGCGGATCGACCAATTTGCTGCTGCACATTCCTGCCTTCGCTCATGTGGCAGGGCTGCCCGTTCCGACCGTTCAAGACTGGATTCGTGTCAATAAAGACGTACCAAGACTAGTCAGCGTTTTGCCGAATGGTCCGGAATATCATCCGACTGTTCGAGTGTTTCTGGCCGGAGGGGTGCCGGAAGTGATGCTGCATCTCCGCCGTCTGGGGGTACTAAAAGAAAATGCGTTGACAGTAACCGGTGAAACGCTGGGGACTGTACTGGATTGGTGGGAAACGAGCGAGCGCCGAGGGCGGATGAGAAGTCTGCTTATGGAAATGGACGGCATAGATCCGGACAACGTCATCATGAGTCCAGAACGTGCCAAAGAAAGGGGATTGACCTCGACGGTTACGTTTCCTATGGGGAATCTGGCTCCGGAAGGATCAGTGATTAAATCGACGGCGATTGACCCGACAACCGTTGGAGCGGATGGGGTTTACCGCCATCGGGGCAAAGCCAAGGTGTTTACCTCAGAGAAAGCGGCTATCTCGGCAATCAAGATCGGCGGTATTCAAGCCGGTGATATTATGGTGTTGATGGGGCGCGGACCATCGGGTACGGGGATGGAGGAGACCTATCAATTAACCTCAGCTCTAAAGCATTTGCCGTTCGGCAAATACGTGTCCCTAATTACCGATGCGCGGTTTTCGGGCGTATCCACAGGTGCCTGTATCGGTCATGTTGGACCTGAAGCGTTAGCTGGCGGACCGATTGGTAAGCTGCGGGATGGAGATACGATTGACATCGTAGTTGATCGTAACAGCTTGGAAGGCAGCATCCATTTTCTGGGCGATGGTGACGAAGTGCTGACCCCCGAAGAAGGAGCACGTGTGCTTGCTGCCCGAGTCCCTCACCCGGAGCTCGCCGCAGACGAAAGACTTCCTGACGATACTCGTTTATGGGCTGCATTACAATCTGTCAGCGGAGGAACCTGGACAGGGAGCGTTTATGATGTGGATCGGATTCTTGCTGTCTTGGAAGCGGGAAAAAAAGCTTTGGCTGTGCAAAACAATTAGGAGGGGAAGTATGAAATGGGCTATATTACGAACCCGATTTTGACAGGATTCAATCCAGATCCTTCTATTCTTAGGGTTGATGAGAAATACTATATTGCCACGTCCACGTTTGAATGGTTTCCCGGTGTTCAAATTCATCATATCAGAACGGTGTTTTTTATTTGATCTACACGGATGTAAAAAGCAGAATTGGAGTTTTCAAGGATACCCACAACTATTTGGTAACAGCTACGGATATTGGTGGGCCTTGGTCGGAGTCTATTTACCTGAACAGCAGTGGATTTGAGCCGTCTTTGTTTCACGACGATGATGGGCGCAAGTGGCTCGTCAATATGCTTTGGGATTCCCGCAAATAAAATACGCCAGCTCCTCGCCGGCTACACTGCATGGGACTTTGAAAACCTTTTTCGAGCCGACTTCAAACGAAATCATTTTGGGATGGTTGACAATGATCCCATAGCCCTTGTTCGTTACATAAAACAGTCAGCCGGGTTTGCCCTCTTTTTTTTTCTACGTCTAACCAATTTTTTCAAGAAAATTTTCAGAATTAGTGAGGATAGATTCTCAAAATTGTTGAGAAATCTATAATTAATTGAGGTCGACGAAGACGCCGTGATCGAAGGATTTACGCTCAGTATGAGAAGTTGTAAAGTAGGGAAAACGTTCACGCAGACGGCGCAATTGGCGTACTCAGTTTTGTTAAATTGGGCGGGTGCCACACCGACAAATCCGCTCTGGTAAAGAAATGAAACTCAGCCCATGCTTACATGCATGAAATTTACGGTATGATAGATGCTATCCGTGAAAACATCATTCAATACGCTTTTTATATGGGGATCGAGAACAATGAAAATGGAAAATACGTAAAACTAAAATTCGTTTGAAATAAATGTATATATGCATGTGCAGTTGAAAGGCTAAAATATTTTTTCTAACGAATTCTGCAACAAACCGTCAATTTCGCCACGGTGCATAGAAAATTCTAATCAATTCTGGAACAACAATAACGGAGCCACGCGGAAACAGCAATAGCGAAGCCCGGGGGGCTCTTTTGCATCCACGAAGTTTCGCTCAATCGCTTGGTAACGAAAACTGTAAAGATATTTACCCGACTTGCTTCTACTTTGTTCTGTTTTACCCACTCTTTACTATCCTCCAAACATGTCTTCTAACGACATTTCGGGACCGGGTGCATTCCTGCAAATGGGTGCGTCCACTTTGACTATGCCCTTGAACTGTTCTGATTTATCGAATAGCGTCTGTTTTAATTTCTCAATGGCAGGCACTACCCGATCAAATAAAACGGATATTACTGATGCGGCCAATACCTGGAACATTAAACATTTCGTGGCGGTAACAGTGTCTAAGAAACATAGGCATTTCCTATATGTTGTATAGATATATCCATATTGATGGACACCTTATGATGCTAATAAAATTATGGGGAAGAATATTTTAGTCCAAGTTTCCCGAGAGAGGAGGCAGATTTTATGTGGTCTATATTATTAGCGTTAGGTGCTGGGATCGTGATAGGGGTTGTTTTTCAATCTCTCCGTATACCGTCTCCAGCTCCTCCAATGTTAGGGTTGATAGGGCTCTTCGGCATGTTTCTCGGACAACGGCTTATCCCGTGGATTCAAAAGCTGTTGAATTAGAATCACCATTGATCTTTTTAACTCAACCTTGGAGGGGATAAATCGATACCGAATGATACTAAGTAGGTACGGGGCGGCATTTTGGCATCCATGTTCCCACCGTCGGTTTTGGCTTATTCGATGGAAATGTTTCCGCTCCAAAGAAGAGCTACCATTATCGGGTTAAATAGTCCGATCTTAAAGTTAGGGGTGATCATATTTGACATTAGAAACTGCAGGAATCCATCACATTGCTGCATTGGCTCGTAATCCGCAGGAGAACGTCAATTTTTATGCAGGCATACTTGGTCTTAGGCTCGTAAAGAAAACCATCGACTTTGCCGACACGCCGGAAGTTTACCACTTGTATTTCGGCGATCAATCCGGAAGCCCCGGTTCCATTATGGCCTTCTATCCCTGGCCCGACTCTAGGCCTGGAGAAGTAGGCGGGGGGCAAGTAGGAATAACTACGTTTGTCGTGCCGCCCGGCTCATTCGACTTTTGGGAGAAGCGGCTCAACAGCTTCGGCATAACCCCACAAAAGTCAGTCCGGTTTCAAGAATCATACCTTCAGTTTAGGGATCACGAAGGGCTTCATCTTGAAATTGTTGAGCGCGAAGATGGATTGAACAGCAAGTGGTCGTTTGACGGAATTCCTACGGACAGAGCGATAAAAGGATTTGGCGGTGCTGTTCTTTTCAGCATGAAAGCAGAGAAAACGATGCATATGCTTGAAAACGTATTGGGATTGAAAAAAGTAGGTGAAGACGTCGGTTACGCTCGTTTTCAATCATTCGGACATATCGGGAACCTGATCGATGTTCCTCTTGAGAATAAGCAATGGAGACATGGTGGGGCAGGTACCGTTCATCACATTGCCTGGCGTGCAAAAGACTTTCAGGAGCATGAGCAATGGTTCCAGAAAGTTAGTGAGGGCGGCTATGTACCTACTCATAATGTAGACCAGCGATATTACAATGCGTTTTATTTCCAGGAAGATGGACACATCTTATTTGAAATTGCAACCGATCCTCCAGGTTTCGCACGAGATGAAACTCCTGATGCATTAGGTGAAAAATTGATGCTCCCGGAATGGCTTGAACCCGTACGTGGTAAAATTGAAGCTAACTTGCTGCCAATTGAAGTGAGGGCGCTAGATGGAGACAAAAGATGAGACATATCTTTGAAAAGGGAGCGGCTTACACGTGCCTACACTTGTCCTTTTTCACAGGCGAAACGGAGCAAAATTTATTGCCACTGGCCAAACTCCAAACTCGTTTCCTCCATCATCCGTTCTTTCCCTAAGGGGGAATGTGACGTCCAGATCGGCGGCTTCGGCATTACGCCCGAGCCGGATGCGCTCGTGACGAAGCCACGCGGCACGAAAGTGCTGGGGAACATACAACAAATTTAGGATAGAGGTGTGATTATGAATCGTACTGTGAAATTATCGATTATATCCTTGCTGATTCTCCTCTTCGCCTTAGAGCTTGTCGCTTGCGGCAAAGACACTGCCGCTCCGGCGGCGAAAGATGCAGCGCCCGTCGACAAAAACGCTGCCTCGGCCAAACCGGCTGCTTCCGCTGCTGTCGAAGTGAAGGCCGAAGCGTCCAATTTTGAGTGGAAGCTGGATAAAACCGAATTTACCTCCGGAACGCCGATCCATTTCACCGTCACTTCGAAGCAGGGCATGCACGGTTTCGCCATCGTCGGCACTGACTCGAAGATCGCGCAAGTCGCCGAAAATGCAACGAAAGACGTCACCTGGACGCCTGACAAACCCGGCGAGTACACGATCAATTGCATTTTCATGTGTGGCAGCGGCCACAGCACGATGATAACGAAGATTACGGTGAAATAATGGTAACACCTCTCTGAATCTTCGCATAACATCGATTTATAAATACAATATATGATCAAATGGAGGAAAATATGGGTGGAATAGCGATATTCGGATTCGGGCGCATTGGCAGGCAATTGCTAAGAGTCGCTTTGCAGGAAGAGCTTTTTGTTCCGGTTTCCATTTCGGACATCAAAGATGAGGCGACGCTAGCGGCGCTATTCGAAGTGGATACCAACTATAGACGCTGGCCTGAAGATGTTTCCGGGCATGAAGGCCGTATCGTTATCGGCGGCAGGGAAATAAAGTTTATCAATTCGTCGAAGGAAGTCCCGGATTGGAAGGCATTGGATGTGGACTTGGTTATCGACTGCACAGGCCGGGCCGTTACCCGTTCCGTTGCCGAGGTCCATTTGGAACGTGGTGCCAATAGAGTGCTGGTTAGCGGCCCAAGCAAAACTTTTGAAGATTGCGATGCCGTGTTGCTGAAAGGAATAAATCTGGATCAGTTTGATCCGGTCAAGCACAGGATCATAAGTATGGCGAGCTGTACAACCAACGCATTGGCAGCGGTCATCAAAGTCGTCAGGGAAAATTTCGGGATCAAATTCGGTTTATTCTCAACAGTTCACTCCTATACGAACACACAATCACTAACCGATCAGCCTATGAAGGATCGACGGGATTCATGGGCCGCTGCGGAAAATATCATTCCTTCCTCATCCGGAGCTGCAAGAGCATTGAAGTTCATTTGGAACGATCTGCAGATTACGGGTAAGGCATACCGAGTTCCAACTCGTACGGGCAGTATTGCTGAATTAAACCTGGTGACGGAAAAGCCGTGCACGGTCCAACAGGTGAACGATATGTTCCGCAGAGCCGCTGTGGAAGGCGAGTTGAAGGGAGTCTTGGACGTTTTGGAAGAGGAATGGGCGTCTTCTCGTATTGTAGGCGATTCCCATTCCTCCATCATTGACCTTCCTTTGACCCAAGTACAAGGAGAAATTCTCTCAATCGCAGCATGGTATGATAATGAGTGGGGCTATGCTTCACGATTAGCCGAAGTCGCGGCTTATCTGGTAAATAAGTAAAATTGTTAGATAAAAAGGGAGTATTAGTATGGTCGAGAAAAAGGTAACATGGCTGGAACTTTTTTATGATCTGCTTTTTGTAGCGGCAGTGTCAAAATCGAACCACATCTTGTTGCATGCAGACCATGGGATCATTCCCTTTGAATACTTAACCAAATTTGTTTTAATATTCATACCAATTTGGTGGGGATGGGTGGGACAAACTCTCTTTAATAATCGTTTTGGCCAAGATATAGGAACTCATCGAAAATTCATGATCTTTCAATTATTCTTTGCTTTAATTATGACAGCAAGTCTATCCGTAGATTTCGATCGATACTATATTCCCTTCCTTGTAGGTTATATTGGTTCGAGAGCGCTGACAGCAATTCAATATCTTACCGTACACAAATCAAATGGCACACATCAGCGGATGACCGCTCGATATTTGGGGACGCGATTTTGGATTGGGATATTCATTTCTTGCTGTTCACTTTTCTGTGACTCATGGATCCGTTATGCAATTCTGTATACTGGAATTGCCGTAGATATCATGCAGCCGTTATACGGCCGGCGGTATCTGATAATAACACCCACACATACCCATCACTTATTGGAACGCTTTGCATTATTTACACTTATTCTTATTGGCGAGTCGGTCATTGGTATCCTTTCGGTCTTGCAGTCTAGTTACTGGAACTGGGCAACTATGTTGTTCGCCTTATTTACTTTTATATTAGTGATTGCCATGTGGTGGCAATATTTTGATAGTATTGAAAGGAAAGTGAGGAAGGATATACAAACAGCTGGCCAAACGATTATTTATGGTCATTTATTCATATATGTATCCATGGGCTTAATAGCTGCTTCGATCCAATTAATATTTCAGGAACAACTGCATTATCCATTTATGTTGGCTTTTATTTTCGGATCAGTTCTGCTTTATTTTATCTCTACATCATTCGTTTTTAACCGATACAGACATAAACATCTAAGGCTGAAAACCTATCATTTGGCGACATTATTAGGACTGCTAGGTTGTTTTTTTGCGGTGGACAATGTTTATATCGCACCTAATTTTGTAATTATTGGAGAAATCATGATATTTTTTATTGTGTATGCGAAGTTATCGGCTTGAGTTTATATAGGAGTGTGAAAGGAAGTGTCTGATGAATTCCAGCGATATGTAGGGAAAGATATCGAAGTTTTATTTCACCCAGAAAGATGCATTCATTCGGCAAATTGTATGAGTGGGTTACCTGTAGTTAACAAATATTAATAAATGGTTTACTATTTTAATAAATGGATCTTCAGTACATGCTGAAGGTCCATTTTATTTAAAGTAGAGACGAAAAATCGACAACGCTCCCCTGCGCTGAGAGTTGGAAGTGACATAGTTGCGAGACAGGTTCAGGTAATCGGCCATGTTGAACAGGCTGATCTTCATATTTTCAGACTACACGGACCAACCCTAAAATCTAGTAACCTCACCCGAAATCAAGCGGATATATTATATGACAGGTTCGTCTTATAATGATTACAAAGTCATTGTCATCCAGAGATCACCCCGATCACGCTCATCACTACCAATCAGCTATTATACGAAGGATCAGTTGGGTCGGAACTAAAATTTTTCTTTCACATTCTTATAGCGTCCTCGATTTTACCATTGATGGTCTGTACATCTAACTAAGGGGGATACACTATGGAATTGCGCCAGCTTGAATATTTTATTCAAATATGCAAATCGGGAAGTTTCACCAAAGCTAAAGAAGAATTAGGTGTGACTCAGCCTACACTAAGCCAGCAAATTCGGGTTTTGGAAGACGAGTATAATATTCCATTGTTCAATCGGGTAGGTAGGGGGGTTGAAGTAACGGAAGCGGGGAAAATTCTCTTGAATAAGGGCAACGCTATTATGAATCTTCTTGAAGATGCACGAAATGAAATATATGGCCGAAACAATATATCTAGAGAAACAATTTCTATTGGGTGTTGTCCTGCTGAACTTGAATATCTTGCTCCTTATTTCATGAGATTTCACCAAAAGTACCCGAATATTTTATTGAAAATTATCGATGCAGAGGATGCCGAGAAAAAAGTTCTGGAGCAAGTGGTAGACTTTGGAATAACTGCAAATTCGATTTCTGATGCTTCGGTCATTTCGACTCATTTGTATAGACAAGAAATGGCGCTATTGATTCACTCAGAACATCCTTTGGCCGATAAATCTTCGATTCCTTTCCGATCCTTGAAGCAAATGAATTCGATCATGTTTCTAGAACAAAACAAATCATTAATTGAAAGGTATTGTTTCTCGTGTGGGTTTACCTTGAAGTCGACCATAGAAACGTCCTCCACTTCAGTATTGATTCATTGGGTTCGCCATAGACTTGGAGCAGCTCTTATACCAGCATCTTTGCTCGAAAGTATAAGGGACGATTCTTTGCGTATTATAAAATTAGAAGGCCATGCTCCTTGTTGGGATATATCTCTTGTATATCTTAATTCCGTTAGTATGAGGTCCACTGCACGCATATTCGTTCAAGAGATAGATTCATATGTAAGAATGGGAGACGCGGGATGATGGTATTACACAGTTACAACTCTATTGGGAAAATAGGAGTGAGGTTGAGGTGAATCTTTCATGTTCAGGCAATTAGAATGTTTCATTCAAATTTGCAAAGAAGGAAGCTTTACTAAGGCTGCAGACATTTTAATGATTTCTCAACCTACTTTAAGTCAACAGATCCGCTTTCTAGAGGTAGAAGTTGGAACCCCTTTGTTTGAGAGAGCTGGTAGAGGGGTAAAGATTACAGCTGCCGGGAAAATACTTTACGAAAAAGCTCTTTCCGTGATGAGGCTCATCGAAGAATCGAAGAAAGAAACTCACGAGTTACGCAATGCCCGAACAAATAAACTTTCGATAGGAATCTCACCTATGGACTTTTCTTGTTTAAAACCTCGTTTTTTGAAATTCCATGAACAGTATCCTGATACTACTTTAAAATTTGCCAGTGCAGAAAATATATCACAGCAATTATTGAATAATAGTATCGATATTGGCATTATCGACAATCATGATCCAAACAAAGAAATTCATATGATGCACCTGTATAAAGAAGAACAAGTATTGGTCGTTTATGCGGATCATCCATGGGCAGATCGAACCTTTATTTCTTTTCAAGAGCTAGAAGATTTAGAATCTTCCTTATTTGTTAGTGATATAAGTTTAATCGAGCAACTTCATACATTCAGCGCTAAGATCACCAAATCCTTGCAATCAAAGTTTGAGTCAACTTCCATGGCAATTCTTCTTTTTATGGTACTGCAAAAGATGGGGGTAGCTATTTTACCTGCTTCTTTAATTGGAAACTTTGGTCAGCAATTGAAAATGATTCGTCTCATAGATCCAACGCCTGTTCGTGAGATCAAGCTTATTTTTAAAAAGTATCATTATAATAATCCTTCTGTTCAAAAATGTATCGATTCTTTTCTAGAACAATCGAAAAAGTTGGCAGACTACGGCCATTGCAAATAGGGGAATTATGAGGTTTAAATCGAGAATGTCAAGGGGATACATTCCCTAGTGGATGGCTTGTACCGATTACGGTACCAAACTATTAAGCGAAGTTTCGCGGATGCTAAAGGGCTGCACGGACTTCGCTATTGCCGGTTCCGCGGGAAGAATAAAGTGCAGGAACAGGCCTCCATGACCGCCATCTGTCAGAACGCGAAAAAGATCGCCAACCACCTTGCCAAGAAAGCAGGATGAGGGCAGATCATCTTAATTTTATACGAGAATTCGCTTTTTTGAAATCATGGTATTCAAAACCATGCATAAAAAAAACAAAGCCCTAAAAAAACAGGGCTTTGTCCACAGTCTGAGATCAGCTGCTGAGCTTGTCTTTTTCACACCCACAAAGGAAGCCATCGCCGCGAGGCGATGACCTCGGATCATAGCCCGTTCATGCAGGTTCGATTCCCATCACAATACGAAGCTTGCTTATATTAGATCCTCCCTTGGGGGTTCGTCATGGACTTGGAGCAGCTTATACCAACATCTTTGCTCGAAAGTCTAAGGGACGATTCTTTATGTAGGAGAGAGGATCAAATGCAGAAATACATTGCGTTCCAATTAAGCAGGGAGAAATACTCGGCTTTTGGCATTGGGGCTGTGGTAAGAAATCGATCAAGGAGATAGATGCCAGCGTGCTGGATATATAGATTTTAGCTATATAATGTATAGAAATGAAGGAATGGTTTGCTAATTCATTTTGCCCTATCATAGGAATCAAGTAAATCTTTTTCATATAAAAGAAGGAGTGTCGTACAAGATGAGTACCGTAAAATTTGCGGATCGTGACGGCTTGCAATTAGAGCGGGAGGAAGGGAGCGGGATCATGGGTTCAGGTAACGTTCATCATATCGCATGGCGAGTCAAGGGTTATGAAGACCACGCAGCATGGAGAAGCCATGTTGAGAACAACGGCTTCCACCCTACACCGATCATTGATCGGCAGTATTTCCATGCCATCTATTTTCGGGAAGAAGGCGGCATCTTGTTTGAAATTGCGACGGATCCGCCGGGTTTTGCAAAGGATGAGCCTCAAGATCGCTTAGGTGAGGCATTAATGCTGCCAGAATGGTTCCAACGCAATCGTGCTGAAATTGAAAAAAACTTGCCGCCCATTCAAGTACGCGAATTGGAGTCGTTCAAGCCATGAAGCATATTTTTCAAAAAGGCTCAAATCCGAAACTGCCGACACTTCTTTTATTACATGGCACGGGCGGGACGGAATACGATTTATTGCCGGTTGCTCAGAGGATCGCTCCGGACTCCAATGCTCTAAGTGTTCGAGGCGAGGTTCAGGAGAATGGAATGGCTCGATTTTTCAGGAGATTGGCTGAGGGTATTTTTGACGAGGAAGACCTTTTGTTTCGAACGGAAGAGTTGAACGGATTCATTGATCAAGCAGCGAACCAATATGAATTCGACCGCCGGAATGTCGTGGCTATTGGGTATTCTAACGGTGCCAACATTGCGGGAAGCCTCTTGTTTCATTGTAGGAATGCATTAAGAGGTGCAATTCTATTCCATCCCATGGTTCCTCGTCGTGGTGTAATACTTCGCGAATTAGCTCATATCCCTATATTTATTGGTGCCGGAACGAATGATCCAATCTCTTCTCAACAAGAAACCAGAGAGCTGCAGTCGCTATTGGAAGGTGCAGGCTCTTCCGTTGAAATACACTGGGAACATGCAGGTCATCAGTTAACGCATCAAGAAATTAATGCGGCAGCTCATTGGTTCAAAAAGCATTTCGATTCCTAACCTTGTTCACATACTTTAAAAGTGGAAGAAGGGTAACTTTGATATCGATCAATCCCAACAATCAAACGGAACGGGACAATTATAAGCTACTAATCGGGAGTATTCTTCCTCGGCCGATAGCGTTTGTGACGACTTTATCGACAGACGGCATACTTAATGCCGCTCCTTTCAGCTATTTTAATATCGTGACTTCAAATCCGCCTATGCTGTCGATTTCCGTACAACGGCAGCAGGGCAAACAGAAGGACACCGCAAGAAATGCGATAGAAAAGGGAGCGTTCGTCGTTCACATTTCGGATGAGTCGAATATTGAGGCTATCAATCTTACAGCGGTCAGCTTGCCGTCACACGAAAGCGAGGTCGAATGGGCTGGCTTAACTCCTGTTCCGAGTGCAGCAATGCCAGGGTGCGATCTATTGATCGGGCGCATCGTTCACTTCCATATTCATGAATCTTTATATCAGGATGGACGGATTGATCCTAATAAACTTCAGCCTATAAGCCGGCTCGCGGGTGATTTCTATTCGAAGCTGGGAGAACTATTTTCAATAAAGCGCCCCCAGTTGGATGTCAAACTAAGGCTTGAGCACGAGAGCAGAAGCAAATGCCATGATCTATCACGTAATAGAACATCATAGCTAACGTGAATAAGCAAGCAAGACAAAGGAATATTTCCTTGTCTTGCTCGCTTATTCACATTAGCGGCTTAGGAAACCTGAAATATAGTAGCCTTGCAACCCCTACCTGTAATATAAACTTTTCTTTTACTTGCAATAACCTTCTAGCAATGTAAGTCTGCTTTTATATGGTAGGTATCCCCAATAATAGGGCATTAAGTTCGCCAAACAAACAGCCTATGAACGAAATGTACAGAAGCTGAAGTCGTCGCTCAATTAATAGTTCTATAGAAGAAGCAGTAGGTGAAGCAGGAGATGGGATTCCCGGCAAAACGTTGGTTATCGGGGATATGTGCAATTGTGTTTAAACTTTCGTTTCAAGTCAAACTGATCCTGTCATTTGTGTTCGTTATCTTCATACCGGTTATTCTATTCTTCTGGTATATGCTTAATGAAGAGTCCGCCAATACAATAAAAGAAATAACGGTGAACAACGATAATGTGCTGGCGGCCGAGAAAAAGAACATTGAGAATAACGTGGAGCTGATGAAATGGACCGCCCAGCTTTCGTTATCCAACGGGGAAATGAACGGTTATCTGCAAATTCAACAACGACAGGATGCAGCGGGTGTTCTTCATATTAAGAATGATGTGGTCAGCAGCTTTCAATATTTTCTGTTCAACAATCCACGAATTGCGAATGTCCGGTTGTTCACGGCCAACCCTTATGTGAATGAGATTTGGCCAGTCATCCTACAGGAGTCACGTATTCAGGACAAACCCTGGCATGATAAGGTGATGAAACAGAGCGGTTTGCCCTGGTGGGAGATTGTACAGGACGAAAAAGTTCTCACCGATTCACCATCCGAACCATCGCTGAATGAGCCCGTCATGACGTACTTGCAGGAATTCAAATTTGCGGACAACATAACACATAACGGGATTCTAGAGATATTGATGAAGCTGTCGAATTTCTTCACTCGAACGTTCAGCAGTGTGCAGGACACGAACTCCCAGCTGATCGTAGTAGCAAGGAGCGGACAGGTATTCAGCTTGAAGACTTCACCTGTGTTCAAGCAGCACAGCGCGGAGCAATTGATGGAAAGTGTGAAGTTGACGAGTAATACAGATCGCGAGACGGTACAGTTCGAGGTTAATGGGCAGTCCTACTTGGCGATTCAGAGCTACATTCCATCGATCGACGTACATCTGGTCAATATGGTTAGTCTTGCGGACACGATGGAAGGCATTCACCATTCGAGAGTTCGTTATATTGTACTCATTTCGTTACTAGCGGCATTTCTCGTACTGCTGTCTTACTCGATGCAGGCGATGATTTTGCGCAGGCTTAAGGTGTTAAGAGAATCGATGAAACAGGTAAGAAGCGGTAACTTTGACGTCGAGCTGCCGCCGATTACCGGTACCGATGAGGTAGGAGAGCTGGGCTTGCATTACCGCAATCTCATTCTGAAGATTAACGAGCTCATTCAAGAGCAGGCAGCTAGGCAGGCGGCAGGCAAAGAAGCCGAGCTTCGGGCGCTGAAGAACCAGATCGATTCCCACTTCCTCTACAATACGCTGGAGAACGTCAAGATGCTGGCGGAGATTGAAGGGCAGTTCCTTATATCGGACATAATGACCTCGCTAGGCGGTATGATGCGGTATTCGATGGAATGGAAGCGGGATCACGTGATGCTCAGCGATGAGATTCAGCAGGTCCAGCATTATGTATCCGTCATGAACATCCGTTATGATGGAAGACTTGATCTCCGATTGTCGATTGCACCGGAATGTCTCGAGCAGGAATCGCTCAAAATGTCACTGCAGCCCGCACTCGAGAATGCAATCAAGCACGGGATGAGCCAAATGCATTCCAGCAACGGGAATCTGGCCGTTACGATCTCTGCCGTCCGGCGTGATCAAGCTTGTGTCATAGAGATCACTGACAACGGCCGCGGCATACCGGAAGAGAAGCTGGGCTTATTGAATCGGATGCTCCGAATGGAAGAGTCCGCTTACCAGGAGGCCCGGCAATTATTCGTTCGCAACAATAGCCACGACAGCAATGGAATCGGTTTGCGTAATGTGGACCAACGCCTAGTGATGAGCTATGGGACGGAATATGGGATTCAGATCGAGAGTAAGGAAGGGAGCTATACACGAATAATCATGACTTTGCCGTATCGGGTCATGGGAGGGGAATTAGACATCTATGATTAGCTTGCTGATCGTCGACGACGAGAAGATCATCCGGAGGGGCTTGCAATCGATGATAGAGAGGCAGTTTCCTAATCTGTTTAACTGCCGATTTGCCGAGAATGGACAAGAGGCGCTGGAGCTGCTTCGCCATGAGCCTGCGGATATTATGATCACAGATATCCGAATGCCAATTATGGATGGGTTCGAACTGCTCGATCAGCTGCAAGGCCACCCGGTTAAACCCGAGATTGTATTGCTGTCTGGCTATAATGAGTTCGTATATGCGCAGAAAGCGATTCGCTGTGCTGTGAAGGATTATCTCTTGAAGCCTGTGAGGCGGGAGGAGTTGTTTGCCGTCCTGGAGCGATTAAGGCAGGACATAAGGATGAGAGAAGAACGAGCAGACAAGTCGCGTGAAGATGCCAGACTTGTTGCTGCCGAGCTAGTTACTCAGCATTTGACCCAGAAGGATGTGGATGACGCGGTAACAGAGAACAAGCTGAAGCAGGCCGACTTTTGCTGGTTGGATACAGGATATACGCTGGGCTTGCTTACGCGGCGCGGTGGAGGATCACAGCCTAGCAGCACGGATGCTGCCTCTTTCAAGAAACAAATCGAAGAACTGTTACAAGGGCGAATGGATTGGATGCTCACGCGTGATGGAGAAGGCGGAACGATTATGCTCGCACGCGATCCGGTTATGTTCTACCAGTTGGCGGAACGGTGGAGGTTGAGTGTATATGAGTCGCAGCTGCGAATCGCGGTTAGCGAGTCTGTTCAAGGGATAGAGCAGGTAAGGTGGGCATACAGCCAAGCGAAGCAAACCTTGAAATACAGTTTTGTGCTTCCAGAACTCGATGTGCTGGACTACACCAGCATAAGTGAGCGCAATGAGCGGCATGTCGTTCCTGTTGAGTTGATTGGGCGATTATCGAATCTGATGGGAATGGGACGCGGGAACGAAATGAAGCAGCTTCTCGATCAAGTTCTAGATGTTCGTATCATTAGCTGCTGTGAAATCGGCTACCTGGAACGGATCAGCCAGCTGCTCAATGAAGAGGTGTTCGACAAGGTGTTCCGCATCTACGGAAATAGAGTGCTTGGCCTATTAAGGCCGTACGCCCATGTTGGACATATTGCGAATTTCGATCGATTTGAACATTATTATGCAGCTGTTGAGCAGCTTCTCGATAGTCTGGACCGGTTCATCCAAGATTGGAGAGAGCAAGCGCCTACGGATCAAAATACGATGCAAAAAGTTCTCGCCTACTTGCAGACGCATTATGCCGACCGTTTGAACATGGCGGTCGTGTCCAACCATTTCTCACTCAATTACTCGTATTTCAGCCAAGCCTTCCAAGAATATAGCGGTGAGAGTTTCTCGAACTATGTTCGCCGGTTAAGGCTGAACAAGGCGAAGGAGCTGCTGGTGCACTCCGATTTGAAGGTGTACGAAATCAGTGATCAGGTTGGATTCGAAAATGTGAAGCATTTTACGAGAATATTCAAGGAAACCGAAGGTATCACAGCGCTGGAATACCGAAGCCAGCGAAGGTTGTTTGAAACCCAAGATGAGCTAAGATTGCTCTGAACTTAACAGAACCCTCAAATCATGCGATTACACCTAAAACCGGTAGAAAAACGATATTCGAATCCTAAACCAGTTAAAGACTTCCAGATAACGACGGAAAACGATAACTCAAGCAAAGTTTAAGGCAGCTGGCCAGAACGGTCAGCTGCCCTTTTTCAATAAACGGGCAGCCTTGTACGTCAGGCGTATTGAACTTGTATCTTTGCTTTTATGTATCTGCCAAGCGGCACCAAAATCAAATGTTTGCTGAAGCAAGGCGGGACGGCGAGGCATTCACGGTTATTATAATGGACGTCGATTATTTTAAAAAAATCAATGACACCTACGGCCATTTCGCAGGGGACCAACTGCTTGTACATGTGGTCCGGGCTTGCCAAACGCAACTGCAGGCCGGAGAGCTGTTTGCCCGATACGGCGGGGAGGAATTCATATTTGCGCGAAAGAGCTGCACCGCAGCTGAAGGTGAGGCGCTCGCCAATCGATAATTTCCTTTGGTAGTTGATTGCAGGGCTCTTTTTGCTCTATCATATAAAGGACACCTCTTCTGTGTGGTAGTGAGTTGCTCGACACAATCACTATACCAAACGGAAGCGGTGTTTTTCTATTTTTGCAAGAGATAAATCATTATCCTAGTAACCGTGGATTCAAAAGGTTTCTGTTTCGAGGCTTACCCAAAGTAAGTCTGGAGGTCGGGTGGCTTTCGCTTTCCCACAATCTGCTGAAGAAAGCAGTAGTGGATGCCAAAAACGAAAGAGCTAAGAGCAAATAGGCCGCTTAGCTCCCTTTTTCATTTCAAATATTCACTTTTTTACGATGAGATCTGCCCCGAACCTTCTATAATTGTTACTTTTAGGATAGCCTCTTCATACAATTTAGTTTTTAAGGAAGTTAATCAAAGCGATATTGAATTGTTCAGGGTGAGTCGCGTTCAAGCCATGCGGTCCACCTTCAATTACGACGAGTTGACTACCTGCAACAGCTTCGTTGGAAAGTTTACCGCTTACTTCAAGCGGCACAATCGCATCGGAATCGCCATGGATAACAAGCAATGGAATATCAAATTTAGCCAAATCGCCACGAAAATCCGTACGGCCGAAGGCATCAACGCAATCCAGCGTCCCTTTTGGTGAAGCGTAAGAAGCAATATCAAGGTTGTAAACACGGAAGGACTCACTGACCAGATCGGTTCTATCCCCCGCTTTAAAGAAATTGTGAGTGAAGCCGTCAAGGAAGGCGATGCGGTCTTTTTTCAAACCGTCTTGGAAGCCCTGAATGGTGCCTTCATCCAGACCACCTTCCGGATGCTCATCGGATTTGTAGAAGAACGGCGGAATTGCAGCAGCCAACACGGCTTTTTTGACACGACTTGTTCCATATGTACCAACGTAACGAGCGACCTCTCCGCCACCCATCGAAAATCCGACCAGTGTCACGTCCTTAAGGTCCAGATATTCGATTAGCTTATGAAGGTCCGCCGCAAACGTATCATAGTCGTAACCGTTCCACGGTTGGGAGGATTGTCCGAATCCACGGCGGTCATATGTAATCACGCGGTAACCTGCATCGATGAGTGCTGGAACTTGACTCTCCCACGAGCGCCCGCTCAGTGGCCAGCCATGGATCAAAACGACAGGTTTGCCTGCGCCAAGATCTTCAAAATATAATTCAATGGGTTGCCCGTTTTCTGTTCCTACTGTTAATTTAGCCATTTTCATATTTCCTTTCGAATTGGTTTTGGTTAAGCTGAGACAGTCAAAATAAATTGACTATCTTTTTTGGATGAATAGGTTACCCTCCGTGGCCCCCAAACATTGTTTGAGCATAAAAAATACCCGCACCGTAGGCGCCACTGTGTTGCATAGCAATCTCCAGAACGGCATCATACGTTTCTTGACGCGCCCAATCGCGCTGATACTCAAGAAGAACAGATAGCCAAGTCACGGGAATGGCTCCTGCTTGAATCATGCGTTGAACGGACATGTTATGCGCTTCCGTCGTCGTCCCGCCTGAAGCATCCGTTACGATGTATACTTCATATCCATCATTAATGGCTGAAACTGTAGGGAAAGCAAGGCAAACTTCTGTCCACAGTGCTGCCATAATCAGCTTCTTGCGCCCTGTTTTCTTCACTGCTTCCACGAAGTTTTTGTCTTCCCAGGAGTTCATTGTTGTTCGGTCAATCGGCTTTTGATCAGGAAATACAGCCTGAATGTGCGGATGAATAGGGCCAGAAAACGATTCAGCAGCAACCGTTGTAAGAATAATTGGAGCATTGAAAACTTTAGCTGTTTTAGCCAGTCCAACCGTATTGTTAATAATCGTTTGGCGATCTGCGCTTTGTACGCCAAAAAGCATTTGAGGCTGATGGTCAACTAGAATAATAGCGGAGTTCTCAGCAGTTAGTAAATCGGACTTGTCGTTAAACATATAAAAATCCCTACTTTCTATTTATGATTACAACAGATCCACAAATATGAGAACCTGAACCTGCTGCATATAACAAGTCTATTGAAATGCAAACGGATGAACAATCTTCATTTTTCTATATAGCCCATAGGTAAAAACTATAGATTATAAAATAAAAATAATGTATAAGTGATTCCTATGGTTGTTATAGAGAAAGCCTTATTGATAGAAAGAATCCTGACTTATAAACTTAAATAGAAGGTAAATGATTGAACAAAGAACATCATTAATGACTGGATTGAAGGAGGAAAGTTAGTTTGTGGGATTCACTGCTTCTCGCTTTAGCTACAGGTATCGTCATTGGCGTTATTTTTCAATTGCTGAAGATCCCCTCTCCGGCGCCGCCCTTTTTGGGATTACTTGGTCTCTTAGGAATGTTTTCAGGACAACGGTTGATGCCTTGGATACAACTTTGGTTAAGCCGTAAATAACACCTAATAAATGACAAAGGAGAACAAAATCATGTCTGAGAAACCGACGATTGTTGAAGCAAGTCTAGTCATTCATAATGCCCACATCGTGACGATGGACGATGCTAATCCAGCAGCCACAGCAGTTGCAGTTAAAGGCGACCATTTCCTGGCGGTGGGGGACGATGCCGAAATCATGAAATATGTTGGACCTTCCACGCAAGTTGTAAACGCCAACAAACGAATGTTAATTCCAGGTTTGAACGATTCTCATATTCATCTTATTCGAGGCGGTCTCAATTATAATCTCGAGCTTCGATGGGATGGAGTGCCATCCGTAGCGGATGCCTTGCGGATGCTGAAAAAGCAGGTGGATCGTACGCCAGCACCTCACTGGGTTCGTGTTGTTGGCGGCTGGACAGAATTCCAATTCGTGGAACACCGAATGCCAACTTTGGATGAAATCAATCGAATTGCTCCGCATACACCGGTATTTATCCTCAATCTTTACCGTCAGGCTTTTTTGAATAAAGCGGCCTTGCGAGTCATCGGATATACGAAAGATACGCCGAATCCGCCAGGTGGAGAAATCCAAAGGGATAGCCAAGGGAATCCAACAGGAATGCTCATCGCTAGACCTAATGCTACTATTTTGTATGCGACCTTAGCGAAAGGACCGAAGCTTTCATACGAGGATCAAATAAATTCAACCCGATTGTTCATGAGGGAATTGAATCGATTCGGAGTCACAAGCGTGATTGACGCTGGCGGGGGCTTTCAGAACTATCCCGATGATTATCAGGTTTTTGATGAGCTTGATAAGCGTGGAGAGATTACGGTTCGTACGGCGTATAATTTATTCACCCAGCATCCCAAGAATGAACTGAGTGATTTTAAAGCATGGACTGCTACAACGCAGCCGTATACGGGCAGCTCCTACTATCGTCATAACGGAGCAGGTGAAATGCTTGTTTATAGCGCAGCAGACTTTGAAGATTTTGTAGAACCTCGTCCAGAACTTCCAGCTGTACTGGAAGATGAGCTCTTCGGAGTTACCCAGCATCTCGTAGAGCAACGTTGGCCATTTCGTCTTCATGCCACTTATGGAGAATCCATCACACGTTTTCTCGATGTATTTGAACGCGTGAACAAAGAGGTTCCCTTCAAAGACTTGCGCTGGATTTTGGATCATGCCGAAACAATCCAGGAGAAGGATTTGGAGCGAGTTGTTGCATTAGGCGGTTCGATCGCCGTTCAAAGCCGAATGGCTTTTCAAGGTGAATATTTCGTCGATCGATACGGGGCCGAAGCAGCAGAAAATGCGCCTCCGATTACCAAGATGATTAAATCCGGATTGCGCGTTGGGGTAGGGACAGATGCTACCAGAGTAGCCAGTTATAATCCTTGGGTTGCCTTATACTGGTTAGTGACGGGGAAGACACTTGGCGGGCTAATCTTGTACCCTGCTTCCAATCGTGTGGAGAGGCATGAAGCGCTTCGCATGTATACATCAGGAAATGCATGGTTTTCCAAGGAAGAAAATGTGAAAGGGCAAATCAAAGCGGGTCAATATGCTGATTTATCGATTCTTTCTGATAACTTCTTTCTTGTCTCCGAAGAAGCTATTAAAAAAATTGAATCTGTCTTCACTGTTGTAGGAGGCAAGATTGTCTATGGTACTAACGAATTTCAGCCTTTGTCGCCGCCAGCTCCGCAAGCAAGTCCAGACTGGTCTCCGCATAATATCTTTGGAGGCTACTACAATGGAACAAATTACGGAGGCGGCGGAGCGGGAGTTCAGGCACCTCAAAAGGCGCACCATCATCATGGATGCAACCATCACCATGGCAGTGGCTTCTGTGACCTGGATTGCTTCGTTTTCTAAGTATGTTTCACCAAAATAATCCAATAGGGGCGAGATCATCATGTCTGAAGTTACGATCAAAGTAAACGATAATGGGCCATTGCGTATTACAGGCAAAGTAGAAATGGTGGATGCGGTGGGCAACCGTTTTGAAACCAAGGAAAGTTTTATTCTTTGCCGGTGCGGTTTATCCAGTCAGAAACCGTTCTGCGACTTGACTCATAAAGGTAAGTTTGAAAGCGCTCCTCGAGCTTAGATTAAAAGATCAATATCGATCTGACTATATTTCGTATAGCCTAAGCTTATAGTTGGAAATGTTGCTAAATTCGAAAGGAGCTTTTTGATGACAGAAAAACTAACGGAAGTGCTTAACACCCAGATCGCTAACTGGAGTCTGTTGTTCACCAAACTTCATAACTATCACTGGTATGTTAGAGGGGGGCAGTTCTTCACTTTGCATTTGAAGTTCGAAGAACTTTATACGGAAGCTGCACTTCATGTGGACAATCTTGCCGAGCGTCTGCTGGCATTAGGCGGTAGTCCGGTAGCGACACTTCATGAAATTATCGAAAAAGCTACATTAAAAGATGCAGCAGGCAATGAGAATGCAAATGAGATGGTCCGTACGCTTGTTGCTGATTTTGGGATCATTGTGAGTGAGCTTAAAGAGGGTATGAGTATTGCAGACCGTGAAGGCGATGAGACAACTGGGGATATGCTTTTGGTAATTCATAGCTCCCTGGAAAAGCATGTATGGATGTTGAAATCGTACTTAGGGTAATTTTCCAAAAAAATAATGGATTGCTGGAAGACCTGAAAGAGAGCAGCCTTAAAAAGCTACCTTTCTTGAAGGTCTTCTCCTTATAATGTGAGAAAGTATAAGTTTGAACTATTGTCATTGAGGTGATGAAAATGATCCCTATTCTTGGGCGTATTAACCAGCTGAGCAGGAAACAACGAATAAATGGTTTGACGGAAGAGGAGAAAGCTGAACAAGCAGCATTGCGTCAAGAGTATTTGCGGCTTATTAGAGGCCAAGTTTTGTCTACCATGTTAAGCGTATCCGTTGTCGACCCTGAAGGTAATGACGTAACTCCGTTAAAGCTGGTGCACGAGAAAGAAGAGCCAAAAATTTAACTGGCTAGTGCAATGGAGAGTTCCTTCAGCAAAAAAAAGAGCAGTTCCCCAGCTATCATTTGCTGTGTGAACTGCTCTCTTTTTGACGGATCGTATTAAGTCAGTTGTGGAACTCTCAAACCAAGCCCCTCGGCGATCGCTTGTCCCCATTCGGGATCTGCTTGATAGAAGTGAGAGATTTGAAGGAGTTTGATTTCATCTTTCTCCACCGGCTTCATTGCATTTACTATGTTATATACTAATCGTCCGCGTTCTTCTACACTAAGCAATCGATACAGGTCGCCGGCTTGAGTGTAATGATCATCCTGGTCATATGGGACGCTATCGGCTGAACCGGTTATTTCAAACGGGGCTGTCTTGTACGTTTCCGATTCGGCAGCTCCGCCATAACTGTTTGGTTCATAGTATATCGAGTTTCCCCCATTACGATCGGAACGCATCTGTCCGTCACGTTGGTTGTTATTCACTTCGAAGATAGGTTTATTGATAGGCAGTGTATTATGGTTCGTGCCAACCCGATAGCGATGAGCATCGGCATAGGCGAATAGACGGCCTTGCAGCATTTTATCCGGCGAAGCCTCAATACCAGGTACGAACGCCCCAGGGGAGAAGGTTGCTTGCTCAACTTCGGTAAAATAATTGTCCGGGTTTAGGTTGAGAACCATGCGTCCAACCTCGATAAGAGGGTAATCCTTCTGCGACCACACTTTCGTTACATCGAAAGGATCGAAACGGTACGTCTTTGCATCCTCCAGCGGCATCATTTGTACATACAGCTTCCATGCGGGAAAGTCACCTTTGTCTATGGCATTAAACAAATCCTCGGTATGATAATCTGGGTTTTCACCGGCCAGCTTGGCGGCCAGCTCGACATCCAGGTTCTTCACGCCTTGTTCCGTTTTAAAATGATATTTGACCCAAATGCCTTGTCCGTCCGCATTGACCCACTTAAACGTATGGCTTCCGAAGCCATGCATATGACGGAGAGTCGCAGGAATACCACGATCGGACATCAAGATAGTGACTTGATGCAAGGATTCGGGAGACAAGGACCAGAAATCCCAAACAGCATTGGGGTTTTTTAGATGAGTTTGAGGGTGCCTTTTCTGAGTATGAATGAAATCCGGAAATTTAATGGCATCCCGAATGAAGAAAACAGGCGTGTTATTGCCCACCAAATCATAGTTTCCTTCTTCTGTATAGAACTTTACAGCAAAGCCGCGTGGGTCACGTACGGTATCTGCAGATCCCAGTTCACCTGCTACCGTGGAGAAGCGTATAAATACCGGTGTACGTTTGCCAACCTCAGACAAAAAGCGGGCCTTTGTATAGGCGGAAATATCGTTGGTTACTTCAAAATATCCGTGTGCTCCGGCACCTTTGGCATGAACAACACGTTCGGGGATGCGTTCCCGGTTGAAATGAGCAAGCTTTTCCAGAAGGTGGACGTCTTGAATAAGGGTTGGACCGCGTGAGCCGGCAGTCATGGAGTTCTGGTTATCTCCAACGGGAGCGCCCCAACTTGTAGTTAAATGGCCATTTTTGGTTTCCATGTACAAACCTCCTAAGTAATAAATGAGTATAACGACGAGCCATGGTGAATCGGATTTACCGGGTACGATCCCGAATCATTTCGCCGAGTTCGCATAGGTCTCGTTTTGGGATGATGCTGACTAACTGCGTGGTTCTTCTAAACGAATAAAAAAGGGGACAATCAAGCTCAAACACAACAATCCAGCTAATACTTCAAAAGAGAATAAATAGCCTCGTTGATTGATCAGATAAATTGAAAGAATCGGCCCAAGTGATGCACCTATGAACACCATAAACATGTGGAACGAAACCGCGATCGCCCGGATCTCCCCCGCAATGTGACCAATTAGTGAGATCAATGCAGGAAGAGCCATAGCAATTCCAATAATAAACACGACGCTCATCGAAACTAAAAAAATGAGGTTAGGCCAGAGGCCTAACAAGCCCAAGCCGATTCCAGCAAAGATCAATCCACACCATAAAACGTTTTTGACTCCCATTTTCGCGACCAATCTTCCATCAAACGGTGCTACTAGCATTCCGATAATACCAACCGCACGGACCCAGAGAATATCTTGGTGACTTAATCCGAAGAGTGAACTGTTTAAATAACTTCCAAGTGTCGTAAAAAAACCGACAAGCGAAATAAAGAGCGTAGCAGAAATGATATAGCAAAGAGGCAAACCCTTCCTTTTGAAAATATAGCCTATTCGCAAAAAGGCAGAAAAGAAGCTACCCTCTGGTTGCTGTGTTTTATCCTTTGGAATAAAGGCAATCAAGATAGAGGAAATTAAATACACCGCAAAAAGAATATAGAAAACATAAGACCAACTTAAGTATAAAACAATATAGCTGCTATATATTTGTCCAACGATAGTGGCCATTAAAAACGCCGTACTAATGAACCCAATAATGGTTACTCTTCTTTTAATTGGAAACATTTCCATTGCGTAGGCCAAGACAGACGGAGGGAACATGGACGCCGCCAGACCTTGGAAGGCTCGAAGGGCAACGAGCCAAGAAAAGCTGCTGACACTTCCGATTAGAGGCGTTATTACAGTGAGCAATATTAACCCTGACAACATCATTTTTTTTCGTCCAAAACGATCGGATAAAACTCCAAAGAACAGACCTCCACCTGCAAAGGCAAACGAAAAAGCACTGCCGGCCCAAGCAGCTTGAGAAGACGACACCTTGAATGCATCTGAAATAATCGTTATTAATGGAATCGTTAAATACGTACACGACACTACAACTAATGCACACCAGAAAATGATACCGGTAATGAATGAGAAATTTGACGATTTGGACAACGGTTCGTTAACCAAAATACCACCCCTTGATCTTCTGCTTTTTTCCATTTGTTTATTTATGTTCTGCTAACCAAGTCGCTACTTTTTGAGCATCATCATCCTTAAGGATTCCTGCAGGCATACCGCCTCACCCCCCGCCTTATTAAGAACGTAACTGAGTATTACAAGGAAACATCATGCTTTTGGTTATTTTGAACATCCATTGCTTTCACGTTTGTAAAAACATTGATAGCAAAAACCAAGATACCCGTTCCTGCTACTGCTTCACCAATACGTTTTAACGTTGTAACCCAATTCGGAGCGTAGCCATGGGCCATTAAGGTGAGAGTAATAAGCATGATGGGGAGGCCGATGCCTTGCAACCAGAAGTGCCACTTCGCTAGAGGAGATTCTGCTGCTTTGGGAAAACGAAGATACGTGAATCCGCAAAGTGCTAATGTTGCCCACCCGAAAAGATTTGTATGGGCGTGAACGCTCGTTAATGCAAAGTTAAGCGTTGTTCCCATGTAAATACCGATGCAAATACCAAGCAAAATATAAACGACTGCCATTTTCAAAAAACGTACTCCCATAGAATTTCCTCCTTGTTAATGATAGAAAGAACAATTCATCCGGCCGGGAATTATCCTAATTACTTAAACTTCTTTCAAATGGAAGTTTATTTAACTTTATTTTATAAGCTGTGATAAGTAACTATCAATATGATTCTGTCTATAAATCGTATAGATATTGCTTATATCAGCTTCGCCCTTGAAGATATAGTTTTTGGCTATACATGCTATAGAAATAATGGAATTGTTCATGACGAATAATTTCAATATGATAGGACATAAACAATTAAAAGTCATAAAAGGAGTGTTTGCAAAATGGAAAAACAAACAGAAGGGATACACCATATAACGGCTTTTGTAAAGAATGCGCAAAAAAATGTGGACTTTTATGCAGGGGTACTAGGTCTGAGACTTGTAAAAAAAACGATCAACTTCGACGCCCCGGACGTTTACCATTTGTATTTCGGTAATGAAGCAGGTAGTCCAGGTACCATAATCACATTCTTTCCATGTGAACTTGGTCGTAAAGGGCGCATCGGTGGAGGACAGGTCGGTATAACGACATATGTCGTTCCTTTAGGTGCACTCGATTTTTGGAAAGAGCGCTTAGAAAGCTTTAATGTTCCTTATTCTATAACGACGAGGTTTGGTGAGAATTACTTAACATTTTCAGATCAGGATGGTTTACAGCTAGAGATTGTGGAGCGCGAGGAAGGGGATTTGAGTCATTGGTCGTTCGGTGGTGTTTCAATAGATAAAGCTATCAAAGGTTTTGGCGGCGCTGTCCTTTATAGTACCGCTCCTGAAAAAACGATGAATGTACTAGAGCAGGTCTTAGGTCTTCAAAAGGTGGAACAAGAAGAAGACTTTATTCGCTATAAATCGAAGGGAAGTATTGGTAATGTTATTGACGTAAACATCGCGGTAATGGGGTGGGGCATAAGTGGAGCCGGTACGGTTCATCATATTGCATGGCGCGCAAAGGATAATGAAGATCATGCTTCATGGAGAACTCATGTTGAGCAACACGGTCTTCATCCTACACCCATTACCGACCGGCAATATTTCAATGCGATTTACTTTCGTGAAGAAGGCGGCATACTGTTTGAAATCGCCACGGATCCACCCGGATTTGCAGTTGATGAGCAGCCAGATGTATTAGGTGAAAAACTGATGCTTCCGGAATGGTTTGAGGCTAACCGTGCAGAAATCGAAAAAGGTTTATCACCTATCCAAGTACGTGTGATGGATTCAGAAAAAAGGAATGAATGAAGAATTTAATGAAGAATTCAAAATATATAAAGGGAAGGAGCGTGTTCAATTGACCGATTTTATTTCAGTGGTTAAAGAGCGAAGATCTGCAAATAAATTTATCCCAGGAAAAGAAATATCTGAACGAGATCTTGACGAGATTTTTAATGTTGTAAAATTTGGACCTTCGGCATTTAATTTACAGCATACTCATTATGTAGTGGTGAATGACCCCGATGTCAAAGAAGACGTATATCAAGCTGCATTTAAACAGTATAAGGTCCAATCGGCATCGGCAGCAATTCTAGTGCTTGGCACCATGGATGCTTATAAGGATGCAGCAAGAATAAATGAAGGATTTCTTAATCTAGGAGTCATTAATAAACAAGAATACAATATGACTATCGAATCGGTTACAAAATTTTATGAAGATAGAGGGGAAAGCTTTATGCGGGATGAGGCGATTCGTAACGCTTCCTTATCCGCACAGTTATTTATGCTCGCCGCAAAGGAAAAAGGTTGGGATACATGTCCAATGATCGGTTTTGATCCTGAATTGATGCGGTCAGCACTCCACATTCCTGATCGATATGTGCCTGTCCTATTGGTTGCAATAGGTAAGGAGGATACATCCAAACAGCGGCCTCGAGGTTATCGTAAACCCGTTCGTGAGTTTGTTAGTTTTAATCAATTTAAATAGCTGATAAGGGGAGTTCTAAAATGATCCAAGTATTCCCGGCCGATTCCCGGTTTAACGTAGATCAGGGATGGCTGCGCAGCCGTCTAAGCTTCTCGTTCGGCAATTACTATGACCCCGATAACACCGGGTTTGGGGTTTTGCGAGTATGCAATGACGATGACGTAGATCCTGGCAAAGGATTTGGTGCCCACCCGCACAGCGATATGGAGATATTGACAATCGTACTTTCAGGGTCCGTCCGTCATGAAGATAACTTGGGTAATATGGAAGTAACAACAACTGGGGAAGTACAGCGAATGAGCGCGGGGTCCGGAGTCGTCCATGCCGAATACAACGCTTCGCAGACTGAACCGATGAGAATTCTTCAAATTTGGTTCATGCCAAATGTACGGGGATTAGATCCTTCCTATGAAACCCGTAGGTACAATTCAGAGAAGTTAAAGAATGCCTTGCTCCCCATCGTTGATCCGCAGGGATCAGAGCAGATTGTTAAAATCCATCAAAACCTAACTCTCTATTTATGCAGATTGGATAAAGATAAAGATATTACTTTTCGGCAGGAAGATGGACGCCGGATATTCCTTTTCGTCATTGAGGGACGACTCACTGTAAATGATACTCGGTTAGGTGAAGGGGATACGGCTCGAATCGAATCTTTGGCTCAGTTGAGCATTATAGCGGAGGAAGATGCATTTCTAATGCTGATTGACCTTCCATAAGAATGAATAGGAGGGTTTGTATGAAAGAGGTACTTGTGGTTAGGCATTCGGTTGGAGGTAGGACATTTATTCATACCGAACAACAACCCATGGAATATTCGGTGATACGTATGGGTCAGGGCTGGAGAATTGCTTTAATCATTACACAGGACGTGGATATTCATGAGATTCTCCGTTGGAAACAGGAATTGAATGTGTTTCTATTTCGGGAATATGATGATCAATCTGCGAAAAAAATTTGGTTTTATGTTAAAGAAGGTTCTGTCACGTACGACGATCAGCTCAAGCAGATTACTATTTTCGCCGAGTCTCGGATCGAGTATATTCCGGATGAATTTGGCATTTAAATTATGGATGGCTAAGCGACGCTTGCCGCTCTTTTCGAAGTGGATACTAACTATAAGCGCTGGAGGGAGTCTTGGATGTTTTAGAAGGTGAATGGGCCTCTTCCCGTATCGTAGGTGATTCCCATTTCTCCATCATTGACCTTCCTCTGACGCAAGTACAGGGAGAACTCCTATCCGTTGCAACATGGTACGATAACGAATGGGGTTACGCTTCACGATTAGCTAAAGTAGCGGCTTATCTTGTAGATTCTTGTTGATTTTCGCGTCTTTTAAATGCTTAAGCACTTGAAGCTCTTTAAAAGCTGGTTTAATTTCTTTTGGTAGTTGATTGCAGGGCTCTTTTTGCTCTATCATATAATGGACACCTCTTCTGTGTGGTAGTGGGTTGCTCGACACAATCACTATACCAAACGGAAGCGGTGTTTTTCTATTTTTGCAAGAGATAAATCATTATCCTAGTACAGCTTTATTTATCAAGGGTTTAAGACCAATTTCGCTCTGCGAAGTATGCGACTTCATTCATGAGGATGCCGAATTTAAGCAAATGGTTATACCCACATTGTGGATACATTTCCATAATACCGCGGGTCCACCACCATCAGGAAATTAGTACAATGGTAGTAATACCCATATGGGGGCGAGTCAGTATGTACCATGCAATTCATAAGAACAGCGGGCAGGTCGTTACGCTGGAACCCGAGCAGGTGAATGATATGTTCGTCGATGTAGCTGGGCGCATTGTAATCTGCAGCACAGAGCAGGAACTCTACTGGTTGCTCGCAGACGCAGAGCTGAAGAAAGTTTTACTTTACGCCACTCACCCCATCGTCTGATGATACACACGTTTCGTTACTATTTCTTGTTCCAATACAGTGTCAATCTACCGAGGTCGGGAAGATTGATTATGCTGCTAAACCAAATAAATTTATTTGTGAAATCAGCAGCTTTTCATTGCCTCTTTCTTTTATTTCTAATTATGGTTGGTTACCTATTATAACGTTCTTCTCTTTTTCTTCCATGTGCTTTAAATGTGAAAGCCCCCAATAATGTAAGCTATCCATTAACGCGTCCAGTTTTTTACCGTGCGCTGTAAGTGAGTATTCTACTTTTGGTGGAACTTGAGGATAGATCACTCGTTGAATGATGTCTTGCTCTTCTAATTCGCGTAATTGCAACGTAAGAATCCTCTGGGAAATATCAGGTATCAAATTTTTAATTTCATTAAACCGGAGTGTTTCACTATGAATAAGATGCTGAATAATAATTGGCTTCCATTTACCTACGATTATATCCAAGGCAACGGACATTTTGCAATCTATCGGATTAACTTTCATACCGTTAAACCTCCCATATTAACTTGTTATACAATAAACTTATTATATTATAGTACCTTACTAAATTCCACATTTGAACCACAGTAACATTTTGATTACTATGGCACATTAATGTGCGTTCTTTACAGAAACGAGATAAAGTTTATAATTTAAATATAGCAACTTACTAAAAATAATGAATAAGGGGTGACCATGATGAAAATTTAATCAGGCAAGGGAATTCTATATATTTTCAATTTCATAAGTGCGATAAGTTCCGAAGATTTTATCTTTTTAGTAGTCGTTTGTTAGAACTTATAAATTACAATTTAAGGGAGAGGTTATTTATGAAACACATGAAAAAATTGATGGCGACAGCCCTTGTTTTAACTATCGGAGCTGGTATTGTTCTTGGATCTAACGCAGTATCGATAGTCAGTGCAAAGTCAAATGATAATGCACAAAATCAACAGCAATCAGCACTCATTGATCCAAATGATACAGCTTTGCTTCTTGTAGATCCTCAAAGCGGCTTGTTCCAAACCGTCAAAGATCTTGATGTTCCTACAGTTCGTGGAAACGTTAAAACACTTGCCAAAATGGCTGAGCTGGCAAACATCCCTGTAATCACGACTGCTTCTGTTCCGGATGGTCCGAATGGGCCTCTAATTCCTGAAGTCAAAGATCTACCTCATGCAACATTTGTACCGCGTCACGGAGAAATCAATGCATGGGACGATCCTGACTTTGTAAAGGCAGTAGAAGCTACCGGTAAGAAAACACTCATCATCGCGGGTACATGGTCCAGTGTTTGTATGACTTTTCCTACATTAAGCGCACTGAAAGCCGGCTATAAAGTATATAGTGTCATAGACGCATCTGGAACATACAGTAAGATGTCATCGGATATTACATTAACTCGAATCGTACAAGCTGGGGCGGTTCCCGTTGATACTGTTTCTTTAGTAGCTGAAGTACAGAGAACATGGAATCGTTCGGATGCGGACAAGTTCGCTGCTATTTATGCAGAGCGGGTTCCTAACTATGGTTTGCTTATTGAGAGCTATCAAGAAGCGTATGGAGCAGGTCAGAAAGCAGTGACTAAATAAGTTTTTAATCAATTCTTCAATTCAATAAGGAGGAGTCCTAGGAGGCTCTTCCTTTATCTTTACTATGTAAAAGACAAGGACAAAGCATTATATTCGTCTACGTTGGACGGGACGGGCGAAATGAAACTGTCCGACCATGCTGTGTCATGGTTCCATGATACTAACCGGTTGTGAAATCCTTTGCCCCTTGGAAATGCCGTTTCCGGCAAAGATCAATTGGGATTTTGACAGAACCTTCATAGAACATATTAAAATATACAGGGGGCAAATACCAAACGTGCCAGCCCTACTAATCGATTCAAAGCTCGCTCCGCTTGAACACCGGTAGATGCCCTGATGGTAGGGCAGTATGCTTTATTTACTTCGCCTAAAGGGTTATACTTATAGGAATTACCTCTAGGGGGGCTTTTAATGTACCATGTACTTGTAGCGGAAGATGAGCATTGGATTCGCAGCGGTATAGTGGAGATGGTGGACCGGATCGGCGGAGGATTCAAGGTAACGGGTGAAGCCGGCGATGGAGAAGAAGCCTGGAATTTGATTCAGGAGCTGTGTCCGACTGTACTGATCACGGATATTATGATGCCCAAGATGGACGGGCTTTCCTTAATCAAGAAGATAGATGAGATCAAATTTCCACTTGTCAGCATTGTCATTAGCGGATATGATAACTTCTCTTATGCTCAGCAGGGGATTCGGTACGGGGTGTCCGAGTATTTGCTCAAGCCGGTGAGAGAGGACGTGCTGAAGGAAGCGTTGGAGCGGTCTTTGCAAAGGCTCGAGAGGCTTAATCCTGCTCACGATCAGTTGATGAACATTCACAACTTTTTGGAGCGCATGCCGGCGATGGATGTACAGCAGCTTATGACGGAGCAAGTCCAGCTGGTGCAATCCATTGTCAAAGACAAAAACAGCCATCCAAGCTCCAGGCTAGGACTGCTTCGGATTTTTGCCGGTAAGTTGAACGATCTCCTCGAATATACGTATCCGGAATATGTGAAAACAGCTGCACCTCTGGAGACGACGGAAGAATCGCTCAAAAAGCTGATTCAAGCCTTGATCGAAAGCTGGTGCCAGTTTGGTCAGCAGCAGCATAACAAACGGTCCTTCAGACTTGTGATCAAGAAAGCGTGCGACTTTGCCGAAAAAAACTATATGCAGGAGATCAGCTTATCGCAAATCTCAGACTATGTCGGCCTTAGCGTCTCCCATTTCAGCGCGCTCTTCAAGCAACACTTGGGCGACTCCTTCGTCAATTACCTGAATAAAATCCGCATCGACAAAGCGAAGCAGCTGCTGCTGGAGCCCGATTTGAAAATATATCAGATTGCCGATATGGTGGGTTTTTCCTCAATGCCGTATTTTAATCGTGTTTTCAAAAATGTAACCGGACTATCCCCGAACGAATATCGGAAAGGGATGGGCATCTGAAGCTTCAAAGCTATAACAGGCTGTTCAACTGGCAAATTGTCGGTGGACGGCCTTTTTGTCATCTCCCGCTTGTATCGGAAATCAGAAAATTGTGTAAAGACTTCCCGGGACAGTTTCATTATGATGAAGCCATAGATTAATGTCAACGTATCAGACGGAAGGAAAGGCTATCCGAATCAGATCAACAAAGCATATGGGAGGCATCTATTTAATAGGAGGCAATCGCCATGAAAAACGTCATTATGATTACAACCGATCAACAAAAAGTAGATGCGATGGGCTGTGTCAATTCCAGCTATCACACCCCGAACCTGGATAAGCTGGTGGAACGAGGCGTACGGTTTACCGGCGTGATCTCGACGTCCGCCCAATGCTCACCTTCCAGGGCTAGCTGGATGACAGGGAAATTCCCTCATCAGGTAGGCGTCAACAATATCGGCCATGTGTTGGATCCGCAAGAGTGGGGCATTGCCAAGGAATTTAACCGCGCCGGATATGAAACTGTATATTTAGGAAAATGGCATTTAGGATTATCTCCAGCCGACCATGAATTCCAAATTACCGATTATCGGACCGACGGCTTCGAACTGGGCGTAGCCAATCCCGATCCGCGGTTTCATAGCCACAGGGATGCGCTGACAACGACGAAAGCCCTCAATTATTTGGACGACTATGAGGGGAGCAAGCTGTTCTTTATGGCAGTAAATTGGTTTATGCCGCATCCAAATGCGCCGGTGGACCCTCCCTTCGAGCTCATCAAGCAGTATGCAGAGCAGTTCCCGAAGTCTGAAATGCCTATTACGAGCAGCTATTACAAGGACGACCTGTCGACTAAGCCGGAATTTCAGCTGATACGGTCCCAGACGGGCGAATCCGCCATGACGGAAGAAATTGTCCGCAGAGATGCCCAGCACTACCGTTCCATGCTGAAGCTCATGGATGACAACCTGGGGCGCCTAATGAGCAAGCTCGAAGCCAAAGGGATGCTGGAAAATACTATTATCCTGTTTACGACAGATCATGGTGACATGCAGGGGGCTCATAAAATGCGCCTGAAGGGCGTTCTCCCTTATAAGGAGCTATATAACGTGCCTGTCATTCTGTATGCACCGGGAGAGAATCCGGCTCGTAACGTCATTCCGGACCTCGTATCCAGCGCGGCTGTAACCGGTACGCTGCTCGACGTCGCAGGCATCCAGGTGCCGTCCGAATGCGAAGGCGGCTCGCTGCTGCCGCATCTTCGGCTCACTGAGCCTCCTGCGGATCAACTCGTCTTCTTCGAGCATTACAAGGCCTATTGGGGCTATCATCCTTTCCGTGCCGCCCAGACGCCGGAGTGGAAATATGTATACTACTACGAGGAAGACATGGAAGAGATGTACGACCTACAGAAGGATCCCGATGAACTGGTCAATATAGCAGGGAGACTGGAAGCGGAAACGGCAAGGCAGTCTCTTCGCAGTGCTGTGGATCATTGGTGGGACGCAACAGGCGGCTTATCACGTCCTGTAATTCTAGATACCGTAAACAAATGGGGTAAAGAATAGGGGAGGCTAAAGAGGATGTTATCTTTACGGATGACATCCTTCTTTTGTTTCTTTATATAGGAAAAAAAGATATACTAAATCGATAAAGAACATCTAAGGGATGTTTAGCCTCGAATTCATACAAACGTAAAGGCATGGTTCGGAATGAGACAATTTTGGGATCGATTCCCCATTAAGGTGAGCATGGTTTTCCTGTTTCTTGGAATCAGCTTTCTATCTATGATTCTGGTGGGCTTTTTCTCGCATTTGAACTATAGCAACACGGTAAAGAAAGACTTTCACACTGTGACGGATGAAGCGACCAAACGATTGCATTACCATATTGAATTTTATTTCGAGCAGTTGTCTAAGACCACGAAAACAGTCGTTAAAGAAGAGCTTCTCCAACGTTGGTTCGAGGACGGCGGAAGCATCTCGGTATATGATGCAGAAGACATTGAAGCGATGCTGAGACGTAACGTCGCGTTGAATTATAACGAGATAGCCGGAATATTCCTCATGTCTACGGACAAGCGTGTTCTTGCCATGCGGAACTACAGTTCAGAGGTTGAAAGCTTCCTCTCAGAGCCGTGGTATGACGTCCCGATTTCGGGGCAGCGTGTCCTTATCCCGACTCATACGATTAAATATCCGCAACATAACGGCCTTTCCGTAATCTCTATCTTAAATCCGGTTTACAGCAGCACTACGTTAGATCAGGTCGGTTATATCGTGATGGATTTGTCGCTGTCCGAAATAGAGGAAACGTTCGAAAGGTCGAAGCTCGGGCAATCAGGGCAGTTTATGTTGCTCTCCCCGGACGATACGATTGTTTACCACCGCGTTAAAGAGTGGCGCGGACACAAGCTTGCCGAAACGCCATTGGGCAATCAAATCGAGATACCGGCCGAAGGCGGGGTCAGTATCCAAACGGTTGACGGAAAAAGTATGCTGATCTCAACAAGCAGCTCCAAGGTGCTCGGCTGGAGGGTCGTGGCTGTCGTTCCATTTGACGAAATGGCGAGCGGGCTTTACTCGGCACGGAACACTACTATTGTTGCGTTTGGGCTTATTGCGATACTGGTTATATTTCTTGTTCCGCTTGTGTCCAATTTGTTTGTGAAGCCCGTGCTTCACTTGAGGCAGAATATGAACCCGGTGTTCCAGGGCGATTATAATACCAGAGCGGAATTCCGGAACGGAAAGAACGAGTTTCAGATATTGAACCACAGCTTTAACAAAATGGTCGAGCGGCTGGACGAGCAGATCCATACCATATCGGAGCTGAAGCTCCAAGAGGTACACATGCGGCTGAGGCAGAAGGAAGCTTATATCCAGGCGCTTCAAAATCAAATTAATCCTCATCTGCTCTATAATTCTTTGGATGTGATTAAAAGTATCGGCTATATTAACAATGACGAGCTTGTCGTAAGTATGGCTACTAATTTGGCAGACGTATACCGATATACCGCGAAATTTTCAGACCATGAGGTCACTTTACGGGAAGAGCTCACGATTCTGGAGAAATATCTTGAGATTACGCACATCCGATTTCCGAAGAATTTTCAGAGCCGGATTACGGTTAACCCGAAATTTTACGGCTGTTTGCTCGTGAAGCTGACTGCTCAGCCTTTGGTGGAAAATGCGGTGAAATACGTGGTCGAGCCAAGGGCGGGTAATGCTGCTATATTGGTCAGTACGTATGACGACAAGGACGACCTGGTAATTGAAATTGCGGACAACGGACCGGGTATTCCGGAATCGAAGTTGGATGAGCTTAGGCAAGGACTTAATGACATCTCCCGGCACGTTAACGATCAGGAGTTCATCCAAACGGAATCTTTAGGTATTAGGAATGTGCACACACGATTGTTTTTGAAGTATGGAGAGGGTTATGGGCTTGCTCTTTCTTCTTTTCCTAATAGAGGCACCGTCATTTCCGTTCGCATCCCGCTGAAATATAAAGAAGTATAGGAGAATGCCAGCATTGGACAAGGCCGTTCGACCGGATTATAACCGGTGGCGGTCTGTTTTTGTTATGCATGTTTGTGTAGGTTTGGAAATCAGATAATCGTATAACGACTTATGCCCGTTGAGCGGCTATGATGTAGCTATAACTCGATCCACATCAAAGTTTTACTCAGGAGGGAACGCACGTGCAGAGTCAATCCGCTATTAAATTGGTGCAGGCGAAACCGCAATCGCGCAGAAAGTCGGCGTTAAGGGAATGGAAGAGGGGTCTTCCGTTATATCTGATGATTTTACCCGGTTTGTTGTATTTCTTAATCTTCCGCTACTTGCCGATGGGCGGGATCATTATTGCTTTTCAGGAGTACAGTCCGTTTGCAGGTTTCGGCGGCAGCGAATGGGTAGGTTTGGCGCATTTCGAGCGTTTGTTCGGAGAAGCGGATTTCTTAATCCTGTTAAGAAACACGTTAGTCTTGAGCGCGCTTAACTTGTTCTTATTTTTCCCTGCCCCGGTTGTGATCGCTGTTGTTCTTAACGAGGTTCGTGTACGTTGGTTTAAGAAATTTGTTCAAACAGCCATTTATATGCCGCACTTTATATCGTGGGTCGTAGTAGTGGGCATTACCGTCATCCTGTTTGCTACACAGGAAGGCGCGATTAACAAAGGGCTTGCCAGTGCGGGCTTCGAGCGAATTGAGCTGATGACAGATCCTAATTATTTCCGATGGGTGTATGTGTTCCAGAGCATCTGGAAAGAAGCGGGCTGGAATGCGGTTATTTTCCTTGCGGCGCTGGCAGCTGTAGATCCTACCTTGTATGAAGCGGCTGTCGTCGACGGCGCGAATCGTTGGAAGCAGATGTGGTATATTACGCTTCCGGCGCTTAAAGGAACGATTATTATATTATTTATTCTGCGATTGGGACATGTCATGGATATAGGCTTCGAGCACATTTATTTGATGCAAAATTCGCTGAACTTATCGGTTTCCGATGTATTTGATACGTATGTGTACCGGTCCGGTGTTCTGCAAGGTGAATTCAGCTTTACGACGGCCGTAGGACTGTTCAAATCGCTGGTCGGCCTTGTCTTGATTATGCTGGCAAACAAGTTTTCCAAAAAAGCAGGCGAAGAGGGGGTTTACTAACATGAATGCATTTGACTCGCGTGGAAAAGATCCGCTCTTCACCGGAACGATTTATGGGTTGCTGGTCCTTACCCTTCTGGCTATTTTGGCCCCTTTTCTTTATGTTGTGGCCAGCTCGTTAGCGACTGAACAGGAATTTGTGTCCCGCAGCTTCTTTATCATTCCTCATGAGTTGACCATCCAAGCTTATGGCTACCTGCTCAGCAACGATAACTTTATGAGATCGTTCCAAAATGCCGTGACGATTACAGTGACGGGTACGGCCATCAACATTTTGCTGACGAGCCTTATGGCATACGGCTTATCGAAGAACTGGCTGAAAGGTCGTCGGACGATGAACTTTATGGTTCTGTTCACGATGATTTTTGCCGGGGGGATGATTCCTACCTATCTTGTGGTCAAGGAACTGGGCCTGCTTAACAGCTACTGGGCACTTTACCTGACCGGCGCGATAGCCCCATTTAACCTGATTGTTATGCGGAGCTTCTTTCAGAACATCCCTTCCGAATTGGAAGAATCAGCAAAAATCGATGGCTGCTCCGAGATGCGTTTGTTCTGGCAAATCGTCATGCCGCTATCCATGCCGGCGGTTGTTACCTTCACTTTGTTTTACGCAGTACACAACTGGAACACCTATTTCTACGCGATCCTGTTCTTGAATAACTCGCATGATATGCCGCTTCAAGTGTTTTTGCGCCAAATGCTGATCGAGTCCGATTCCAGTATGGCAGAAGGTTCGGGCGGCTTCTCTTACACGCCTGCCGTTAAAATGGCTGCTGTCCTAATAACAGCGTTTCCGCTGTTGGTCGTGTATCCTTTCATGCAGAAATATTTTAACAAGGGAATGCTGATGGGTTCGGTGAAAGGCTAATTTATTAGAAGCGAGGGAAATCCAGTGGAGCAGCGTCAGAACGATCAAGTTATACGGTATGTGCAAAATGAAAAAGGCCCTACACTCGGTTATACCGAGGGAACGGGAGTAAATATAATCCGTCAGGACGGCCTGTCATTTAAGGATTTGAACAAAGACGGCAAGCTGGATCCTTATGAGGATTGGCGCTTATCACCAGAGGAGAGGGCGAAGGATCTTGCGTCTAAAATGTCCGTCGACCAAATCGCCGGTTTGATGCTGTACAGCAAACATCAAGCGATTCCTGGGAGTAAGGGCTTCAATCCGGCGACTTACGGCGGCAAGTCCTATGAGGAGAGCGCCTTGGAGCCATACGCTTTAACGGATCAGCAGCGGCAGTTTCTGGCCAAAGACCATATCCGCCACGTGCTTGTGACGAGCGTGGAGAGTCCGGAGTGCGCTGCGAGATGGAATAACCTGCTGCAGCAGGTTGCCGAAAGCGAGCCTCTTGGCATTCCGGCTAATAACAGCTCTGATCCGCGTCACGGCCTGGATGCTTCCACCGAATTCAAGGTCGGCGGAGGCAGCCAAATATCGATCTGGCCGGAATCGATGGGCCTTGCGGCAACGTTCGACCCCGAGCTCGCCCGCAAGTTCGGGGAGATTGCGGCCAAGGAATATCGGGCCCTCGGCTTGTCGACTGCTCTGTCTCCGCAGGTCGATATCGGCACTGATCCGCGCTGGTTCCGGTTCGGCATGACGTTCGGCGAGGATCCGCATTTGACTGCCGATATGGCCCGCGCTTATATAGACGGCTTCCAAACGTCGGAGGGCGAAGCGGAAATCGTGGACGGCTGGGGCTATAACAGTGTAAATGCGATGGTGAAGCACTGGCCCGGCGGCGGCTCTGGTGAAGCGGGGCGTGACGCGCACTTCGGCTACGGCAAATATGCCGTATACCCGGGAAATAACTTCGAGCAGCACCTGATTCCTTTTACCGAAGGAGCGTTTTGCCTGAACGGCAAGACGGGGCAGGCGTCCGCGGTTATGCCTTACTATACGATCTCCTGGGAGCAGGACAAAAAGAACGGGGAAAACGTCGGCAACTCCTACAGTTCCTACCTCATTAATGATTTGCTCCGCGAGCAGGTCGGCTACGACGGTGTCGTATGCACGGACTGGAGCATCACTGCCGACGAGCCGGAGGATATTACGAGGCTGAATCCCGGTGGAAGATGCTGGGGAGTTGAAGAGGGGTACACCGTAGCGGAGCGCCACTATAAGCTGCTCATGGCAGGAGTGGACCAGTTCGGCGGTAACAACGAAGCCGGCCCGATCATTGAGGCGTACCAGATCGGCGTTCGGGAGCATGGTGAAGCTTATATGCGGAAGCGGTTCGAGCAATCGGCCGTTAGGCTGTTGAAAAACATATTCAGACTGGGTCTGTTCGAAAATCCATACGTCGATGTCGAGAAAACCGTGGAGACGGTAGGCTGCGAGGCGTTCACACAAGCCGGCTACGAGGCTCAGCTGAAAGCGTTCGTCCTGCTGAAGAACGAGAACCAGGTCCTCCCTATGAAATCAAATAAGAAGGTATATATTCCGAAGAGGAAGCTCCCGGCCCGCAGCAACTGGATTGGACGGCTGGTTCCGGCAAGCGATGGCTATCCCGTCAACCTTGATGAGATCAGACGCTACTTCGAAGTGACGGAGGAGCCTGATGAAGCGGACTTCGCCCTCGTCTTCATCGAAAGCCCGCACTCTACGATGGGCTACAGCAAGGCGGACGTGGCTGCCGGCGGTTCGGGGTATGTCCCGATCAGCCTGCAATATGGACCTTATACCGCAGAGCATGGTCGGGATGTCAGCATCGCAGGAGATCCGCGAAATGTGCTGAACCGGGCGTATAACGGGAAGATGGTCACCGTGACCAATGCAGGGGACCTTGACATGGTGCTGGAGACGAAGCAGCGGATGAAGGACAAGCCGGTCATTGTGTCTCTGACCTTGAATAATCCAATGGTCGTCGCGGAATTCGAGGGTGCAGCCAGTGCGATCTTGGCCAACTTCGGAGCTGTGGAGAAGTCCATTATGGATGTGATTACCGGAGCTGCGGAACCGAGCGGCTTGCTGCCTTTCCAAATGCCGGCCGATATGCGAACCGTCGAGGAGCAGCATGAGGACGTTCCTCATGATATGAGAGTATATGTCGATTCTGCCGGCCATGCTTACGACTTCGCGTACGGACTCAATTGGAGCGGTGTCATGGAGGATGACAGAACAGCTAAATATGGAAAACGGCTATCAAGCATGAAATAGTGAGATGATTGGAGGAATTACGTATGAGGAAACCGGATCTATTGGTGTTCTTGAGCGATCAGCATCATGCGCGTTACTCAGGCTATGCAGGGCATGCGACGGTTTGCACGCCTCATCTGGACCAACTGGCTCAGGAAGGGATCGTCATGTGTGCGGCTTACACGTCGTCACCGCTATGCGTTCCTTCTAGAGTATCGATGCTGACCGGACAGCTGCCGGAGAAAACTGGCGTCTATACAAATAACGGCGCGATCGGCAGCGATCAGGCAACTTTTCTTCATGGCATCGCTGCGGAAGGTTACGAGACTGTGCTGTGCGGACGGATGCATTTTATGGGCGAGGACCAGCGGCATGGGTTCACCAAACGCATTATGGGTGAGATGACTCCGCTATTTTGGGGGCGATACGGTGCGGCCCGTTCGGATTTGGGACCCTATGTCGGCACAATGGCCAATCAAAGCTTGAAAATTATCGGAGGCGGGACGTCTCCTGTGCTTGAGTACGACAAGGCTGTGATCAAGGCCGCCTTGGACTATTTGAATCAAGACCATGAGAAACCGCAGTGCATCTTTGTCGGTACGTATGGTCCGCATCATACATTCGTAGCTCCTCCTGAGCGGTATACGTATTACAAGGAAAGGGTAGACATTCCGGAGTCGTTCCGGCTCGATGAGGGTCATCCTGTCCTGCAGAAGATGCGAACCGGGAACAAGCTGACGGAGGACAATGTTATCAAGCTGCGTGCCGCCTACATGGGGATGATCGAAACGATAGATAGCCAGGTCGGAGAAGTGCGTGGTGCATGGAACCGTTATTTGGAACGCAGCGGTCGGCAAGGAGTGTTCATCTATATGTCCGACCACGGCGAGCAGGCCGGTGAGCATGGGTTGATCGGGAAGAACACCTTCTATGAAGGCTCGGCAAAAATCCCCATGATCGTGGAAGGAACCGGAGTATCAGCCGGTCGTCGAGTTGAGCAGCCGGTAAGCATTATGGATTTAGGTCCGACGCTGTGTGCCTATGCCGGAGCTGAGACTCCGCCAAGACAGGACGGCATCAGCCTGAAATCCTTGCTGGAGAACGGCGCTGAGGATCCGGAGCGGTACATCATTAGCGAGTGTATAGCAACGCTGGACAGCGGTCCGGTTCCAGGGCGCATGCTAAGGCAGGGCAACTGGAAGTATGTCGCCTACGCCTTCCATGAGCAGTACAACCAGCTGTTCGACTTGAGTAAGGATCCGCAGGAACTTCACAATCTGGCTCAAGAAAGAAGCGACGTTGTCGGACATTTTGAGGTCATTTTGAAACAGACCTGGAATACGGCCGCGATTATCGAGAAGCATCTGGAGAAAGCGGAGCATCATCAGCTGTTGGCCAAATGGGGCAAGGCTACCGATGTTCCGGAGCTTGAAAGATGGCCGGTGCCGGTCGAGGCTACTGCCCTTCCGGTTGTGGAGTAAGGAAAACTTTTCAAATAGTAAAATGAGTTCGCCGGATTTAAGATAATAAATCAGATAATTGTGTAACGCATATTTTATGCTAGTCCCCTATGATAAGGATGTAACTCAAGACGGATTTAGATGAAGAGAGAGGGGAATACAATGAAAAAGATTTTATTGGTTTTTTGCGCACTTACGTTATCCTTCGGCAGTGTTGTAGCCTGCTCCAAGCCTAATGCCACAGGCAAAGCATCCCAGCAGACTGGAGATAATAAGGCGGTTGCAGACGATTTAAGCGAAAAAATGACGATCACTTGGATGGCGCGTTCGTTCCAAGGCGGCGGCTGGCCGGATGATAACCCTATGATTCAAGCGTTAAACAAAAAGTTCAACGTCGATATAAAGATGCAGTGGGTGCCGGCAGCAAACTATAAAGAAAAGCTGAACGTGCTTGCCGCTTCCAACGATTTCCCGGATATTTTCCTGGTGCTTAATCCGGAGTTCAACAAGTGGAAGAAACAGGGACTATTTCAAGATCTTCAGCCTGCGATGAACCAATATCCGAACTTGGCCAAGATTCCTAAGGAGCCTTTGTACGTTCTTAATCCAAAAGGCAAACTCCTCGGTCTTCCTTTTTATATTACGGAAAATAGAGATACATTAAGCGTACGTGAAGACTGGCTGAGGAAGTTGGGCATGTCCGCTCCGAAGACCATCGACGAATTTTATGAAGTAGCGAAAGCGTTCGCATTGAAAGACCCAGACGGCAACGGAAAGCAGGATACGACCGGATTCTCACTGTATTATGACACAACGAGCAATTCGATCCGCGATATCGAATTCATTATGGCCAGTTTTGGGCTTTATAACCAATGGGCAGATGTTAACGGAAAGCTGGTTCCTTATCAAACGCAGGTGGCTGAGTGGAAAAATCTCTTGACCTTCCTAAATAAAGCCTATAATGAAGGTGTTCTCGATAAGGACTTTGCCGTCAATAAAATCAGATCCACTGTAGAGAAGTTCGAATCGAACAAGGTCGGGTTTGCCTATCTGAATCCGAACGATTGGAAGAATCACCAGGCTGCCATCACCAAGCTTGTCCCGGACGCGGTTATTAAACCGTTGGATCCGCCTAAAGGACCTACAGGCAAAACAGGAACCTCTAACATTAATATGCTGGATAAGAACGTCATCAACGCCAAGATTGATCCTAAGAAGCAGCAGCGGATCCTGAAAATCCTCGACTACTTCCTGTCTCCGGAAGGCTCTGATTTTATCAAAAACGGGATTGAAGGCGTACATTACAAGAAGGTAGCCGAAGGCAAATTCGAGAAATTGGAAGCAGCGGACAAAGACCGTCAAAATCTGTTTAACAACTGGGTGTTCCGTCCATTCGATCCGAGTATTCAGATGTACAAATGGGAGGATCCTACCTATCACCAGGTGATAAAAGACATGTTTACCCAGAATGAAAAGTATACTTGGAAAAATAAAGCCGCTGGACTCGAATCCGAGACGTTGACGAAGTCCGGGGCGAACTTGAACCTGAAATGGTGGGAGACAGTCTCCAAAATCATCATGGGCCGCGAGCCGGTATCCGCTATCGAGAAAGCGTCGGCTGACTGGCTGGCAGGCGGTGGCAACAAAATCATTGAAGAACTGAACGTTTCATATAAGGAATAACGGTTGGTACGATCCCTGAGGAGTCACTTACGAAAGTATGAGGCCTCTCAGGGATTTTTTTTTAGCTTGAGAGTATCACTATTCAGAGAATCGGATAACGACTTATCGTGGGCGAGTGTTTATGATAAAAGTGTGCCACACGCTAGCTTAGAGGAATGGAGCTGATCAATATGAGAATTTTGTTTTTGGATTTGGATTCGACAAGTCCGGATCACCTAGGATGTTATGGGTATCAACGGAATACTTCGCCGAATATCGACCGCATTGCTACGGAAGGTGTTCGCTTTACTAACTACTATACATCGGACGCCCCTTGTGCTCCGTCTCGCACAGCGCTGATGAGCGGCAAATTTGGGATCGTCAACGGCCTTGTCGGACATGGCGGAACTGCAGGCGATATGAAGCTTGAGGGAACGGAGCGGGAGTTGATGGGGAAGCTGACGCGGGGAGGCTCGCTTCCTTCGTATCTTGGACTGGCGGCCGATATGAATACGGCTTTGATTAGTCCATTTGCTCAAAGACACTCGACCTTTCAGTTTTATGCCGGTTTTAATGAAATCTTGAACACAGGAAGATATGGCAACGAATCGGCCGAGCATGTGACGCCGGTGGCGTTGGATTGGATTCAGCGCAATGGGAGTAAAGATAACTGGTTCCTGTACATTAACTACTGGGATCCGCATACGCCATACCGTGCACCTCGAGAGTTCGGCAATCCGTTCGAACATGAGCCTCTGCCAGAGTGGATTACCGAAGAGGTTTTGGAGCGGCATAAGGAAATGGTCGGCTCCCACTGTGTGCATGAGCTGAACATTGATTTCCGAAATAAGAAATATACCAACGAAACGAGCCCTCAATTCCCGCGTCACCCGGGTGAGATTCTGAACATGGATGATATGCGGAAGATGATAGACGGCTACGATTGTGGGATCCGTTATATGGATGACCATCTAGGCACATTATTCAAAGCTCTGGAAGAGCAAGGCGTCATGGAAGAGTTGATCATTATTATCTCTGCCGACCATGGCGAGAACATGGGGCAGCTCGGTATCTATGGAGAGCATGCCACCGCAGATCAAGGGACATGCCGCATTCCAATGATTATCCGCTGGCCGGGAATGAAGCAGGGAATCGTGGATGACGGACTGCATTATCACCTCGATTTGCTGCCGACCTTGGCGGAGATGCTGGGCAGCCAGCCAATCCCGGATTGGCACGGACAGAGCTTCGCTCCGGCACTCAAGGAAGGTGCTGAGTGCGGGCGTGACTACTTGGTTGTCTCCCAATGCGCTCATGTAGCCCAGCGTGCGGTTCGCTTCAGGGACTGGATTTATATTCGTACCTATCATGACGGTCTCCATTTGTTTGATGAAGATATGCTGTACAATTTGGCCGAGGACCCGAAGGAGCAGTTTAACGTTGCGGCTGAGCATCGAGAGCTCTGTTACGAAGCTGTTTATTATTTAAACCAGTGGCATGACGATATGATGCGGCGCAACAGCGATGATGTCGATCCTTTATGGACCGTGATGAAGGAAGGCGGACCGTTCCATGCCAAGGGCTATCTAAGAAATTACATGGAGCGGTTGCAGGAAACGGGAAGAGCGCACCTTGCAGATAAGCTCAAGCGGAGACACCCTGCAGAGTTTCCACAGGAACGAAGCAGCATCCTAGCAGGCTTTCAGGCGAAGATAAGCTCAAAAATGGCGGGCAAATAAGAAGGGGATGAGAGAAATGAGTGCCAAGACTACGAGACCGAATATCCTGTGGATTTCATTAGAGGATACGAGTCCGAGGTTCGGCTGTTACGGTGATGCGCTGGCGCGGACTCCTCATATCGATGAGCTAGCGGCTGCGGGTACGATGTACCCTAACGCGTTTGCAACGGCAGGCGTCTGCTCCCCGAGCCGTTCTGCAATCATTACGAGCATGTATCCAACTGCAATAGGTGCTCACCACATGCGTACGGAGCATGTTAACAGGTTTATGCCGGAGCTTCCGACGCCTTATTTTGCAGTTCCTCCGGCTTATGTTAAGACGTTTACAGAATATTTGCGGGCAGAGGGCTACTATTGTACGAACAACTGGAAAACGGACTATCAGTTCGCTTCGCCATTGACCGCGTGGGATGAAGATAGCCGGGACGCGCATTGGCGCAAACGGGACTCGGATCAACCGTTCTTTGCGGTATTTAACCACATTCTGACGCATGAGAGCAGCATGTGGGGAAATATGATCCGCGGAAATTATTATCCTGATCATAATATGGATCGGCCGCTAGTTACCGATCCGAATCAGGTGAAGGTACCGCCATACTTGCCGGATACTCCTAAAACCCGTGAATCTATCGCCAGGTATTACGATCTGCTTGCCGAAGCGGACGAGTTCGTCGGTTCCCAATTGCAGCAATTGGAGGAAGACGGTCTCGCGGAGAACACGATTGTGTTTCTATGGAGCGACCATGGCGAAGGCCTGCCCCGTGCCAAACGTTGGCCATACGACGCAGGAATCCGGGTACCTCTGATCGTCCGCTGGCCAGGCATGATGGAGCCGGGACAAGTGAACGATACCCTCGTCAGCTTGATTGATCTCGGTCCTACCGTGCTGTCGTTAGCCGGGGTAACCGTGCCTAACCATATGCAAGGTCAGCCTTTTCTGGGGAGCAAGGCAAAGCCGAGGGACTATGTGTTCGCGACTCGTGACCGGTACGATGAGTCTTATGACATGATCCGCGCTGCACGGGATAAGCGGTATAAATATATCCGGAATTATTATCCGGAAAAGCCTTATCTGCAATGGGTTCAGTTCAGCCATCAGCATCCGGCGTTTCAGGAGCTGTGGAGACTGGAGCTTTCCGGCCAGTTGGAAGGAGACCAGCGGTTATTGATGCAGCACAAGCGTCCCGCTGAGGAGCTATATGACTGCTTGGAGGATCCTTACGAAATCAGGAATCTGGCGGCCGATCCGGCCTATAGTAAGGAGCTGGGGAGGTTTCGTTCGGTCGTCGATGATTGGCGCAGCAAATACGATGTGTGGGGTGACGTGCCGGAGGAGCAGATGGTAGCGCAAATGTGGCCCGGCGGGGTACAGCCGCAAACCGCCGCACCGATTTTCATTCCCCTAAACAGCATGCTGCCCGGAAGGGAAGCCGTGACCCGCGGCGAGTATGGGGAAACGACTGCGTTCCTGCTGCATTCGGCTACGCAAGGAGCATCCATTGCTTACACAATAGAAGACGGAGACAATCCGTCTTGGAAGCTGTATACCAAACCGTTAATCCTCACGGAAGGCACGATGAATATTCGCGCTAAGGCGGTTCGTATCGGCTACAAAGATAGTGAGGAAGCGGCGGCAACATTTAAGAGAGTTTAGACTGCACCAAACAATAGGCAAGCTTTAGTTACGAAGGTAACACTCGGATCGGCATGATTAGCGGGGAGCAAGTAATAGACCTGAACTATGCATATCGCTCGATGCTGGAGGCAGAGGGGGTCATTCGCTCGGTACAAGTCGCTGAAGCCTTCGTTCCGGCAAATATGTTGGAGTTCCTGCAGGGCGGCGAGCAAAGCATAGAATTGGTCAAGAAGGCGATAGACTATGTCCAAAAGCATGGAGATGCCGTGAAATATAAGGTGTTCCATAGCGTACCGAATATTGCCGCTTGGATGTAGAAGCTTCCGGCAGGATTCCATTCGAAGGCGCACCGCCATACCAGCTCGACCATTTATCAGGTGTTTAAAGGAAGCGGGTATTCCATTATAAATGGAGTTCGATATGATTGGTCACAAGGCGATTTCTTTGTAGTGCCGAACTGGGCATGGCATGAGCATGTTGCGGCTGAAGAGGCATACCTGTTCTCTGCAAGCGACCTGCCGATTATGGAGAAGTTCGAGCTTCAACGTGAAGAGGGTTATGAGGCTAACGAAGGGCATCAAACCATAACGGAAGAATTTAAACCGTTACTGCCTTAAATTCGCGACGTGCGCGATTCCCAAAGTGTGTGGTTAATTATATGCATCAACTTAAAAATAGACGACTCATGTCGGATGTCAAGAACAATTGCCGCGTAAATCGCGGCTTTCTTGTTTTATTGGACAAAGTTATTGTCAAAACTTCAGTGAGAGGAACTTTATACCATTCGGGCAGACATCGAAAAAGGCAGGATTTCAATTCGATAGTTTGTGTGGTGACGCAATGTTTCCTAAATCGCCCATGGAGACCGACTGACGTTACATGAAGTCATACTGGATGATGACTGTAAAAGACCCGCGGAGACGGCAATAGGAATCCACTCAATTCAACGCTAAGAAGGACAAATCGGCACGAACGATGCCGCGGCTGGATTGGAAGCCTTTTTGAGCTAAATGGCAGTAATGTCGCATTAGCGTTACTTATTTTCAAAGTAATGAACAAGGCGTAAGATAGGAAGTAGTTAATGAGGAGAGTGCATCATATATGTTACCTGCCCCCGCAAATCGCGTCGCATCTATCGCCATTCCTGCAATCTGCGAAGCCTACTTACAGAGCCTGCTCGGCGTTGTTGACGCCTGGTTTATCGCTAGTATCGGACTTGTCGCCGTGAACGCGGTCGGCGTGGCAAATATTTACAGTCTTACATACATCGGTGTTTTCACTGCGGTTTCCACTGCTTTGTCCGTGTTTCTCTCGCGGGCCGTAGGGGCCAGGGATTTCAAACGAGGACGTTCTGCCGTTTGGCACGGCTATGTGGTCGCCTTGGCGCTAGGGTTCATCCTCTCGGCCGTTTCCGTCTTTCTTGCATCGCCCTTGCTTCACATCATGGGGGCGTACGGAGAGCTTGAAGAAGCCGCTTTGCCTTACTTTCAAGTTGTGCTCGGCATCTTCCCGCTCATCGCATTGTTTACCGCTCAAGCAGCGGCGTTTCGTGCTACGGGGGATACCAAAACACCTCTCAAAGTGGCTCTTGAAATGAACGTGTTTCACGTCGTACTAGATTATGTTCTAATCTTTGGCATCGGATCAGTCCAAGGATTCGGCTTGGGTGGAGCGGCGTGGGCCATGGTCATATCACGGCTGTACGCGCTGCTTCGATTGTGGTGGAAGTCCAGAGGTGTGGAAGCGATCCGCCTGCAAAAAGAGGATTTTACATGGCGGCTGCCGCTTTTGACCGAAATGATTAAATTTGCCGTACCCGCTGCAGCTGAGCGGCTTTCCATGCGGCTTGGGCAGGTCATCTACTTTGGTCTTATCGTGCGAATGGGAATTAACGTCTATGCGGCACATACGATCGCTGGAACGCTCACAGTATTTGCCTCGACCGTCGGGGCGGGGTTTGCCACGGCCGCAAGCGTTACTATCGGGCAGGCCATCGGCAGCAAGGACCTGGCTGCCGTGCAGTCGTATCGACGATGGAGCTATATTCTGTCGGCTGCCTCGATGACCGTCATCACCGCGCTCATTTGCATCCTCGCGCCTTGGATCGGGCTGCTGTTTACGGATAACCAACAGGTTATTCAATTGTTGCTCATCGTGCTGGCCATCGACACCGTCTCACAGCCGTTTCTGGCCTCCACGCTCGTGGATACCTCTGCAATCCAAGCAGGCGGGAACAGCAAATATCCGATGATTGTGACAACAATCGGCATTTGGGGGATCCGAACGCTCGGTGTATATGTTTTTGCTTGGAACATGGGATGGGGATTACCTGCCGTCTGGGCCAGCATTGCGGCCGATAACACGCTGAGGGCTGTTTTGTTTGCAAGGTACCGAAAAAGGCAAGGTATAGTGTTGCGTAACTAACGAGTTTCTTAAGATTCGTGATCCGCTAATGGAGACGTTTAATGGGGCGGACTTGAATTATAAAAGAATCTTTAGATACAAACGTTGATGCTGAATACACACTAGCTTCCTGGTTAAGGACTTGGGCAACTAAAACAAATAAAGTCATCGACATACCATTAATCCCTGATTTACTTAAACCTTTTTGACTTTAGAGAAGAAGCCTTCTTGGAAGGCATTGGCGAAAAATCTGCCATCTCAAGATTTCCTGTAACTCTCCTGAAATTATTTTACGTATTGAACGAGCAGATCGATATACTTGGAAAAATATTATTTATTGGGGACTGACAGCATTATATGAATGACGATAATGAGGTGTGTCATTATTAGTGAGGATAGATTCTCAATATTGTTGAGAAATCTTTAATTATGCATTAACATACAGGAAGTAGTTTATCCAAGTGATAAGAAAGTGTGATGTTCACTCTTAATTTAGAACGAAAATAAAGGGAAGTAGCCGTGGATGCCCTTCTCATGAAGGGCTTTTGTTTTGATGTGAACGCTTAGGAAGGCAGATCATCCGTTACAAATTTCTAATTCAATCGTTACTACTGGTAAGGCCATTTCACTTCATAGGAGCGTCTGAGGTACCATGATAAAGAAAGAACTTGCACATATTCGAAAGCAGTTTAAGTTGGATCACCACATGCTTGAAATTTTCAATATTCTTAACGTATATATCATGAAGGAAAGTAACGAGATCTATCATTATGAGCGTCAGCCGTTTGCCCTATTGGACAGGGAGAAGCAGGAACTATATATGGCCAATTTCAAAAAATTGCTCACCGGCGAATTGGATCAGAAGATGTTCGAGTTAAAGTTTCAGGAGGAAGCGGAGACGCCTTCACAGGTGCTTCTCCATCAAGGTTTAGTGACCGGTAATCCGGAAGAATGGCAAGATCTGATGCTCCTGTTGGTGGATAAAATGTTGGCGGATACCAAATATGAACGGGATACGGTCATTACTTTCGTACATGGACAATATTTTAAGCCTACCAAAATCAGGAATGAAGAAGCCGAGGAGAGCGAAAAGGACGAGATGTTCGCGAATCCGTTCATTCTGTGTAGTGTGAATTCCACAGAGCAACAGCGGAAAACCCTCATGTTTGATTACGTCGAGCGGGAATTCAAGTATATTGTCTTCGTAGATCCGATCATTAAATTGAACTCGCCGGAGCAAGGTTTTTTCTACCCTAGTGTGACGGACAACTATTCCGACATGAATCGCATTCTGTACTGCACGGGGAAAGCTAATGAACCGAATGTGCATTTCATCGAGCAAGTTTTGAATGCCGAGAAGACCGTCACGGCGCAAGAAGAGAGAGCCATTTTTGAGGAAATCGTGAAGGAAGTGGCGGGAGATCAGCTCGACGCTTCAACGATCGCTCACGTGTACGAGGAAATTCATCGGGTCATCGAGACTAACGAGGAGGAGGAACCTCCGAAGTTGGACTATAAAGATGTGGAACGCATGCTAACGGTGAGCGGCGTAGAGAACGTGACGATGGAAAAGGTGGAAAGAGCGTTCCAAACGGTCATCGATGACAAAAACTATGAAATCAAAGCAAGCAGCGTCATTCCGAAGTTCACTTCGAAATCGATTAAAATTGATACGAAGATAGCCACGATTTCGGTCAGTCCGCAAGATTTAAAGTACGTGAGACAGGTGAATTATCAAGGAAAACGATGTATCTTGATCGAGGTCGACGAAGACGTCGTGATCGAAGGATTTACGCTCAGTACGGAGACATTGTAGAGTAGGGAAAGTTCACACAGATGGTTTCTCAAACAATATGTAATACTAAATTCGTTTGAAATGAATGTATATTCATGCAAGTGCAGTTGAAAGGCTAACATATTTTTTCTAATGAATTCAGCAGCAAATATGCTTTTCCGCCGCGGCGGACTTAAAATTCCAATCAATTCTGAAACAATAAAAACGGAGTCACGCGGGTTTGCGGGCTCCGTTTTTTAATTAATTCTGCAATATTACATTTTTGAGAAATTCCAGAATTAATTAGAATTGTTTCAGAATTCGTTAGAATCAATTGTTTATGCGTTTTACTGCATAAAATCATCAAGTTTCCAAGATACGGCTATTTCAATCAAGTTTATGTCTTTAACCCCTTCAAGTGAATCAAAACCGTAGCCTCCATCATGCCATTCCTCCGACTTGTGATAGTAATAAGGCTACAGTTTCATAAGCCACAGCAACCTCATCGTGTTGTTATTGAACTTTTGTCCATTAGTTGAACGAGAAAAGACAATTTAAGGTAAGTTATCCCCATTGATAAAAATCTAAAACAAAAACTTTAGATCCAACATCAAAATAAACCTGTGCCCATTCAAATTCATCTTCACCTTGAGGTGGATTCGTTGTTAGTTTATATACCCTGACATTTGATCCTAAAAAAAATGCCTTAAGCATTGTTATTAGTTGTTGTGAAACCTTGTTATACTCCTTGTCATTTTCCATGGATACAACATTATCATCTGTATAGTATATTTCTCCTAAATAAATGTCCCTCATCTTAAACATTGAAAAAAACCAATATGTGCTTACAGTAAATAAGCTTTCTTCCCATGATTCCAATTCCTCTAAACCGATAAGCTCAACGTACTTATGGTCTGAAAGATCGCTATTTTTATTAAACTCACGTACTGCTTCCTTGATGTTTACATTCAGTTCAACAAACTTATATCGATGACCATAACAATTCCCCAGAAAAGTGTTCATGTTACTCAAAGCTTCAAGATAACCATTAATCTTAATGATTTCATTATTCATAAATAAGCTCCATTTCTAATTATACAAAATCGATAGCCCAGCATCCACATTGTTTTGTTAAGTGAGCATTAGTACAAAGTTCCCCTTCTTGTCACCAGTAATGGACAGAGTACATATGATAGTTTATGTTGAATTATCCAATGAGTAGTAGTGTACATTTTAATTAAACTCCATATTACTTAAATATTAATGAATATTATGAAAAAGTACACATGAATTTTTCTAAAGAATTCTGGAATATCACATTTGTTTTACTTTTCTTGAGCAGTGTTCCGATAGCGGAATGACTTGAAATAATGATTTGGCAGCATCGAGGCTGTTCAGTCAAAAAAAGTCTGTCATTTTTAAAAAACCGCGAAGGCTTGATACTGCGCGGTTTCTTGCTATTTATAGGCAGAATCTTTCATTATTCTTTTATTGAGCTGAACTATACTTAAATTAAAGCTTTAATGCTGCAATCATCATAAACGGGAGGAATTAGCAATGTCCAATGATAAAACATCAAAAGATTTTGAGCTTGAAGATTTGGAGAAGCCGTTGACGGAGCAGGAAATGAAAGAAACAACCGGTGGGGGCAATAACGTTCCAGGCCTATTTTTCCAACCGCCTCAAATGCCTGCAAAACCGCCGGAAATACATGTCCCTGTCAATCCCTGCCCGTCACCACCACCTCCATCTTTTGCTATCCATACCCAACCAACACTTCAAACCACAGAACCAACCGTAACCCCTATACTCCCAACTCCAAAAAGTAATGGGTCAGGAAAAATTCCTGATTTTGTCCCGAAAGAACTAAGAGACAAACTTGGAAACCCGTGATAGATGGATTCTTGTAAAACAAATTGTTGAAATGGAAAAAGCCTAACGACAGTTAGGTTTTTTCCATTTCAACGTGAAGGGGGGCTTTATATGGATGCTATGGAACTTGTAACGTTCAGCGTGAACGGTACGGAATGGCGACTGCGCGATGTACTCAAGCTTGCGTGCATGGAGGGCGGTTTTAACGCTGTCGAGGATAGCGTTCGAAGAGCCGTTACGCTGGAATTTGCGGAACAGCACCATATATCGATCGATGAGCAAGAGTGGAAAGCGAAAGCCAATGAGATCCGGCAGCAATTGGGGTTATACAGCGCAGTTGAAACTTTGGAGTGGCTTCGCAGGCGAGGATTGGCGACGTCCGATCTGTTCGAGACGGCCAAAGCCCGTCTTTTAACGGAGAAGGTGAAGCAAATCGTATCGCAAGATCGTATGGATACTTATTTTCTGGAAAATCGGCTTTCCTTTGATAAAGCTAATGTTTCTCAATTGGTTATCGGCAGCAGGGAGCAGGCGCAAGAGCTGCTATTTCAGCTTGAGGAGGGTGAGCCGTTCTACAAGCTGGCGCAAAGCTATTGTTTGAACGGCAGCAGCAAGTATGACGGCGGGTACGTCGGGTGGGTCGGTCGAGCGGAATTGAGCGGTGAAGAGGAAGCGGCCGTTTTCGGTTCGGAAGCCGGACAGACGGTGGGGCCTTTTCCATTCGACACTTCCTATCGGTTGCTCCATGTTTGGGAAGTGTCTCCAGCCGTACTGACCGCGGAGGTTCGGGTAAAGCTTGCCGATCTCCTTTTTGAAGAGTGGCTGAACGAAGCTGTAAAAAGATCGAATATCGATGTTAAACTATGGGACTATTTGGCGGGGAATTAGGCTGATCATTCAGGAGGCTCGGGGATGCTGGATTTACATGCTATGATTTTGGATACGATCCCTATTTTTCAAGTGCTGTCGCCACAGGAGAAAGAGGAGGTATTTGCCTCCTTTGAGAAGATTTCTTTCCATATGGGAGACACGATTATTCGGGCAGGAGAACGAGGAGATTCGTTCCATCTCATTTTGACAGGCAAAGTGCGCATCATCGGAAAGGATCTGGATGGCAAGGAGCTCAATTTAGGTGTAATGGAATCAGGCTCGCATTTCGGACAGGAAGCGCTGTTGAATGAAGAATTTCAAGAACATACGCTGAGGGCGTCGACGAAGCTGGAGCTGCTAAGATTGTCCCGAACCATGTTTATGCAAATGATCGACGCGCACCCTGAATTGAGGGGGTACTTGCTTGAGCAGTTGGCCGATGATGCGATGCGCAAATTTTTGAAGCGGACGGCGCTGTTTGCCCCGCTGCATCATCAGGAGCTGCGCTCGCTGCTTGACATTATGGTCATGAAGGAGTATGTCCCCGGCCAAGCGATCGTCAGAGAAGGGGAGGCAGGAGACGCTTTCTATATCCTTCGTTCCGGCAGTGCTTCCATACTAAAGGATAGCGAGGGAGGCCGGAAGCTTAATACGGTAAAGGCAGGGGAGTTTTTCGGGGAGCTGGCGCTGTTGACGGGGGATCCCCGGAAGGCCAGCGTTGTAGCAGACGAAGCGGTTTCCGTGTTCAGTCTGACCAAGGAAGATTTTGACAAGCTAATTATGAAATTTCCGAAAGTCAGGGAGACGATTATCGGGATTGCTTCTGCTTATTTACAAAATGCGGATATGCCCCGAAATACGGAAACGAACGTTACCGCGGAGGATAGCGCAAGTTACGCAACCGAAAGCATTGCGGAAGATGCCGAGCAAGAGCAGCGGCAGCACGAGGGAGGTCGGAGAACTTGGCGCTTATGGAGCCGGTTCCCGGTGCGCATCCAGCAAAGCGAGTTGGACTGCGGCCCAACCTGTCTCTCTATGATCGCCCAGCACTACGGCAAGCGATTGAGCATCCATCGGTTAAGAGAGCTGGCGCAAGTAGGCCTGGAAGGAAGCACGCTGTTCGATCTCTGCAAAACCGCGGAGTTGATTGGCTTTCAAGCGGAGGCGGTCCGCAGCAGCTTGAAGGGGCTGGCCGAGCAGACGCTGCCTGCTATTGCCCATTGGAAAGGCAATCATTATGTCGTGGTCGTAAACGTGGACGAACGATATGTGACCGTGGCCGATCCGGGTATCGGTTTACTGACGTATTCGCATGACGATTTTCTGAAAGGGTGGACGCTGAACACAGTGTTTTTGAAGCCTGTTGAAGCTTTCTTCTCGCAAGAAGAGTCGAAGCCATCATTCAGGCGCTACTGGGCGTTTTTTGCCTCCCACAAGCAGGCTCTGTTCCATCTTATCTGGATGACACTTCTATTGCAGGTCATTAACCTGGCGCTGCCGCTGTTTACGCAGCAGGTGATTGACAGGGTGCTTGTTGGCGGGAATTATGATGACCTGAACTTTATGCTGATCGTCATGCTAGGCGTCTCGTTGCTAACCATGCTCGTTCAATCGATCAGGGAATGGGTCATTATGGGTACGTTCATTAAAATTGACATCGATATGATCATGAGTTTTTATCGACATGTGTTTCGCTTGCCTATGCGCTACTTCGCCACACGGAAAGTGGGCGACATCTTGACGCGCGCCGGGGAAAATCAGGTCATCCGTCATTTTCTTGTAACGAACAGTATGAATGCGGTGCTGAACGTGATGACGATTGTCGTATACATAGGCATTATGTTTACATATAACGTTACTCTGGCCTGGATCGCGCTGGCGTTCATTCCATGCTTTATTGTACTTACGCTGGTTGTGACTCCGCTTATGAAACGCAACAGCAGGAAGCAATTCCAAACCGATGTCGACTTGCAGAATGCATTAGTGGAGACTATTGGTTCCATGCGTACCGTGAAAGCTCTCGCGGCCGAAGATGAGGTAAGGAAAAAAGTGGAGGGCAAGTTCCGTCAATCGACTCTCGTACAAATGAAGGGTTGGAAAATCGGCTTCTTCTCCGGCTCTGTCGCCTCAGTGCTGCAAACCTTAAGCAGTGTAACCGTGCTGTATACAGGGGCCGGGTTTATTATCGGGGAGAAGCTGAGCGTAGGGGAACTGATGGCTTTTAGCGCGGTGTATGCACTCGTTACAAATGCGGCACTGGGCCTAATCGGCATCTGGGACCAGTTTCAAGGCGTGCGGATTGCTTTGGAACGGCTCGACGATGTGTTCGAGACGGAGGAGGAGGAATCCGATCCGACCCGATTAACAGCGCTGCCGAAGCTGCAGGGAGTGATTGAATTCGAACGCGTATCGTTTCGTTACCATTCCGACGGGAAGAATGTGCTGCAGAATATTTCCTTCGACATGGCTGCGGGTCAGACGATGGCCATCGTCGGTCGAAGCGGGTCAGGGAAATCAACTCTGGCGAATTTGCTGCTTAAGCTATATGCGCCAAGCAGTGGGACAGTTCGGATCGACGGGTACGACCTGAAGCAGGTGCAGGCCGCTACGCTCCGTAAGCAAATTGGAGTTGTGCAGCAGGAAGCGGGACTTTTTAGCGGAACGATTCGTGAAAATATAGCTTATCAAATTCCCGATGCTTCGATGGATGAGGTGATGGCCGCATCCATGCTTGCGGGAGCGCATGAATTCATTATGACATTTCCGAATGGCTACGATACACAGGTTGGGGAGCGGGGGGCGAGCTTATCCGGAGGGCAGCGCCAGCGTATCGCCATTGCGCGGGCGCTGATCGGCAATCCGCGAGTTCTGATATTCGACGAAGCGACGAGCGCGCTCGACAATGAATCCGAGAGGACGATACAGCGGAATATGAGCACGATACTCAAAGATCGAACGACCCTCATCATCGCGCATCGACTGAGCACCATCCGGCATGCGGACCGCATTCTCGTACTTGATCAAGGGGTACTTGCAGAGTCGGGTACTCATGAGCAGTTAATGGCTGCGAAAGGTCTTTACCACATGCTGGTCAGTCAACCGTTGGATTAATGCTGCATACTTTTCACCGTGGGTCGCGTTCGTGTTGAGGTCCATTAGTAAAAGAGCGATTAGCAAAGAAGCACCGCGAACTTATTTTCGGGGTGCTTTTGCGTGCCTGATGAAAAGTGCAGGATTGTCTATTATTCTAAAAGATCCTCAATATTTAGTGTGATACCGCCATAGGTTGCATATCCGTAACTTTTGGGCTTGCCGTCTGCATCTGTGTCAAACAACAGCTTACATATACAAGCACAAGTCCTAAAAAAGCACAAAAATACCCTTGTATAAACTTAAAAATGCCCCTTTGATAAATGAATATTCTTAAAGTATATTCCTTGTAAACGGATACAAAATGGAGCCGTGTCAAGACGTTGTAACTTTGGAGGTAAAAATCGCCATCTTCTGCCTAAGATACTTCGGTAGCGTCGATGCATCACAGCATGTACAATAGTTAGAGAAGACGTTTGACAAAGGAAGGGCTGGGTATGGAGCGCAAAAGTTGGATGCGAAGGGCTATTTTCATAATAAGAAACATGAGATTCCAAAATAAATTAATGGCAGGTTACCTTCTGGCTTGTGTCATTCCGTTACTCGGTGTAAGCGCCATCATCTTTCATCAATCGGCTACGGCGCTCGAGGATTCCTCTCAAGAATTCGCCGCTCTGTATACGTCTCAAATCAGGACTACTTTGAACGAATTCATGAAAGAATATGACAAGGTCACGAAGTCGGTGCTGGTTGACAACGAACTGATCTACAAGCTAGGTGAAGAGGGAAATATGTCCATGGACGAGTTGATTGTCCAAAGAGTTGCCGTCCAGCGGCTGCTGATGCGGGTCGCATTGCTCAAACCGGAGATCAGTACCGTGATGTTGATCAGCCGCGATAAAAACGTGTATCAGTATACGACTACGACAAGTAGAGTGAATGAGAACATGTTGCTATCGCAGGAGTGGTTCAAGAGGCTCCGCAGTTCGGATGATACTTTTTTTATTACCGGGTTGCATGACCGTTCCTATTACGAGGACAAAGGGGCAGGAGCCGTAGTGACGGTAGGAAGAGTGCTGTTCAGTTCCAACGGGGCATACGCAGGTATACTTCTCATCGATCTGGATCCGTTTACACTGCTGCAGCTTGATCATGATTTCGTATTGGCTCGGGACAAATACGGCATAAGTGTCATCATAAGCAATCGACAAAAAGAAATCGTCTACCATTCCGATGCGGCCAGCGGCCGGTTATCCTGGCAGCAGGTGCTTGAATCCGGAGCGGAGTACATCAAGGATAACGACAGCCATGACCGGATTATTTTATCGGGAAGCACCTCGCAAGGGAATTTGTTTATCAAAACCGAGATTCCGCGCTCGAAGCTGCTGCAGAAAATCAATCAGATCAAAGGAATGACGGTAATCGTTATCCTGATAAGCTGTCTGATCATCACGCTCATTTCGTTTGGTTTAAGTTATACGATCACCAAACCTATCAAGGCTCTCCGCAGGAGCATGAAGCAGGCGGAAGTAGGCCAATACCTGCCCATAGAGAAAGAACAGGCAAATGACGAGATCGGAAGTCTGGTAAACAGTTACAACAAAATGATTATAACGATCCGAACCTTAATTGAAGACGTGTATATCGCCGAGATAAAGCAGCGACAAGCCAAATTCATCGCGCTTCAAAATCAGATCAACCCGCACATGCTATACAATACCTTGGAATCCATCCGCATGAAGGCGCTGGTAAAAGATGACGAGGAGACCGCCGGCATGATTAAAATTTTGGCTCGTATGTTTCGGTTAACGTTAGGTAAAGAAGGCAGACACCATTCGGTGAAGCATGAATTGGAGTATACGGTCAATTATTTGCAGCTTCAGAACATCCGGTTTGATAATATGTTCAGGCTGGATATCAGAATCCCCGACGAGATACTGCATTGCAGCATCATCCCTCTAGTATTTCAGCCTATAGTGGAAAACAGTATCAACCATGGATTTGAGGACTACAGCCGGATCATGAATATCGGGATTGAAGGCGTCTGGACGGAAGAAGGGGGGATTTTAATCCGGATAACGGACGACGGGGTCGGTATGTCTTTGGAGAAACAAGCGGAACTGATTGCATTGCTGGAGGATGCCAAATCGGATAAATATAAACTGGAAGAAACCGATATACCGGAGAGTAACGGGTTAGGCCTCAAAAATATCGCTGAACGCATAAAACTCCATTATGGCGATCGGTATTATCTGACAATTCGCCCTGGAGTTGATCATGGAACGACAGTCGAATTTTTAATCCCTAAGCTTTAGGCGGATGTCAGGTGCGAGAATAGAAGGAGAGGGGCTTTTGGGATGAGGTTGATCTTGGTGGATGACGAGAAAGGCATTGTGGACGGTCTCAAAAAAATGATAAGCCGCTATATCCCGGAATGTGAGGTTATAGGCACAGCTTATAATGGTTTAGAAGGGTTCAAATTCATTCAAAAGCTGCAGCCGGACATCGTCATTACGGATATTCGGATGCCGCAAGCGGACGGCCTCGACATGATCAGAATGCTGAAAGACGCGGGCAGTCGGACAAAATTCATTCTGTTAAGCGGATATGCCGACTTCGAATACGCTCGAAGAGGCATGCAACTGGGAGTGCAGTTCTACATCAATAAGCCGGTTGAGGAAGAGGAACTGCGCGACTGCGTTTACCAGGTCATAGAGGCGGTCCGTGCGGACACGGCCAAGCTGCAGGAAGTGGACGAATTGAAGCAGGAGGTTCATAGCCGTATGCAAGAGAGCGCCTTGCGGGATATCCTTGATGTCGGCGGCGAAAATACGGAGCTTTTGGAAGAGCTGCTTCAGATTGCGCGAATTCCGACAGAGGGTGCTTGGTTCGTTTGTACCCTGCTTGAATTCGACGGCGGCGCCGAAGCTTTGAAGGAATTTAGTCTTCAGCAGGTGTTCCGTCAAATCGATCTGGGCCTGGGGCAGTACCGTGGAGTGTATCGGTTTCGTTATTCGGGCGCCCAGGTTGCAGTGGTGGTTACCCATGGCGGTTCCATCGGGTATGCAGATCTGGTTCGTTCGGTACAACGTCTTAAAGAAAAGGTATACCGGCAATTGGAGCTGTCCATGACCGTCGGCATCGGTACGGTTCAAAAACGGGCCGCCGGAATCAGCCAATCTTTTGAGGAAGCCCGTTACGCATTAAGCTATAAAGTCGTTAAAAGGGCGGGCGCCGTGATCCCTTTTCCTGAGATCATGAATCTGACAGAACGGAGTCAGCCTATTCCTGAAGCGATGATCGCTAAACTGGAAGCCGGTCTGGACAACATGGACGAGATGGAATGTGTTGGCATCATCCGTGAGATCTTTCGAGGGATGCAAGCCGAATCAAGCATGAGTCCGGCGGATCTCCAGTTGCAGTGCTTGAACATCCTTTTATCGAGTGTTCGGAAGATGTCCTTTCAGCAGCTGCAGCAAAACGATTTTTTGGGCCGTCATATTTTGTCGCTAGAGGGCATTTCGCGGTTTCGGACGCTGGAGAGTCTGGAGGAATGGATGGTTCAAGTCATCAGAACAATTATTGCGTTCAAACTGGAGCATAATATTCCCAAGAAGAAGGACATTATCGCCGAGGTCAAGGAATACGTATCTACACATTACAATGAACCGATCACCCTTGCAGATCTGGCTGCCCGTTTTTTCATCAGTCCCTATTATTTAAGCCAGTTTTTCAAACAAAAGACGGGGGATACTTATGTGAATTTTTTGACTCAGATCCGAATCGGCAAAGCGAAAGAGCTGCTGGAGAAGACAGATTTGAAAGTGTACGAGATCTGCCAAATGGTAGGATACTCGGATTCGCAGCATTTTGCGCGGTTATTCGAGAAACTGACAGGGTGCAAACCCAGGGATTATCGCAAGAAATTGCCAAGCGTTTAAACGTACTTAGCCACTCCATCAGGAGTGGTTTCTATATATATTCTTAAAAATACCCTTGTTTAAACTTAAAAATGCCCGATTGAGCGATGTTTCCACTAGTTGTATAGTATCTGTGTAAGCGAATTCAACAACTAGAAACTGGAGGGAACAAGTTGAAAGCAGTTGCATTTCATCGAATGAAGGTGTTTTGGCCGCTGTACGTGATGGCGATTCCGGGAATTATTTTTCTCATTGAATTTAAATACATTCCGCTGGCCGGTTCTGTAATCGCCTTCAAGGACTATTCGGTTTTCAAAGGATTCATCGATAGTCCATGGGTAGGTCTCAAGCATTTTAAGACCCTGATTCATCATCCTGACTTCGTCCGAGTGTTCGGGAATACGCTAATGCTGGGATTTCTCAAGCTTGCACTGGTCTTCCCAGTGCCTGTTCTGCTGGCGCTGATGATTAACGAGATTCGAAAATCGGCGCTGAAGAAAGGGATCCAGACCGCTCTGTACATTCCGCACTTTTTGTCTTGGGTTATTGTTGCCGGTATCGTCTTCGATTTTTTTTCATTAAGCGGGTTGTTCAACATTGTAAGCGGGTGGTTTGGTTTTGAACCCCTGCTGGCTATGCAGGAAAGCGTATACTTTCGGCCTGTTTACGTGATCGCATCCATATGGAGAGATGCCGGTTGGGGAACCGTGGTGTATATAGCGGCCATCAGCTCAATCGATCCTCAGCTGTACGAATCGGCGATGATCGACGGCGCATCCAAGTTTAGGCAAATCCGCCACATTACGTTTCCGCTTCTTTTACCTACCGTGCTGGTGCTGTTCCTGCTTGAAATCGGCAATTTCTTGGATCTCGGTTTTGATCAAGTGTATAATCTGATCACTCCGATGACGTATAGTGTAGGAGACATCCTGGATACGTACGTGTTCCGGACAGGCATTCAGCAAGCGCAGTACAGCTTTGCGACGGCGGTCGGTTTATTCCAGTCGGTGATTGGATTTATACTGGTGTTTATATTCAATAGGCTGTCGAAGAAAGTTTCGGATGGGGGGCTCTGGTAGGCATGTTTGAATCGAGAGGAGAAAAAGTATTCGTAACGACAATTACGGTCTTTCTCATACTGTTGTCCGTCATAGCGCTCGTACCGCTCCTGTCCGTGATCTCCACCTCGCTTAGCTCCAAAAGTGCCGTGGATATGAACCTGGTAACGATATGGCCGAAGCAATTTACGTTAGACTCCTGGGGACATATGATCGACCGTCCCGACCTGTGGAAATCGTTCTTCTTGACCTTGAGCTCGACGGTGATTGGCACGGTTTTGGCCCTGCTAATGACCGCGCTGCTTGCGTACCCGCTGTCAAAGCCTGAGTTTCGCTGGGGAACTGTCATTATGGTCGGCGTCGTGATTGCGATGATCTTCAAGGCGCCAATCGTGCCTTACTTCCTAACGGTTCGCGGAATCGGCCTTTATAACAATCCGCTGGTCCTGGTCATACCGCATATCCTGAATCCGTTCAATCTGATCATCATGAGAACCTTTTTCAAACAATTTTCCAAGGAATTGGAGGAAGCCGCCTTCATTGAGGGCTGCGGATATTTCCGGATGCTGTTCCAATTCGTGCTTCCGCTGTCCAAAGCAGTATTGGCGACACTTGCTTTATTCTACGGTGTGATGCTGTGGAATCAGTTCCAGCATCCGCTCTTTTTTCTGCAAGATCCGGACTGGTTTCCGCTGCAGATCAAGATTCGACAGTTCATTACCGACGATAACGTGATTATGGCGGGTGCCGTTTCAAAGGCTGATCTTAACTATAATGAGCGGACTCTAAGGGCAGCGACAGTTATTTTTGCGATCATCCCGATCATTTTGGTGTATCCTTTCTTGCAGAAATATTTTGTCAAAGGAGCCATGATCGGCTCCGTAAAAGGGTAAACGACCCTTTCCGGTTTATGGGCAAGCAGCCTTAAACATATCATTACGATTCAGAGGGGGAATACCATATGAATTTCAAAAAGATGGGGTTATTAGTAGCGGCAGGTGTCCTTGCGATTACTGCTGTCACCGGCTGCAGCGGAAACACGAACTCTTCCGAAGGTTCTTCAACTTCTGCCCAGAATCAGGCCTCCAATGCAGATGAAATAGTCGATATTGAAGTATGGGGCACCAACATCGGCTATAAACCGATCACCAAAGGCAGTAAGCTGTATGAATTGTATAAGGAAAAACTGGGCGTCGGCGTCATCCATCCCTATGTGGAATGGAACGGAGGCACCAACTACCTGAATCAATTGAACCTGAAGATCGCCGCTAACGAAATGCCGGATCTGTTCTTGCCCCAGCAGGGCATCGAAGACAGCTTGGCTAAAAACGGCGCAATTGCCGACCTGACTGAGCTGTTGCCCAAGTATGCACCGAATTTATGGGAAGCCATTCCGAAAGAAATGTGGGATGTGGTCAAAGCCAACGATCCTACCGGTCAGGGGAGAATCTATTATATCCCCGGTGTGGTGGACTACGGGAGATACGCCGGTATGATCCGCAAGGATTGGCTTGACAAATTGGGCCTGTCGATGCCGAAAACCCAAGACGAATACGTGAAGGTGCTGGAGGCGTTCCGGGACAAAGATCCTAACGGCAACGGCCAGAAGGATGAGCTTCCGACGGGTGGCCGTCAGGAGGCGCGTTGGATGGATCATCTGTTCGCCATGTACGGAGTGGCCATGTTCGAAGGGTATCCGGATTGGGACCTGTACGACGGCAAACTGACTTATTCTGCGGTTACACCGAATATGAAAGCCGCCTTGGAGTTCATCGCCAAGCTGTATAAGGACGGGTTATTGGATAAGGAAACGCTCCTCAACGACAAGGCCAAGTGGGATGGCAAGATTGAGGCGAATAAGGCAGGAAACTATTTCCATTGGGTGGAAAGCGGCTATTTGCCTTTAGAAAATCTATATAAGAACACTGGTGTAAAGGCTGAATTCTCGGTACTCCCCATACCGGAAGTCGCGGGCTATAAGGGCTTCTACACTTGGAAGAGATTTACCCCTCCGGCCTGGGTGGTCAAAAATAACAAGGATCAGAAGAAGTTGATGGCTACCTTGAAGCTGCTGAACAACATGTACGATAAGAAGAATTGGATCCCTCTGTACCTTGGCGTGGAAGGAATGCACTATGCGATGAAGGACGGCAAGCCAGCTAGACTTCCGGATGACAAGAGTACACAAGAGAACCTGATTCTTGATCCATATGCAAAAATATCTACCCTTGATTTCATGATCGATCTAAATAAGAGTACAGCTTCGGAAGACAGAATGTGGGCGATTAATCAGGTTAACCGAAATATGCAGGAAGCCCAGAAGTATGTCAAGATCATTGCCGGCGACGGTATGCCGGCCAGTGTGTACGACGGCTTCCCGGACATTAACAATCGTACTCTGTACGTGGAATACGCCACCAAGATTATCCTTGGTCAATACCCGATCAGCAAATTTGATGAATTCGTAGACAAGTGGAACAAATCGGGTGGTGAAGAGGTAACGAAGCGTGCCAGAGAATGGTATGCGAAAGTGAAAAAATAATTGTATCCGCCCGGCTTCGATTTGAAGGCGGGCGGATATTTCCATCCAAGCTGCGAATATCGGGTGGTTGAAACTAAGTTGAAGCAGGGGGCTATTATGAGCAATCGTCTTAGGGAAGTGCTCGTGGGTCAAGAGCATAATTATATCCTTCCTTTTCTCTGGCAGCATGGTGAGGAAGAGGAGGTGATTCGGGAAGAGATTGCCCGTGTTCATGAATCCGGAATCGGGGCCGTTTGCGTGGAGGCGCGGCCGCATCCGGATTTTCTCGGACCGAAATGGTGGAAAGACATGGACATCATTATGGATGAAGCGCGAAAGCGCGGCATGAAGGTATGGATGCTTGATGACGACCATTTTCCGACGGGTCATGCGGCAGGCAAGGTGAAAGAAGCTCCGGAAGAGCTTCATCGCATGTTTTTAGGTGAACGGTATATCGATACCTTCGGTCCTGCCCAAGGAACATCTCTGCTGCTGGATACTTTGCTGATGCGTGGGCTTCGGCCGACCATCTCGCACAGCCAAAACGCGAGCGGTAAAAATAAGCTGATTTCAGTTATCGCGGTCCGTCGCAATCCATCTAACGGATCATTAACCGGTGACACGGTTGACATAACAGAACTTGTACAAGATGGTATCCTTTACTGGGATATCCCTGAAGGGTATTGGCGTGTATTTATTATCTCAGAAAATAAGGATGGCGGAAGCAAGGAGCAGGCAGATTATTTGAACCCGCTGGACCGGGATTCAGTTCGCATTTTGCTCGATACGGTGTACGAGGCTTTTTACGATCGGTATAAAGCGGATTTCGGAAAGACATTTGTTGGCTTCTTTTCAGATGAACCCGGATTTTACAATGATGAGAAAACATTTGATTTCAATTCGAAGCCTGGAAAGCAGGGAGTACCGCTCCCCTGGAGCCGGGAAATGCCGGCCCTGCTGGAGGAAGCCTTGGGGCCCGACTATCGGAAGCTGCTGCATCTCCTCTGGCACGATGCAGGAGAACAGTCGAATATTGTACGGTACCATTATATGAATATCGTCAGTAAGCTCTACGCCGAAAACTTCTGCAGCCAAATCGGGGTATGGTGTAGAGCCCACGGGGTAGAATACATCGGACATGTACTCGAAGACAACAACGTTCATGCAAGGCTCGGATCCGGCGCCGGACACTTTTTTCGCGCGCTATGGGGACAAGATATGTCAGGCCTCGATGTGGTGCTGTGGCAGATCGTCCCTGGCTTCGATGAATTGAGTTTCCGCTGCGTTTCGGGGGAAACGGATAGTGAATTCTTCCACTATGGCCTCGCTAAGCTTGGCGTGTCGCTTGGACACATGGATCCGAAAAAACAAGGCCGTACGATGTGTGAATTGTATGGGGCATATGGCTGGACGGAGGGCCTGAAGCTGATGAAGTGGCTCACAGATCATATGCTCGTTCGAGGTGTTAACTATTTTGTCCCGCATGCCTTTACTCAAAAAGCTTTTCCGGATCCGGATTGCCCGCCGCATATGTATGCGAGCGGGAAAAATCCGCAGTACCGATATTATAAGCACTTAAATCGATATATGAATCGGATTAGTCACCTGATTACAGGCGGAAGACATGTGGCGACCGCAGCCGTCGTTTATCATGCTGAAGCCGAATGGTCCGGGGCATCGATGTATTTTCATAAGCCTGTGAAGGAATTGATGCAGCATCAGATCGACTGCGACGTTCTTCCTGTCGAAGTTCTTTTGGAAGCGGCGAGCGTGCAAGACAAGAAGCTGTACGTACATCACGAGGATTACGAGTGCCTGATCGTCCCCTATGCAGAAGCGCTTCCGGCGGCGATGATTCTGCGCTTGGCCGAGTTTGCCGAACAAGGACTAGCCGTTCGCTTTATTGACGGGCTGCCATTGCGATCGAGCGAGGGCAGTGATGTTTCTGCCGAACTGTCTTGTCTGGCCGATCACCGGAATGTGAAGCTTGCAGCTTTAGAAAAGCTGGCGCAAGACCTTATTGCAGACGAACATTACGAGATTAGAGCCGGCCAATACGAACCGTATCTTCGGAACTATCACTATCTTCAGCAAAATTTGGATGTTTTTATGTTCTTTAACGAACACCCGAATCAAACTATTCATACGAAGATTGTTTTGCCCATCCAAGGTGATGTATTTGCCTACGATGCCTTCCGGAATCAGTTGATCAGTTTATATGCAGAAAGGGAGAACGGCACAACGGCGGTTCGGCTTGTCCTTCATCCGTATGAATCCATCATCCTGCTCCATGGATCTGATCTTGAAGGTTATGCCGCCCTTCCAAGGCATACTGTTGGGGCGGATCTTGAGCTTAAAGGCGAATGGACTGTTTCCACCGCTGATGCCGAACAGTATCCTCATTTCAAGGAATGGGGGAAACTGACGGCATTGACGAACATGAGCGAGCCTGATTATTTACCGCGATTTACCGGTACTTTCCGTTATGAAACGGAATTTGAGTGGAACGAATCCGCAAACCAAGCTCTGTTAGATTTGGGTGAGGTCTATGAAACGGCAGAAGTATGGTTAAATGACGAACAAGCGGGGGTACGCATATGTCCACCTTACAGCTTGGAAATCAACGGTCTGATAAAAAAGGGCAAAAACAAGCTTGTCATTGAAGTTACGAATACGTTAGTGAAAGATCAGCGCGACTTCTTGTCATCGTTTGCGCAGCAGGAACCAAGCGGACTCATCGGGCCGGTCCGGATTGCGGCGGCAGCTGGGCACCCGGCATCAGTTTCATTTGAATTTAATTGACGTGAGTCCGTGCCTTATGGCACGGGCTTTTTAAATCTAACTCTTATTTTTTTCGAATGAAGTTTTGTTGAAAACCTTTTTCCCCGAAGAACTTGATTTATACTGAACATTCGTTCTATATTATTATATATGATTTTGACAGAGGAGAGAAAACGATATGTCTTTGTTATTGAAAAACAATGGAGCGCTCACCTTATTGATGGCCAATCTTTTCCTTGCGATGGCGGCATACGGGCTTGTGGTTCCCGTTATGCCCACGTTGATGAAAGAGTTGGGATTAACCGGAGCTGCGGTGGGTTTATTGACAGCCGCTTTTGCGGTTACGCAATTGCTATTTTCCCCTCTGGCAGGAAGACTTTGCGATACTGTCGGCAGGAAAAAGGTCATCGTCGCCGGTCTTGCTTTGCTTGCCATTTCCGAGGCCATATTTGGGTTTGCTTCTTCCCTTTACCTGTTATTCATCTCCAGGCTGCTAAGCGGAATTGGAGTTGCCTTTATTTTTCCGGGTATTATGGCCTTTACGGCCGACGTCACCACGGAGGATGAACGGGCCAAAGGAATGGGCTTTGTATCCGCGGCGATGTCGACAGGATTCATTATCGGCCCGGGGTTAGGAGGATTCCTAGCGGAATACGGTATACGCGTGCCGTTCTATACAGCCGCTATCGTCGTTGCATTTTCGGCGGTGTTAACCTTACTGGTGCTGCCTGAATCCTTGAAAATGGTGAATACCGGCACCGCATATCCGGCAGCCGGCACCGCTGCCAAACAAAGCCTGATCTATCAATTGATAAACTCCAGAAAAGCGCCTTACTTTTTTGCGCTTCTTGTGCTGCTCATTCTCGGGTTTGGCCTTTCGAACTTTGAGACGGTTTTTGGCCTGTATTTGGATGCCGAGCATCAATTCGGTCCGCGGGATATCGCCTTGATCATGACGATTGGCGCCATTGTCGGAGTCGTCATTCAGATTGGTCTGTTGGACGTTCTCGTGAAAAAGGTTGGCGAAATCAAAGTGATATATATAAGCCTCGCTTTGGCAGGCGTGTCGATTCTGGCCATTTTGTTGGCCCATCGTTATTGGGCGGTCTTGCTCGTTACCATTATTATTTTCGCCGCTTGCGATCTTCTTCGGCCGGCGGCCAACGCGTATTTGTCCAAATCGGCCGGCAACGATCAAGGTTATGTTGCAGGATTGAACTCCACTTTCACGAGTCTCGGGACGATTGCAGGTTCGACGGCTGCCGGAGCATTGTACGACCTATCCTTGTCCCTTCCGTACCTTGTTGCAGGCATCACTTTCTTGGGCTGTTTTGCGGTACTGGCGATTCGGCAAAACCGCTACCGACAAACCGCCCGAGAATTGTGATGCTCCCCCGAATAATAAAACAGACCGACGCGGCAGTCTGTTTCTAAGCACGGCAGCGTCGTGCGTCCGGTGAAGGAACTGAAAGGGTTTCGCAAGGCGGTGCTGGCCGCCGGCGAAAGCCGGGAAGTCAGCTTTACCGTCACAGTCTCCGATCTTGCTTTCTGGACGGCGGATTTGAGGCACGAAGCGGAACCGGGCGGCTTCAAACTGTATATCGGTTCCAATTCGCGGGATCTGCAAGAAGTGGATTTCGAGCTGTTGTAAGAGAAGCTCCGTCGTGCGGACTCCTGGGAGGTTAACAAGCAGCCAAGATCGTACAATAACAAGCCCATTGACTTTATTGGTCAATGGGCTTTGTTTAAGATTTCTATGGAAACGATAGAATTAGGCAAACATTTGCGACAAATGAGATAACTGTTTTTTGTCGGATGTTTCATAATAAGGTCATGGGCGTGGTTGCGGCCATTGGTACCCGGCAGGTTCAGATTTTGCAAAAAGAGAAGGAAAATAACGATAAATATTGACAGGAGGATTTTGTCATGCAAACTGTGACTTTGAACAATGGTGTTAAGATGCCCATACTCGGCTTTGGGGTTTATCAGATTCCGGATGCAAATGAATGTGAACAAAGCGTTTATAATGCCATAACGGCGGGTTATCGCCTGATTGATACGGCTGCATCTTATTTAAATGAAGAAGCGGTGGGCAGAGCAATCCAACGAAGCGGCGTTTCAAGAGATGAATTGTTCATTACGACAAAACTCTGGGTTCAAGATACCGGGTATGAGCCCACAAAGAAAGCATTTGAAAAATCATTGAGAAGAAGACTGCAATTGGATTATTTGGATCTATATTTAATTCATCAGCCGTTTGGCGATGTTTATGGCTCTTGGCGTGCGATGGAGGAGCTGTATCGAGAGGGAAAGGTTCGGTCTATTGGAGTTAGCAATTTCCAAATGGACCGTCTGATCGATTTGATTATCCATAATGAAGTAATTCCGGCAGTAAACCAAGTTGAAACGAATCCTTTTTGCCAGCAAATAGAAAGTGCAACATTCATGAAAGAAAACAATGTGCAGATCGAGTCCTGGGCGCCTTTTGGTGAAGGAAGAAATAACATGTTCAATAATGAAGTTTTGGTATCAATCGCCGAAAAGTATAATAAATCCGTCGCACAAGTGATTTTACGCTGGTTGGCACAAAGAGAAGTCGTTGTGATTCCAAAGTCTGTTCGGAAAGACAGAATGATCGAAAACTTCAATATCTTTGATTTTGAATTAAAGCAAGAGGATATGGAGACGATTGCTGCATTGGATACGAACAAGAGCTTATTCTTTTCACATAATGACCCTGAAATTGTGAAAAGGATCGGTACCCGCAAACTTGATATTTGATTGAAGGGCCACTGCAAACAGTGGTCCATCTCTCTCTTTAAAGACTACATGGAATTTAGGTGGTTAGGATAACATGAATAATACTTGGAAAATCTATATGCTTGCTTTGATCTGTTTCTTAGTTGGCACTTCACAATTTGGCATCGTTGGTATGTTGGACAAAATTGCCGCTTCCGTCGGTGTATCGATATCGACAGCCGGGCAGCTCATAACAGTATTCGCGCTTGGCAACGCGCTTGGTGCACCCTTGGTCGTGCTGGCGGCGGCAAAGATGAATCAACGCAATCAACTGCTCCTGGCTCTCTCCCTCATCTTGCTTGGTATCGTCTCCATGCTGGCCCTTTCGGGCTTCGGCTTTCTGATGGCTTCCCGCATTGTGCTTGGAGTCGGAACCGGCGTCTTCGTCGTCACGGCTTATTCTATAGCGTCCAAGCTGGCTTCTCCCGGCCGCCAGGGGGGAGCAATGTCCACTGTCGCTATGGGCTTTAGCTCCTCTCTCGTATTCGGCGTTCCCATCGGTCGCATGGTCTCTGCGGTCTATGATTGGAAGACGATCTTCTGGGCCATCGGCGTTTTGAGCCTGCTGGCTTTTGCTGCCATCGTACGGTCGATCCCTGCCTTGGAAGGCGAAGCGTCCGTCTCATTGGGCAAGCGGCTTGCTTTCTTGAAGCAGCCGAGGATCACACTCACCCTTGGCATAACGTTCTTCGTATTTATCGGCTTTTCGATAGTCGATACGTATATCACTCCGTTTCTGTCCGCCGCCATGCCGACGATGGAACGGCATATGAGCGGTATTCTCTTGGCATTAGGCGTCGGGAGCTTGATCGGCTCCAGACTTGGCGGCTTCTTGGCAGATCGGATCGGCATACCCCGCACGATCTTCGGATCAATGGCTATCCAAATCCTTGCCTTAGTCGTGCTATCCTCTGTTTCCGGCTTCGGCTCCGGTTCCGTCGTAATGACGATTCTATTACTCATGATCTGGGAGATCGCTTGCTGGGTATTTGGGCCAACCCAGAACTTTAACTTGGTCTCGCTTGCTCCGGAAGCTTCCGGTATCGTCCTTAGTCTGAACAGTTCTTTTGTACAACTGGGTTTTGCTGCAGGAGCCGGCATTGGGGGAATTACCGTTGGCAGCTTGTCCATCCTATCGATCACTTGGATCAGTGCTGTTTCGGTCGTGATCGCGGCGGGCATCGCGTTCGTATCTACCGGCCGTGTCGGTTCGTTATTGAAGGGAAATGCAGGCTGACGGGAAAACAGATTTTGATATTTATGTAGCATTAATTAATAAAGAGGAATGATATTATGAAAATTTTGATTTTAGGTGCAGCAGGCCAAATAGCTCGTATGTTAACAAATAAATTGCTCAATAACACGGACAATCTCATCATTCTTTATGCAAAAAATGGCCATAAGCGGTTAACTATCACTGATGATCGTCGAGAAACTATTATTGATGGTGATTTTAAAGACAAAGATAAACTGATCGAGGCTATGCAAGATATCGACCTCGTTTATATTAATGACATGGGCGATGAAAAATCCACGAAAACCATTATTGATGCAATGAATTTTGCTGGAGTGAAAAGGGTAATCGCTGCTTCCGTTTTGGGTATTTATGATGAAGTGCCTGGAGCTTTTGGCCAATGGAATAAGAAAATGATTGGTGGAGGCAGTAGAATGCGTTCTCAGACTGAATCCGCACGGTTGCTTGAAAATTCAAATCTAGATTATACACTTTTACGCCTTACATGGCTTTACAACCAAGAGGGTAATACGAATTATATGCTCACGCAAAAAGGAGAATTATTTAAGGGTGCACAGGTTACACGTCAAGCGGTAACTCAATTAATCATCGATATTATTGAAGAAAAAAGTGATAAATATGTTAAAATCAGTCTAGGTGTAAGCGAACCAAATACCGATTGGGCAAAGCCATCATTTTATTGAGGTATAAGGAGGGAGAATAACATGGTCATCGAACAATTCAAACAGGCAGTTGATAATAACGACACTGAAGCTTTAAGGCGTCTATTGCAAAACCATCCATCGCTTGTCGCACAGATCGACGAACCATGGTTTGTTTTCGACACGCCGGCGATTGTGATTTCTGCAAATAGAGGAAACCGTGAGATGGTGGATGTATTATTGCAGTACGGGGCTGACATCAATGCCAAAAGCAACTGGTGGGCGGGAGGATTTGGTGTTCTGCATCATGATCATCACGATTTATCCCGTTATCTTATTGAGCGGGGAGCTCATGTCGATCCGCATGCTGCGGCTGCATTGGGAATGCTGGATATCCTGCAAAAGATGGTAGAGGAGGATCCGGAAGTTGTCAATCAACGCGGCCCGGATGGGCAGGTTCCTCTGCATTATGCCATTTTGCCTGAGATCATCGATTTCCTGCTGGATCACGGGGCTGAGATTGATAAGCGGGATATCGACCACAACAGTACACCGGCTCAGTATGCTGTCAATAACCCGGACAAATGCAGACATTTAATTGAACGCGGCGCTCAGACGGATATCTTCATGGCTTGTAAGTTGGGGGATATCGAACTCGTCCGCAAAATTCTGAAGGAGGATCCGAATGCCCTTCAGGCCCAGGTGGGGAAAGGGAATTTCACCTCCGTTGGCGGGCATATATATGCGTACCATATAGGCGCAGCTGTGAGGCCGATCTTTCTTGCGGATCACCTGGGTTATGAAGCCATTACGGAGTTAATGCTGTCGTACAGTTCAGTTAAGCAGAAATTCCTGTTTGCCTGTATGCGGGCAGATACAGAAACCGTCCATAGCATGTTAAGGGAACATGCAGATATTGTCCGATCCCTGGAGCCGGAAGAGCAGAGTGTAATTACGGATGCAGCATGGAAGCATAAAGCAGATGCAGTGCGACTCATGTTGGATGTTGGTTTTCATGTGGATGCATGGAGCAACGCCCATTCGATGACAGCCCTTCATTGTGCCGCAGCACAAGGAGACTACGAAATCGTCCGACTGCTAATTGAACGCGGTGCTTCTATGGACATCCTGAATGAATTCGGAGGGATTCCAATGAATAGCTGTATCTGGGGATCACTTCATATTCAAGCTCCCAAGGGGGATTATGCCGCAGTTGCGGAGAGCCTCATAGAAGCAGGGAGTAAACTTCCAGATCAAGCAATGGGTAGTGAGAATGTGAAGAATGTTCTTATTCGGCACGGAGTACTCGGCGGGAGAGATTAACAATACAAGGAATCTACAACGCAGAAAACTTGCGGGGAAAACATCAATACTGTAATAACGATCCGACCGACGTGGCGAGTAAACAGGCTCGCGCAAATTTACGATTCCCTGTTTGACTACAAGCAGCAGTTGTCAAGCTAATACCGGTCCGCGAAAGACTTAAATCCGTTTAAGTCTTTTGCGGATTTTTCCATTTCCGGATTCGTCCGGATTCTGACACGACACACCGCGTACTGTCATAAGGTTGGTTAGTCACGGGGACGAACTTAATTTTATCCTGAATTTCGAAAAAGCATAAATAAATCTTATTTGAGTTGGAAATAATTGTAGCATAGTTCTTACTTCCGGAGGTTAACCGCATGAACCAAACGAACTTTGCCGGTACCCGTTCAGAAATGGATATACAACCGATTTCACCCGTATTGGAATCTAATTTAAAGTGGCTCGAAACGCGTTTTGAATCCTGCGATGATTTATCTGTTTTTCAGTGGCACTTTGGACCGGAGCTCCGACACACAGCATTTTCCGTTTATTTCGAGTCGTTATTCGAACATAAAACATTAAATTATATGAAAGCATCACTTCAGGACCTTGTTCCCCACGAAGTAGGCCCTGCAAGTTCTGTCACACCTGAAGATGTAATTCGCTTTTTCAGCAACCACGGTGTTTCCTCGCAATCTGCCAAGCTTGTAAACGATCTAAAAGAAGCAATTGATGATATTGTTACAGGGCATCTTGTTATCTTCTTTAATGGTTGGGATCAAGCTTTGTCTTACAAAGTTGCTTCACTAATAACCAGGCAAGTGAGCGAACCGGTTGCAGAATCCGTAGTTCATGGTCCGCGCGAGAGTACAGTTGAAAATTTGCAAAAGAATATCGGTATGTTACGGCAGCGGTTAAAAACTCCTAATTTTAAATTAGAAAAGTTTACGCTTGGGGTAGAAACCAAAACTGAAATCAATATCGCTTATTTGATAAATACAGTTAATTTGGAAGTCTTAGCTGAGTTAAAAGAGCGGATTTCCAGACTAAAGCAAGTTAATGTTCTTGAGACCTCTTTTATTGAAGAGGGGATTGAGGATTCGACTTATTCTCCATTCCCTCAATACCGCTATACAGAACGGCCGGATACCGCTACTGCAGCTATGTTGGACGGTAAAATCATCGTGCTCGTCGAAGGCACAGGTTCGATTTTAATATGTCCGGGACTATTTACAGAAATGTATCAATCCTCGGAAGACTTTTACCAAGGAAGTATAATTGCCTCCCTAATTCGCTTAATGAGGATATTTGCATTTTTTATTGCTTTAAGTTTGCCCAGCATATATATTGCTTTAACGACTTTTCATCCGGAATTAATTCCTACTGTTCTTTTACTTGCCATCATGAATGCGCGTGAGGGAATTCCTTTCCCTGCGTTTTATGAAGCCGCCATCATGGAATTTTTCTTTGAACTTCTTCGGGAAGCCGGAGCGCGATTGCCAAGACAGATTGGCGCCACGATAAGTATTGTTGGCGCTCTCGTTATTGGTGAAGCAGCCATATCTGCAGGTATTGCCTCTCCGACGATGGTCGTGGTCGTTGCATTAACCGGAATTGCTTCTTTTGCCATTCCTCAATACAACATGGCTACCGCTTTAAGAATTATAAAGATTCCGCTCATGATTTTAAGCACATTCCTGGGCGGATTCGGTCTGATGATAGGTTTTCTCTGGATCTTGCTGCATTTAACGAGTCTCAGATCCCTTGGGCAGCCATATCTAACCCCTGTAGCACCTCTTCAACCGAAGCAATTATTGGATGCATTCATTCGTGCCCCGTTTAAAATTTTGCTGCGTTCACCGCGCAGCAAGAAGATATTCGGATCTGAAAAATAAAAGACAGTTTTTTTGAAAGAAGGCCTATTATGCGAAAAATCGCATTTGTCGGCTGTCTGATGGTATGCGTTCTATTGCTGCCGGGTTGCTGGGATAAGACAGAACTTACGGATCGGTCCTTTATCTTAGGACTTGCCATCGACAAAGCCGATAAAGGAATGGTTGATCTTACGGTGCAAATATACAAACCGGTACATTCCGGCGGTTCACAAGGAAAGCAAAGCGGAGATATTTCCTATATCAATGTGCAAACAAAGGGTGAAACGATGTTTGACGGGATTCGGGATATTATCCTTCATATAGGACGCAAAGGACAATGGAGCCATTTGAGGGCTATCATTGTAGAAGATCAGTTAGTACAAATACATCCTATCGGCGAGGTTTTGGATTTCTTTTATCGGGATCATGAGGCTAGACTTAGTTCTTCATTTTTTATTGCCCACGGGAAAGCATCGCAATATTTGAAAATGAAGCCTTTAATCGAAAAAACAGTAAGTCAACAGTTATTGCAAATTTCAAAATATTCCGATCGGCACAATTACAAAACGACTAACACTTCTTTACTTGATCTTTTCGTCGGTCTTCGCAGCCAGACGGGGATTTCGTTAGTTCCTTACATCACTAAAGGCGGAAACAAAGGAGAGGATCTGGTAGCTGCCGGAATGGCAGTTTTAAAAAAAGGAAAATGGGAGGGGGTCGTTTCTCCTCAAGATTCGCAAATGATACAAATGTTACACAATAAGTACAAGGGAGGAATTATCCGCGTGCCGTGCGAAACTCAAAGCGATTCGAGCGATGCAAGCAATAATTCCCTGGAAGTATTATCCTTCTATTCCAAACTAACTCCACAAATTGAAGGGGAAGCAGTCAAACTTCAAATATTCGTTTATTTCTCGGGAGCTATTGGAGAAATGAGGTGCATGAAATTAAAAACTCCGGAAGATGAAAAAAAATTTGCCGCGGCCGCGGCTCGGACAGTTGAACAATCTTTAAGTAAAACTTTGAACCGAATGAAACAAAAGAAATTAGACCTAATTGGACTAGGGGACCAAATATACCGTAAAGACCCAGCCTTATGGAAACGATGGAAGAAGAATTGGGGAGAGCGTTTCGCTAATACTCAAATCGATATTAAAGCAAAAATTGAAATAAAAAATAGCGGAACTGCAATATCAAAACCGCTTTCTATAGACAATTAGTGAAGGAGCACGAACGGATGGCTGAAAAAATGATTGTTGTGATCTCGAGTTATTTGTTAATGACGTTCTATAATCTTGCCAAAATAAAGAAAATGGCGCTGCGGGACAAGATCGCATACGGAGTGACCGTTATTGCCTCTATTTATCTTGGTATTGAGTATGTTGGGGAATTTGGAATGCCGATTCTTCATGACATCGCATCATGGCTGTATAAAGATTTGGCTCATCATATAGTTGAGTATTTAGATAAAGATTCTTAGAAAAGGAGCAACATGATCTTTATGAATAAACAAATCATAAGTCAAGATCAATTGATCGTATTGTTTTTTGTTTATTTGACTGGCTCAGTTATTGTAAACCTTCCCGGTCCATTAATTGGATTCGCCCATAACGGTGTGTGGATATCTCTGCTGCTCTCCGGCACGGTTGCCATGATTCAATTACTGTTTGTTCTTTACATGGATAAGGAATATCCCGGACTATCTTTTAGTGAATATAGCCAAGCCGTTTTGGGAACCTGGCCCACCATTGTTATTGTTATTCCATTTATTTCGCTCTTATTTGAAATGAGTACAGATATCGTACATGAAGTAGGTAAATATGCTAACAGTTCTTTAATGAGGCAAACCCCTCAATACATATTTGATATCTTTATCTTCACCACAGTGGCCATAACTGTACGTGCAGGGATTGAAGTCATGAGCAGAATGTTTACCATTTTAATTTTCATCGTGATGCTGTTCATCATCTTGACTTTGCTGTTGTCCATTCCTAATTATCACAGAGAGTTTCTTTTACCTGTTCTTCCTGATGGCATAAAACCTGTATTACATGGCGCTTACCTTTCATATGGTTTCACCCACGCAGAACCGGTCTTACTCGCCCTACTTCTTCCTTTTGTTCGTCGGCCGGCCCGAGATTTACATAAAAAGCTGGTTATTGCGTTTGGTATCAGCGTCATCACATTGATTGCGGTCTCTATATCAACCATTCTTGTTTTCGGACCCTTAGCCGGGGAAAGAAAGTATTCGATGGTAGAGGTTGCACGAATGATTGATATACAACCTATTCTTCAGCGGGTAGAATTCATTATTGGGATAGCTTTAATCGTAGGTTCTTACATGAAAGCTTGCATTATACTTTTCATATTAAATCATTTAGTTGTACGTATATGTAAATTAAAGGACGAGAAAGTGTTTATATTACCTCTGACTTTTATCAATATGATTTTTGCTTTTCTTTTACAAAGAAGCGAAGCAAAATTGACCGAGCACATCACGGTAATCCTTCCAATTTGGAAGTTGACCGGATTTACAATTCCTTTGTTACTCGTGGTTACAATTCATCTGCTGAAGAAAATGTTGTTATACAAACAATAAAGTCGCCTCGACTTCTCAATGATACAATGAGTATTGTTTGATGAGGAGGGGCGAATTTCTCTACCCTTTACTCTAGATCGCATTTACGCAATCTTATCAATGGACTATATTGAAAATACCATAGGCATAGATTACGATTCCCTTAAGATTTAACGCGGAAAGGTGAACTAAAGAAGGGAGAGGAAGTTTGGTGGCAATCCATCGCAAGAATCAAACAGCTCAAGACGGGGCTCTGCCTTTTGTTTCTGCTTCCGTTCCTATGGATGATTTCAACTTCGTTAAAACAAGGTTCTCAGATATACATCCATCCCCCGCAATGGATACCGAATCCGGTTCGATGGTCGAATTACCCGGATGCCATAGAACATATCGCGGGTATTCGGGCAATAGCGCGAGCTGCCCGGCCGATGCGGCGGTGGAGGTTCGGATAGGCGGCGTCAACGGTACGCTGATCGGGAAGGTTAACACGCCTCCGACAGCCGCATCGTGGGGCACTTACAAAACCGTTACGGCGCAGCTCACCCAAACGTTGACGGGTATCCAGGATGTCTACCTCGTGATGACGGGCACGGGCAGCGCGGTTTACAAATACATCGGCAACTACGACAACGCGAGCTTTACGTTAAGCCCGCAAGCGCCGGAACAGGATGTGACGGTCGAATTTGAAGCCCGTTCCGCTTGGACAACGGCGGTGAACACGTTTAATAACAATCCGTTAAAAACGGAAAGCAATAATAACGGGACGACCGTGGGCAACACGTTTAACGGCGCTTGGATGACCTACAACGATGTGGATTTCGGAGCAAAGGGCAAAAACTATCTTGAAATCGTCTATGATGCGCCCAGCCAAAAATCGCCGGCCAACGTAGTTGCGGAAATCCATGTGAACGATAAAGACGGTGCTATCATCGGTACAGTAAGCTTGCCCAATACGGGCACCGGCTGGGGAACCTACAAAATGGCCGGCGGACGCCTGGATCAACTGGTGAGCGGCAAGCAAACCATCTGCGTCGTGTTCAAGGGGACGACGACATCCGGTCTTATGTATGTAGGGAATCTGGATCGGATGAAGTTTTCCTTGAAGGAGTAAATTGTAAAATAAAAAATTTTCGAAGGTTTCAATTCCTCTTAGCGCTTGGGCTTCCAAGCGTTTTTGTTTTTCTTCGGCGAAATCAATTGAAAATTGAGGAGACAGTGTTCTTTTGAAACTGTCGAGCATATTTTCCCGGAGCCGTACCTACGGCATTACTAAAAGTACGTATGAAATGAGCATAATCATTAAAACCGCTTTCATAACATGCTTGAGTTGTGGATATGCAGCCCTGCTCTAATAGTTCCCGTGCCTTTATAATCCGCGTATTCACCAGATATTTATGAAAGGAAATGCCGGTAACTTCCTTGAAAAGCCGGTTTAACTGATGTCGGTTTAGACTGAAGAGTTCAGCAACCTGTTGAGCATTTAAATCCTGTTGATAATTGCTGGCGATAAATTCCATAACATGCATCAAGACATGATGGGAAGCAGTTTCAGCGTTATTAGAATCTGTTGAACGTATTCCCCGCATAACCACTTCATTGAGAAAGATAAGGATTTCAGCCAGAAGAATCCTTCGCTTGATATCCCATGCATATGAATTCGAATTCACATCAGCATCTAACAATTCGTCACCATAGTATGATAATAGCTTTTGGGCTTCCTCCGTAGTTAGTTTAAGGCAGTGGGTACGGTTTGAAGCAAGTATGTCGAAACATTCCAGCAGATTGGTATTAGAAGTGCAAAGAGGCTGGATATATAAAGGATTAAAATAAAGAAAGTATCTTTCATACCCTTTTCGGTCATGAATGATGACCCGGTGCTGGTCGCGAGTACTCAACAGGAAAAGGTCATTGGCGGAAACCATGTATCGTTTATTATCGATCCACATTTCTGCTCCCGGAGTGAGGGCCAGATAAATTTCGAAAACATTGTGGAAATGGTAATAGTTCATCACTTCCTTATCTGTCCCAATGACGTGTTCCAATTTAAGATCTACATCGTAGGGTTCTCTGACTTTTTTTAGGCCAATTATGCTATCCAATAGTATCAGCCCTTTTTGTTAGATATATTTGAGTAAATTCTAATCGCGCTTAAACAAAAATGCAATAAATAAAGACAATATTGCAATAATATTTTTTTACAATTCAATATAATCGAAATATGGCGAAAAAATATTTTAAATATGAGCGAAGCGGAAGGAAGAGATGTAATCATGAGAAGAGACGAATTGCTGAAACTATTTGAAAAAGTATCCTACAGGATGCAAACCCTCGACAATGAAACAGGTGTCAATGAGATCTGTCCAATAAGCATCATTGATATGGGGACCTGGGAGTGGGCTCAGGGAGTCGGTTTATACGGTATGCAAAAATACTATGCCGAAACGGGTAATCAAGAAGCGCTTGATTTCTTGATCAAGTGGTTTGACACCAATATCGCAAAGGGCCTGCCGGAAAAAAATATTAACACCGTATGCCCTCTCTTGACACTAACCTATGTGTATGAATATACAAATAATGGAATTTATTTAGATGTTTGCAGGGAATGGGCTGAGTGGGTCATGAAGGAACTGCCTCGGACCGAAGAAATGGGTTTTCAGCATATCGTTTCCGGAGTAGAAAATCCGGGACAGATCTGGATCGATACGCTTTTTATGACGGTACTGTTCATGGCACGAATGGGCAAATTATTAGATCGAGAAGATTATTTGGAAGAGTCATCCAGACAATTTCTGCTCCATATTAAATACCTGACGGACAAGAACACGGGGTTGCTCAATCATGGTTTTGACTTTAACGGACGACACAGCTTCGGTGAAATTCAATGGGCTAGAGGTAACAGTTGGTATACCTCTGGCGTGGTAGACTACCTTGATATCATAGGGAATTCAAACTTAGGGGTAAAATGGTTCTTATTAGATACTCTCCATGGTCAGATTAAAGCTTTGGAACAGCATCAGAACGAAAACGGCATGTGGCATACTCTCATCATAGAACCGGAATCCTATGTTGAAGCTTCAGCTACAGCTGGCTTTGCTTATGGAATCTTGAAAGCAGTACGGATGGGGTACATTCCCGAAACATATCGTGAATGTGGAATTAAAGGGCTTCATGCTATCCTGGAAAGAATTTCGGAGGATGGGACTGTGACTGAGGTATCATACGGCACGGCTATTAGCGACCGACTGCAGGACTACAGGGATGTTCCCATTTGCCCCATGACATACGGCCAAGCGTTAACACTTCTTCTTTTAACAGAGGCATTAAAACTGAAAGCGGACCATCATATACAGGGGCTGAATATATGAAAATGAATAGAAAAGCATACCTCGATAAAGAACATAGATTTACAATACAAGAAGAGGAAATTCCGGTACCGAAAGCAGATGAAGTTTTAGTCAAAATTAAAGCAAATGGTATTTGCGGATCAGATATTCATTTTTACCGGGATGGAAGATTAGGCAATTTCGTTGTAGAAGAGCCCTATGTTCCAGGACACGAATCCAGTGGAATTATTGAAGCGGTGGGAAGTGAAGTTAGAGGCTTTTCTGTAGGCGAACACGTTGTTATCGAGCCTGGTATTACTTGTAGGACTTGTATCTATTGCAAATCCGGGCGTTATAATTTATGCCCGGACGTTATCTTCCTATCAGCGCCTCCGGTCAATGGTACCTTTTGTGATTACATTTCTATACGTCAAGATATGGTATTTCATATTCCCCAAACACTATCCTTTGAAGAAGCGGCAATGGTTGAACCAGTTGCAGTGGGGCTTCACGCAGTAAATCGAGCCAGATTTAAAAATGGCGATACGGCAGTAATCCTTGGTGCAGGTCCCATTGGTCTGCTTACTGCGCAAGCTTTTAAAGCGGCAGGCGGAGGAAAGGTAATTTGTGTTGATTTTAATGAAGCTAGACTCATTTTGGCCAAAAAAATAGGAATGGATAGGGTAGCCTTACCTAGTGATACAGGTATAGAAGGTGCTGTCGTTTTTGAAACTGCCGGATCAAGTAAAGCTACAGCATCGACAGTAAATTATTGCCGTCCAGGTGGCTGTGTTGTACAGGTAGGTTGGCCAGGCGGAAATATCGTGGAGATGAACATTGCTGCCTTTATAGAAAAAGAATTGGACTATGTCGCAGTACATAGATATGTAAACGCATATCCTGCTGCGATACAATGGATTTCCGATGGCAAGATCAATGTAAAAGATCTAATTACGGATACTTTCTCATTTCATCAAATTGCTGAAGCTTTTGAGTATTCAAGTACACATCCGGATAAAGTTGTGAAGACCGTAGTTGTTAATGAGTAAGCGATACATGGGGATAATCACATGGGGAAAAGAGCTTTAGTCATGCAAGCGGTTGTGCTGGAATGACAGGAAGATCCTATCAACCACATTAATTGGAATAGATACAATAAGAAGGCAGCGCTTTGGAAGCACTTACGTTAAGATATTATGTGGTTTCTGAAACCATATAGACAAAGTTAATTATCCATTGTTATATTTTTGGGGAATAAGTCGAATTTTGCGTTCAAGTTTGAAAGGAGTCATCATGTTACGAAAAAAAGTGCTTTCCTCTCTGTCGATTGCTTCCCTGCTAACAGGCATGTGGGCCCCCAATCTAGCTGTTCCAACGGTACACGCAGCATCGGGTGACCCATCTGCAGACTCAACTTCCGCAAGCGCAGGAAGGTGGATGACCGGTGAGTACCATGCCCATACCGTAGAATCGGATGACGCGAAGACGGCGTTGACGGATGTATTGGACAATGCATTTGAGAAAAACGGTCTGGACTGGCTGGCGCTCTCCGATCATTTGCGCTTATCGAGCCATGATGACACCGGAGCATCCCTGTCCGGTTCAATCCCGTTGTCCATGGGTGTTGCTCAATATCAAGCGCCGAAAATCAAGCAGCTCCAGGATGCCGGCAAATACCCGGGCAAAACGATTTTCACCGGATTCGAGTGGGACATGCCTACTCGGGATCACAGTTCTGTCGGAATCGTTACCGACACGCCGGGATCGAATGAAGCGCTGAAGGCGATCCAGCACTTCGAGTATTTATTCTCAAACCGGGCCGCCAATTTGTTCGATCCCGCGGATGTTGCAACATGGAGCTCTGAAACGAGAGCTTATTCGACGCTGGACGATACGAAGAAAGGTTTTCAATGGCTTCGTGACAACTATCCGAACAGCTATGCGCTCTTCAACCATCCTTCAAGGAAGAATGGCACGTCTTCGGAATTGAAGGTTGCGGACATTCGCGACATCAATAATTTGGCACCTAATGTTGCGTTTGGCTTTGAGGGGATGCCGGGCAACCAGATGGCCCCTGATCGGGGTGAGACGACCGACTTATACGGCGGCGCAGACGTTAGAATCGCCAAGGTTGGCGGCGAGTGGGATGCGCTTTTGGGTGAAGGCCGCAGATTTTGGAACTTCGCCAACTCCGACTATCACTTTAAAATCGACAGCACGCGTTCCTATTCCAGCGGATACTATCCGGGCGAATATTCCAAGAACTATACGTGGGTTAACGGTTCCGGCATGAATGCCGTCGTCAGCGGCATGCGTTCGGGCAAGTCGTTTTCTGTATTCGGGGATATTATCAACGCGCTTGACTTCAAAATCTCAAACAACGGCACCTCCAAGGGAATGGGCGAGGAGCTGCAGGCTGCACCGGGAGACAATCTGCAGCTGACCATCCGGTTCAAAAGCCCTGAGAAAAACAATAACGGCGACCCGGTTCAGCTGGATCATGTAGACCTGATTGCCGGCGATGTAACCGGCAAGGCGCAGCCGGGAACGGATGCATACAACAAAGATTCCAACGATACGACCAAGGTCGTCAAGCGTTTCACCAGCGCAGACTGGACGACAGATGCCGAAGGCTATCACACGATTACTTATGCATTGGGTTCGGCGAGCAAGAACCAGTACTTCAGGCTGAGAGGCACCAATCTGGGGACGGATATTCCTGGCGAAACGAGCAACGGCGAGCCGATGATCGATGTGAAAAACGTGACCAAGGACAACGAAACCCGGTTTACCGAAATCAATAAACGCAATTATACCGATATGTGGTTTTACTCCAACCCGATCTTCTTGAACGTGCCGTATTCCGATAGCCAAGCCGTCTCCAGTACGCTGGCCAACCTGAATATCGCCACATCGGGTGTGACCGCGGATTTCCTGCTGCCTTCGACGAGCGCATACGGCAGCGCGACGATCCAATGGAATACATCAGATTCCAGCGTTATATCGATAGCAGGTGGAACGGCGCATGTTACTCGCCCTGCAAACGGCCAAGCGGATGCCCAGGTGACGCTGACGGCGACAGTTACATCCGGAGCGGCAAGCCAAACGAAGACGTTCGTGGTAACAGTCAAGGCTAATAATGTTACTGCCAAGGATTCCATGCTGTTGTGGTATAAATTCGACAATAATCCCGGAAACGGCGTTACTGTTCCTGATGCTTCGGGAAATGGCAAGAACGGTACGCTGCTGAACGGCGCAGCGCTAACCGGCGAGCATGGCGGAGCGGTAGCCCTGGACGGTACGGATGATTCCGTGAAGATGACCGATGAACTGTTGAAGGGCTTGACGAATGCCAGCTTTACCATGAGTGTGAAAGTGGACCCGGCGTATGCCAAGCCTTACTGGTTATACTCGTTTGGCACGGCTGATGCGGCTTGGACCGGCCAAAAGTATCTAGGTATGGTGGAGGATGGGAGCGACGTATTCCGGGTGGCCACTGCAACAAACGGATGGGTCGGAGAATTGAATGTCTCCAAAGGCTCGAAGCTCGCGGCAAACGTATGGAAAAATGTTGCCTATACGGTTTCCGGCACTACGGCGTCGCTGTACGAAGACGGCGTTCTGGTAAAGCAAGGCACCGTTGCGACATTGCCGAGCGCTATCGAGAAGACAATCGCCAACTATCTCGGCAGACCGGCGTATTCAGGCGATAAATATTTCAAAGGCAAGATTTCCGACTTCCGTATTTACAACAAAGCTTTGAGCGCGACGGAAATTGCCGCAGTAGCGGCAGAGGAAAACGCCGGGGTCGTATTCGATGACAAAACGGCTTTGACTCTCGGGGATACTAGTGCCGTAACATCCAATCTGACTCTGCCTGCAACTGGTACGAACGGAAGTACCGTCAGCTGGCAGTCCAGCGATCCTGCTGTCGCAGCAGCAGATGGAACAGTCAGCCGGAGCGGCGCAACGGCTAACGTTACGTTAACGGCAACGATTGCCAAAGGAACGGCATCGGATACCAAAACATTTACGGTTACGGTATTGGGAACAGGTGACGCAGGAATCGTCGGTCTCGATGCACAGGCGCTCAGTCTCGGAACGTCGAACATTATTTCAACGAGCACCCTGACTCTGCCTGCAACCGGGGCAAACGGCTCTGCGATTAGCTGGTCCAGCAGTGACAGTACACTGATCGAACCAAACGGAACCGTGCATCGTCCGGCCGGGGCTAACAATGGCAAGGTTACTTTAACAGCTGCTCTTTCTTATGGCGGTGCAGTCAGCACCAAAACATTCGATCTGGTCGTTTTGTCGCAAACGCCGGTCTTGGCGGATTGGAAATTCAGTCAGGATAATGTCATCTCGGGCTCCTTGAGCAATGGGGACATGCAAATCGGAGACCTGTCCGGCTATGGCAACACACTTTCGCTGGTAACGACAGGCAACGGTCTGAACGCAGCCGCTTCCAGCATGATGAGATGGTCTGACGATGGTAAAAGCCTTATTTTTAACAACTTCCGCGGCCAGTCGGTCGGCAAGTATTTGAAGACCATTTCCGGCGCGCCGATTAACAACGAGACTTTCATGAACGGTTTTACGATTGAAGTTCTGTTCAAAATGCCCGAAGGCTTTACGGCCGCCAACAACCAATGGTCAGGCATCCTGACCCGGCAAGGGACGGGTACGGCAATTGGAAAAACGGGCGGGGAAAAAGAAATCCTTACGACTCTGTCGGTATCCAATATTAGGGAGCTTCAGTGGGAAAGCTTTCCGACCAATTTGAACTATAATCCTAATGCCTGGTCCTTCGCTCTGGATAGTGCAAAGAACTGGTACCATGCCGCCGTCGTAAATGATGGTCACAAATCAAAAATCTATATCGACGGTGTCACCGATTTCCGTAATCCTTCCGACGAAGTGAATGGTATTGCACTCAATAGCGGCAAGGGATGGAATATCGGGGCGTCCGAATGGAACGGTGCGCTTGACGGGCTTTTTGCAGGAACCATTCAGGAAATCAAGATTACGGCGAACGCATTGGATAAGAGCCAATGGATCACCACGAATTTTGATACCGATGGAATTATCGACGGCAACAATAATAACACGCCGGTTGTCAGCAATAGCGGTACGTACAGCTTTGCATTTTTACCGGACACCCAAAATATGGTCAGGTATCAGCCGGAGATTTTTAGCAGTGAGCTAGGTTGGATTGCAGACCATCACACGGACAACAATATCAAAATGACCGTGTCTCTCGGGGATATCGTAGACCAATACGATCAAGTTGCACAGTGGAAGGCCGCCGCTGCCGGCTTCGACAAGCTGGATACGGCAGGAGCGTCCTATATCACGATGAGGGGCAATCATGACTCGCGCGGCTCCAGTGTTTATAATAATTACTTCGGAAGCAGCCGATTTGCCAACAAAACCTACTGGCACGGAGGGTTGCCAAGCGGATACAGCTCCTATGCCATCTTTGAGGCCGGCAGTTACAAGTACATGATCCTCAGTATCGACGGGTACAATTTCAAACAAGAGTTGTCATGGGCACAGGGCATATTGAAGGATAACCCGAAGATTCCTACTATTGTTGTTTCGCACCAAATTCTCATCTTGGACAGCTCTGGTGTGCTTAGTTACGACACTACCGACTATGATTCCGGCGTATCGGGCAACGGACAATCGATATTCGATAATTTGGTTAAAAACAATAATCAGGTGTTCATGACGATCTCCGGTCACAATCACGGTACGAATTACCGGACTGTGAAGAACGCCAGCGGAAATGATGTACTCGAGATGCTGGTGGACTATCAGTCGTATTATCACGGAGGCAACGGATGGCTCAGACTGATGGAGTTCGACGAAGGCAACAACCACCTGAACTTCAGAACCTACTCTCCGTGGGTGGCATCAATGAGCGAAGCCGACCGGACGGTGTTTGACCTGACAAACCTGACCGGAAGTAAGGACGCTTTTACGTATAATTTTGATTTTAACAAACGGTTCAGTTTCTACGACAAAATTGGCAGCTTGACCGGTACGGTAACCGATGGAACGAAACCGCAGGGAGATGCCAAAGTAAGCCTGACGGTTGGCGGAGTTGAATATTCCGCAACAACGGCGTTAGACGGAAGCTTTAATATCGGCAATATTCCTGTCGGCACGGGCTATACGGTAACGGCAAGCAAAGCAGGCTACGGAAACGCAAGCCTGACGAATGTGAGTATAGCATCCAATAAACCCGCTTCCGGCACCATGGCCTTGACTCCTTTGTCATCAACCTATTATACGGTGACCTTTGACAAGAATGGCGGAGACACGGAAGCGACCCCGGCAGCAAAGACGATCATTGTAAACGGACCGATGGGTTCGGTTACAACGAAGCCGACCAAAGTTGGCTATGTCTTGTCAGGCTGGAATACGAAGCCGGATGGAAGCGGCACACAGGTTACGGCAAGTACGCTCGTTACCGGCGATATGACCTTGTATGCCCAATGGACGGATAAGCTTTTGTGGTATAAATTCGATAACAATGCGGCAAACGGCACAGTTGTAACGGACTGGTCCGGGAATGGCAATAACGGTACACTGCTTGGAGGCGCTGCTTTAGCCGATGAGCATGGCGGATCGTTAACCTTCGACGGCTCGGATGATTCCGTACAGATGCCTAACGGCCTGTTAGCAGGATTATCGGATATCACCATATCCATGAACATGAAGATGGATCCGTCAATCGCCGATACTGCGTGGATCTACTCCTTCTCATCCGCACCCGCTGCTGTTGCCGGCACAAAGTACCTGTCGCTGCTGGAGTCTACGGGGGGCGGTTATTTCAGAGGATCGATCACGAAAAACTGGTACACGGATGAACAGACTGCGGGCAAGGGCGCGCTCCTTACTCGGGGCGTCTGGAAGAACATCGTCTACAGGATCTCGGGAACTACGGCAACGCTGTACGAGGATGGACAACAGATCGGGCAGATTACGGGTTTGACCGTATTGCCTAAAGATATCGAATCCACTATTGCAAATTATATCGGCAGACCTGCGTATAACGGCAGTGGCGATAAGTATTACAAAGGTAAAGTGTCTGACTTCCGTATTTATACGAGAGCTTTGAGTTCCAACGAAATTACGGCGCTTGCCGCAGAAGGTCTTGCGGACCAAGGTGCGGTTAAAGGTAATGTCACAGATGGAACGAACCCGCTCCAGGGAGCTTTCGTAACACTGACGACGGGAAGCCAAGGCGTATATACTGCAACTACGCTGGCGGACGGCAGCTATACGATCCCTGATGTCCCGGTAGGCAAGGGCTATACGGTGACAGTCAGCAAGAACGGTTATGAGAGTGGCAGCGCAGGGAATGTGAACGTTGCTGCGGATGCAGCCACAAAGGGAGTGAACGTCACGTTGGCTGCACTTCCGGGCACGATCGGCGGAACGATAACAGACGGGACGAACCCGATTGAGGGAGTAACCGTAAGTCTGACGGTTAACCAAAGCGTGTACAGCGCAACTACAGCGGCGAACGGCAGCTACATCCTCACCGGAGTCCCGGTAGGTACGGGGTATACCGTAACAGCCAGCAAGAACGGTTATGCAAGCGGCAGTGTCGGGAATGTGAGCGTAACGCCAAATGCAGCCACAACGGGAGTGAACGTCACGTTAACTTCTCTTCTGGGTGCGATTAGCGGAACGGTAACAGACGGGACGAACCCGATTGAGGGAGCAACCGTGAGCCTGACAGTCAACCAAAGCTTGTACTTGGCAACTACAGCGGCTAACGGCAGCTACACCATAACCGGAATTCCCGTAGGTACGGGGTACACGGTCACAGCCGCCAAGAACGGTTATGTAAGCGGCAGTGCGGCGAACGTGAGCGTAACGGATGGCACAGCTACGACCGGCGTGAACTTTGCTCTGACCGCGATTCCCGTTGTAGTTATACCAGGCTCCATCAGCGGAACGGTCACCGACGGAGCAATCCCGATCGCGGGGGCGACCGTAAGCCTGTCCGTTTATCAAACAGTATACTCTGCCACTACAACGATGAACGGCAGCTACGTCATACCGGGCGTTCCGGCTGGAACGGGCTATACCGTCACGGTGGTTAAGAGCGGTTATGAGAGCGGCAGTGTAGGGAACATAAGTGTGACGGAAGACAGAGCGACGACCGGCGTGAACTTTACTTTGAGTCGGACTGTGTCGCATCGTTCGGACTTGACGGCCCTGGCGCTTAGCAGCGGCACCTTGAAACCTGTATTTAACAAAGATGTTTTAACCTACCAAGCCCAGGTTGGAAATAGTGTGGACAGCGTAACGGTAACCGCATCGGTATATGATCCGGCTGCAACCTTGAAGGTGAACGGTGTATCCATAACAAGCGGTATGGCAAGCCCGCCGATCCGTTTAGTCTCGGAGACCACTAGTCTGACCGTAGAAGTGACGGCGCAGGACGGTGTTACCAAAACCGCTTATGTTATTGCCATTACCAAGGATAAAGCGGACAACAGCAGCTCGCCTTCCACTTCACCAAGTACTACGCCAGCCAATCCGGATACGAAGATCGACATTCCGGCAAGCGTCAACGGCCGGAATGCGGAACAGCTTGCAGCAGGCGAAATGGTGAAGCAGGATGGAAGATCTGTCATTAAGGCGACAATCGACGGCTTCAAGCTCCAAAACAAGCTGGCCCAAGAAGCTGCAAAATCACATGTGGTCATTCCGGTAACACAGGCATCGGACGGCGTCATCGTCTTGTTGACAGGAGACACGGTGAAATCTATGGAGAACAAGCAGGCGCTCCTGGAAGTTCAAACTCCACACGCCAACTATAAGCTGCCTGCTTCGGAAATTGTGATTGACCAAGTATCCAAGCAGCTTGGCAGCTCAGTCAAGCTCACAGATATCTCTGTACAGGTAGCTATTACCAAGAGTGATGCGAAGACGGTTCAGGATGTTCAGAACAGGTCGGAAAAAGAACGGTTCTCCGTCGTGGTGCAGCCTGTAGAATTCACGGTAACGGCTTCGTACAATGGCAGAACCGTAACCGTGGGCAAATTCAGCTCCTACGTGGAACGTGAGATTCCGCTGCCTGCAGGCGTCAGCCCGGATAAAGTGACGACGGCTATCGTGATCGAGCCGGGCGGAACTACCCGTCATGTTCCGACTTATATTACGAACCGTGACGGCAAATATTACGCGGTGATTAACAGTTTGACCAACAGCGCCTACTCGTTGATCTCGCATCCGGTGACATTTGCCGACCTGCAGGGGCATTGGGCGAAAGCGGCTGTTCATGATCTGGCATCCCGTATGGTAATCAAGGGAACGGATGAAAGCCGCTTCAGTCCGGATGCTGCGATTACCCGTGCAGAACTTGCGGCAATCGTCGTTCGGGCCCTCGGCTTGGCGGAGGACGGCAGCCATTTGTCGTTCACCGATGTGAAATCCGGCGATTGGTTCGCAGGCGCAGTGGAAAAAGCGCGGGAATACGGTATTATCAACGGATACGAGGACGGAGCCTTCCATCCGGAGAACATCGTTACCCGCGAAGAAGCGATGGTCATGATCGCCAGAGCAATGAAGCTGACCGGCCTTGACGCCAGTGCCGACAAACAAGAGCAGCAGCAAGCGTTCGCTCCGTTTGCCGACCGCAGCCTTGTGTCGGAGTGGGCGAAGCAAGAGATGGCGGCCGCTATCAAAAATAAGCTGGTAGAGGGCTCCGCAGGAGCGAAACTGCTCCCCGGCAGCAGCATTACCAGAGCGGAAACGGCAGCCATCATCGAACGGATGTTGGTACAAGCCAAGCTGATCAACTAAGTCAACCGGAAGCCTTCATCGTCATACGCCATGTGTGACGATGGGGGCTTCTGTTTGTATATCCGCGGCAGTGGATAAGCAAAGTCCGGTGCCGACGATCATTAGATTCTGCGAAGTGGTTTTTATCGACCTGTCATTATTATAAATTTATTAACAAAAAATAGGAGGTTTTTCTCGATCTATATCGAATAGTGTGATTAGTTGGGAAAATGTTGTAAAATAAGTCTGACAATAATGATACGAAACGTATCAAAAAGAGGTGGGATTTGAATGTTAAAAAGCATGCTGAGTCTGTTGTTCGTTGTGTTCTCCGCTTTTATCTTTGCAGGAAGTGCGAATGCGGCGGGAGAGGTTCGCGTTACGATCGTGTACCTGAATCAATCTACCCCACTTGAAGGAGATCCGTTTTACAAGGACTTGAAGATCAGCGCTCAAGTAAAGTCCGACAGTGAGCTGAAAACTGTTATCGCCAGAGTGGATGATAGGGAGACCGCTCTTCAACAAGATTGTGAATCTTGTATGTGGACAGGGACACTTTCGCTGGATGGTTTGGCAAAAGGGAAGAAGACGCTTATCGTAGAAGCGACCAATCAATTGAATCGAACGGGACAAGCGTCTTTTAAGTTTGTCCATGACGCTCCCCCAGAGGTGACTGTCGCACCTGCGGACCAAACTGTGATCGATGCATCAAGTCCATTTAAAGTCACCGTTACAACGGAGGATGACCGTTCCGTTCCGAAGATCTACATGGAGCTCTCTGTACAAGATGGAGTCGGATTCGGGACCTTAATCGGGGAAGGGAGCTTGGAGCATACGTTTGACCTTAAGGATTATCTGGGGAAAACGATGCAGTTGAAAGTGGAAGTATACGATTACGTGGACGGAGTAAATTCACTGGAACGGTTTAGAGGGTATTACACTTATCATGTCGTGTCGGGGGCATCGCTTGTAAAAGCGGATGAAGCCGACGGCATCGTTATTGATTATAACGATACCCAAATCCTTTACAGACAAATAAGCGACGGTTCGCTGTATGTGAAAAACCGTTCTACGGGCAAGAGTACGCTTGTCTACAAGGGTTACGGTCATATAACTGAAACCAAACTTACGTCGGAGGCTATCGTTCTTTGGCTTTTAGATACCTCGACCAGGGATGGCCGAATTTACATATGGAAAAACGGTGTGCTTACCGACACGGATGTCAAGTTCACCGAGAGATGCTGCACTGATTCAAACGTCATGCAAATAGAAGGAAAGTATGCACTGATTCCAATACCGTCAGATCAAGTAGTTTGGATAAATACGGAAACCGGTGAAGTGGACAAATCTGTCAAAAATGCCGGAAGAGCGAGCCTTGCTGCTAACGGGCAATTTGTTTTTGATTATAAACCTGGCGGAAGCAGCCTAACCAACATTTATCGTTTTGCAGCCAAAAATCAGATAGAACCTTTTATCCAAGATCCCAACTATTCGAGCCTTGATCCTGCTTGGGACGGTGACACCTTGATCTATACCCGTTCGGACGGAAAGCTGATCAAACAGTCGAACCAATCGGTTTCGGAGGTGGCCGCTTCAACTTCTTCCGATCATTACTTGGTCAATCAGGGGTGGGTCGCTTTTCCGGGAAGAACAAATGAAGGTACGAACCAAATCTTTTTGCAAACGCCTCAAGGCACGGTGACTCAACTGACCTACAATTTTACGGGTAATCCTCGCCTTGATCGATTGGCGGCGGATGGATCCGTTACGCTTACGAATGCGAACAAATTATACATTCGTACACCTGATAATGTAACACCGGTCCAATTAGGCTCCGATCAAGGGAAAGCAAAAAATTTGAATGGAACATGGTACGCGGCATACGGGAAAGAAATTCTTAAGGTCAAGCAAATAGTCTCGGATACCATTCCGCCAACGTGGCCTGCACAGGGTGGACTGAAGGTATCGAGCATCACAGCGCAAACTGCATTTCTTCAGTGGGAGCCCGCTGAAGACAACTTGGGCGTGATCGGCTATAACGTCTATCAAAACGGCAGCCTGGTGACGACGAGAGCTCGTTATGAGCCTGACATAGTCGTATACGGGCTTACCCCGAATACGACATATACGTATGAGGTCGAAGCTTTTGACGATGCCGGCAATAAAAGCCCCAGGCTGAGTGTAACGTTCAGTACAGCTCCCGTTTCAACCAAAGACACCATTCCTCCGAAATGGTTTGCCGGTGCTGAGTTTTTTGTTACTGGTCTCACCTACAGCACAGTGATGTTCCAATTGCCTTTGGCCTTCGATAATGTAGGCGTAACTCAGTACCGAATTTACCGCGACGATGAATTAATCGATACCATTGCCGGATCGGTATACAGCTACCAGGCTGTCGGCTTGGCTCCGCAAACCACTTATGTATTCTCCGCGGTGGCGCTTGATGCAGCAGGGAACGTCAGTGTGGATAATCCAAGCCTGAGCGTTACAACACTTGCGAATGATACGGCTTCGGCTGCTGCAATAGCTTTCAGCTCGAGCTCGGAAATTGCCGAAGTCGGCTCCACAATCGATGTGCAGATACGCGCCAACGACGCCAAGGACTTGTACGCGTTCTTGCTGAAGCTGCAGTACGATACGAGCCGCTTGAAGTTGACGAAGATTGCCTACAGCAGCGAGTTCGGCACGGAGAATGTCACCGCTGTGTTCGGCAAGGACAACCAAGCGGCCGCTGGACTCTTGAAGCTGACCGGCGTGCAGCTGGGAGCGGTGCCGGGCAAGAACGGCAGCATCGGTTTAACCACATTGAGTTTCACGGCGCTCAAAAACGGTGAAACGGCGCTTACGCTGCAGCCGGAGTCAGCTATAACCGACAGTAAGGGGCAGCAGCAGAATTTATCGGCAGCCTCGTTCAATATCGCAATCGGCGGCGGGGATTTCGATCATGACGGCAAGGTAGGGCTTAGCGACCTCTTCCTCATATCGCAAAAAAATGGTTTAAAGAAAGGGCAGCAGGGCTATGAAGAGCAGTTTGACTTAAAGCCGGATGGCATCATCGACAGTAAAGATATTCAGTATGTTGCCAATAAGGCGGCGAAAGGATAATAAATCGAAAGGTGGAAATTGTATGAGAAGAAATATTCTCGGTTTGAGTGTGTTCAGCTTGTTGTTTGCTATCGTGGTCAGTTTATTATTTTCAAGCAGCACCTATGCTGCCGGGGAGATCAGTGTCAAAATCCTCGAACCAAAGACAGCAGGAGACCCTATCCCTGTTGATACTAATTTCGTTGTCCAGGCGGAAGTAAATCCACCGGATATTGAGATCAAGACCGTTAAGGCAAAAGTTGAAAGCAAAGAGATTTCTCTACAAAAAGAGTGCCGGCGTGAGTATGATTGCGTATGGAAAGGCGAAATTCCGTTGGAAGGACTCGAGAAAGGCAACAAGACACTTGTGGTTACAGCAACGAATCAGATCAATCAATCCGCACAGGCGACCAGAGCAATCAAATACGACTCGGCGCCGGTGCTGACCATTGATGAACCGAAAGATCAGTCTGTCCTTACATCGAACAAGCTTCATATCGGTATGAAGGCAACGGATGATTTTTCGGTGCCTGAGATTAAGGTGGAATTGTTCAGCATAGATGATTTTAAAGTGGTTGGGACGGCTACCGGCAATGGAGTTATCGATCATTGGTTTGATGTTACGGATTATGCAGGTAAAGCTCTTCAGCTTTATATTGCGGTCTATGATAATAATTATGTTGACGGGCGCCCGTTTCCACGAATTAACAAATATGACACAACCATATATGCCGAGATTAGCGATCGATTAAACAAGGTCGACCAGGCAGAAGGGGAAATTCTCGACTTTGATGACAATCGCCTGTTGTACAAAGTGTACAATTCCGGTTTATATATTAAAAATCGTTCTACCGGTGAGATTACACTTGTGAAGCCATTAGCCCAGGAATATGTGGTTGAGGCCAAGCTAACAGCGGGTGGGGCAGCTCTTTTGATCAAAAGCACCGCAAATATAGAAACCAGGCTGTATACTTGGAAAAACAATAAACTGACATTTACCGGGATCGAATCTAAAGATTATTGCTGCTCTAATACAGACCTAATGCAAATTAAAGGCGATTACTTTCTCTACCCCTCTGGTATTCAGATAAATACGGTAACGGATGAACAGGTCGCACTTAAAGGATTCGAACAGAATCTAGCGGCAAATGGAGAATTTGTATACGTTAGTAGAGCAGATGAGAGTCAGAAATACAACATTTACCGTTATCGCTCTAATGGCCAGACAGAAACAGTCGTTCAAGACAAAGATTACGATAGCCATTTGCCGAAATGGGATGGAAATGTGGTCGTTTATCAACGAGGAGGCAGCAGTATTTTCAAAATAGAGAATGGCACCAAGACAGAGCTTAGCTCTAATTCATCTCAAATTGATTACGAAATCAATCAAGGCTGGATCGCGTTTACAAAGGAATTGCAGGGGCAAACACAGCAAATTTACCTGCAGTCTCCAGAGGGCACAGTGACTCAGGCGACCTACTATTTTACCAATAAGCCACAGATTGATAACCTTGCGGCGGACGGTACGTTCTCGTTCACGCATTCCAATCAGTTGTATATACGCACGCCGCACGATGAGACGCCTGTTTATTTGGGATCATCCAGAGGCAGAACCAAGATCGTAAATGGCAAGTGGTACAGAGCCGTTAGTAAAGATCTATTCGAAATCAAATTAACCCCGGGAGATTCGACTCCGCCGGCATGGCCGTCACCGGATGTGCTTACGGCGGCCGATGTCACTGGACTAAGCGCGCGCTTGCAGTGGCAGCCTGCTATAGACGATGTTGGCGTGACTACTTATAATATTTACCAAAACGGCGTCCTGCTCGATACGGTCAGCGGCGATATACACAGCTACTACGTAAGCGGACTTGCGCCGAACACAACGTATAGGTTCGAAGTAGAAGCCGTTGATGCGGCCGGCAACAAAAGCGCGGTAAAGCCGGCGGCATCGGTTACGACACCACCGGTTTCGACCGGTGACAATGTCGCTCCCATTTGGCCGGCCGGCGCACAGCTTTCCGTGTCGGACGTAACCTACAGCAGCGCGAAGCTGCAGTGGCCGCAGGCGTCGGATAATGTAGGCGTGAGCCAGTACCAAATTTTCCGAAACGGCGAGCACATCGATACCGTGAGCGGATCCGTATACAGCTACCAGGCTGCCGGCTTGGCTCCGAAAACAACGTATACGTTTTCTGTAGTTGCGCTGGATGCGGCCGGCAATGCCAGCACAGGCAATCCGAGTGTGAGTGTGACGACACTCAGCAGTGTCCCGGCCCAGACTGCGGGAATCACGTTTACATCCGCTTCTGAAATTGCCGAAGTCGGCTCCACGATCGATGTGCAGATACGCGCCAACGACGCCAAGGACTTGTACGCGTTCTTGCTGAAGCTGCAGTACGATACGAGCCGCTTGAAGCTGACGAAGATTGCCTACAGCAGCGAGTTCGGCACGGAGAACGTCACCGCTGTGTTCGGCAAGGACAACCAAGCGGCCGCTGGACTCTTGAAGCTGACCGGCGTGCAGCTGGGAGCGGTGCCGGGCAAGAACGGCAGCATCGGTTTAACCACCTTGAGTTTCACGGCACTCAAAAACGGTGAAACGTCGCTTACGCTGCACCCGGAATCAGCGGTAACGGACAGTAAAGGGCAGCAGCAGAATTTATCGGCAGCCTCGTTTTACATCGCAATCGGCGGTGGGGATTTCGATCATGACGGCAAGGTAGGGCTTAGCGACCTTTTCCTCATATCGCAAAAAAACGGTTTAAAGAAAGGCCAGCCGGGCTATGAAGAGCAGTTTGACTTAAAGCCGGATGGCATCATCGACAGTAAAGATATTCAGTATGTTGCGAATAAGGCAGCCAGGAGTCTGTCCTATGAACCTCAGTAGAAGGTATCAATATCATGTAAATCAGGAATGGTACAATATGGATTAACAAAGAGACTGTCGCGGCACATTAGCGACAGTCTTCTGCGTATTTGTATCTCTCATCCGGAAGATTCGGGTTAGCGGCGGTGGCAGGCTGCTTCGCGCAGATCATCGGCTCCGCACGCGTTTCTTCAAGCGGATGTCCAGCACGAAGTTGCCGAACGGCAGCAGCGACGCCAGGAACGCAACGATCGTCAGTCCGTAGCTCCAGCGGTCGGCGAATTTCACGTAAACGAGGGCGAGCACGTAAATGCCGAACAACCAGCCGTGCATAGTTCCGGCAAACGCGACGGCCTCCGGGATCTCGGCCCAGTATTTTAGGGGCATGGCGATGAACAGAAGCATTAAGTATGAGATGCCTTCGAGGTAGCCGATTATTCTGAACCGACCGAGTGGTGTGCTTAGCATGCGGGCTTTATCTCCTTTTGTATTGAAAATGTCAATTTAAGTATAAGAAAGTCCCGGCGGTCTGCATAGTGAACAATAAGTGACATATCTCACATACCGCCGGGTTTGCCTGACAGCACTCAATTGGTATCAAGGGTTATTTGAGATGCCTTGGCTAATGCTCTTATCTGTAATGATGGGGCTGGCATCAATCAAAATCCCACGAAATTTCCCGCTTGACAAAATAAAGGGTTACATTTACTATTTCAATTGCATGCACATGCATATAATATCCAAAAGGAGAAATGAACAAAATGAGTAGAACGACATTGAAAGACTATGAAGAAATGAAGAAATCGTCAATGCACTGATAAGCTATATTGAAGGTAACATTTCAGGGAAAAGTGAAGTCATGAAATCGACTTTCCATGATGACGCGATTATGTATGGTTACACAAACGACGGCAACCTCAGTGCGGGATCCATTCAAAACTTGTATGATTTAATCGATCAGTTGGGGCCTGCAAAAGATCTCCAATATAGAATTGATGTTCTGGACGTCGCAGTCACTGTTGCTGTTGTTCGTGTCATTTTGGAAGGTCCAGGGGTTGTATATACGGATTACCATACTCTTTTGAAAGTAAATGGCGAATGGTTGTTCGGTGAAAATAAAGTTTTAGACTGGAGTCGTTGATTTAACGTGGTTTTTGAATTGATGAATCGTCAGCTTTTGATAAATAAGTTTTAGACTGATCCCTTAAAAGAAGCAGCGGCGGACCAAGACTTGAAATAAAGTCTTAGACTGCCGCTGTAGTCATTCAAATAACGTATCCTTTAGTATAACAATGCATCATCTCTGCAGTCCCCGAAAGAGTTAATGCACAATGAGGACTGGGCAACTTGATAGCTGTGAAACCTTGTGGCTGACACTTCCAAGCATCATTTCTTTTATGCCACTTAGCCCACGGTTCCCAATAATAATGAGTTGCTGCTCGGTATCCCCTGCATATTTTAATATTTCATGTGCAGGATCTCCCTTAAGATGAACTGTTTCCGGGTTAATCCCCGCAGATTTTAATTTAGACTTGGCTTGTTGCAGCTGTTCCAAACTCGCTTTCTCCATTTCGTTCAATATTTCTTCCAAGAATTTCTCTGGTACATATGTCATGCCATTCGACACATATTCCTGGCTGACATTAACCAAGGTAACTTGAGTTTGTTTGTTTCGGGCTATTTCAATGGTTGCATCGAGGAGTTTGTTCGTTATTTCAGCTTTATCAATGGTCACCATAATTTTGTCAAACATATTTATCATCCTTTCCGTGGCAGCTCGTAACTATTTCGGCTACCTACAAAACGGTTTCTTGCTGCTCCTATACCGACTAAAAAGAGCAAGACCGCAGCGCCAAGCAGAATGAAAAGTGGCAGGTTCCAACTATTTGTCGCATCATGCAGATATCCTATAAGAGCAGGACCGACTGCGGCAAGAAGATATCCGATCGATTGCGCCATGCCAGACAGTTCCGCTGCTTGATGCGCATTTTCAGCACGTAACCCGAAAAACATCATGGACAAACTAAAGGCGAAGCCGCCACCAATTCCGAGCATGATGATCCACAACAGAATGATATCAGAGCTTCCGTAAAGAAGTCCGATCGTTCCCGTCAAAAGCAAAATGGTTGTAATGGCCACTAACATCCGTTGGCTAGACATGCGCCCAGCAATAACGGGGACAATAAAGGCAAATGGAAGCATAGCTAGCTGCATGATCGAGAGGTACCATCCTGATTGGTTTGAGTCAATTCCTTGCTGCTTTAAAATTTCAGGCAACCATGCGATCAATACATAGAAAACCATGGACTGTACACCCATAAACATGGTTACTTGCCAAGCAAGCGGGGATCTCCAAACATTCACATCGTTGCTGGCCATCTTTTGACTCGTCGTGGCTGTTTGCTTCGTTTGATTTCTTAATTGGGGTAACCAACAGAGGATCGATACAAAGCTTAGAATCCCCCATATTCCCAATGCTCCCTGCCATTTTAGACCTGCGTTCAGGGCTAGAGGCACACTGATTCCCGATGCGATTGCTCCACATAAACTCATTGAAATGGAGTAAACACCTGTGATGAAGCCAATTTTATTTGGAAAATCCCTTTTGATTATACTTGGCAATAATACATTACATACGGCAATTGCGAATCCAAGAATTGCTGTCCCAATAAACAGATTAGCTGCGCCAGATAAAGAACGTATTACAATACCTACAGTCAGAAAGAGTAAGGCGATCATTATGATACGTTCAACCCCATACCTTTGTCCTAATTTTGGTACTAGAGGCGATAAAAAAGCAAAGGCAAGCAAGGGTACCGTTGTAATCAGGCCTGCTAATGTATTTGAAATATGAACGTCATCTCTTATGAGACTCACTAAAGGACCGACTGATGTTAAGGGAGTACGTAAATTAGCTGCAATAACAATAATGCCGAGAATGATCAGCCCTATAGAGGATGGTACGGCTTTATTATTTTGTTTGTTCGGCATTCTTAATTTCTCCTTCCTGAATTCTTACGTATTATTTGCTTCCTGCTGATTGAAAAAAACGATACATCCGCGCGAATAAATAAAGTATATTATAGTATATTATTTTTATCAATAATTACTTTATAATATACTTCCGTTCATCTAAAAACAAAAATACAACTCTGAAATTCCCGTCATGGAATTCAGAGTTGTATTTAATAAGTGGAATTTTCGACTTTAGAAACCGTACTTTAAGGATATATGGAGCACTGTTTCGCTATCCGTATGATTGGTATAAGAATGAGGACAATCTGCACGAAAACTGATAGTATCATATTGATTCAATGTGTAAATCTCTCCATTGACTTGAATTTCAATGGAACCAGTCATGACTGTCGCAATTTCAGATGTATTGACATGATGACCTTCAGGCTGATACGAGCTATTTGGCTGTAAGTAAGCCCGACACATTTCAATATCGTTACTTTTAAAGACTGGTTCAATGATCCAATTCTTTTGATCATTAGAAAACCGCAGTCCTTCACCTGCTCGATACAAACTAGCAGAGTCTTCTGATTTGAACAAAGCCAATAGCGGTAAAGATATACCTTTTGAAATTTTCCATATAATCGCCAAAGTTGGATTTGTCTCGCCACGTTCGATATTCCCCAGAGTAAGTTTGCTTACGCCCGTTAGTTCCGATAAGTCGTCTAAGCTCATGTTTTTTTCTTTTCTGTACTTTTTCAAGGCAACACCAATTTGTAATACAATTTCTTTTGATTCATTGATTTCATCCATTAGATTCACCTCAACAAAAAACAGTTATAGCTAGTATATTATTTATCTAGATTCTTTTCCATACGAGTAGTATTTGATGGTGGACTATACTCCTATGAAAAAATAATCTGCCCGTTTAGCTTAATGAAACTTTGTCAGTCTAATACTTTATTTTCTCAGTCTAACACTATATTTTTCAGTCTAGAACTTTATTTTCTTCTAACAATGGAAAGTGATTTCCAAAATATTTCATCAGCACTAATGCACAATAAGCAGCATCTGCCCCTGCTCGATTCATGCCTTTTAGGCTTTGGATCGAGCTTTTGGTTTATGAAATGCGGTCATAAGGGATTTTTCTAAAAGTATACTTTTATATAGATCGGGTGTGCTGAAGTTGAAAGCGAAAAACGGACTTTTGGATACTTGGCTGTCTTTGACTCAAATTCACTGCAACATAAACGATGAACTGGAACAAGCGCTGCAACAACAGTATGATTTATCTTTGAAAGAGTTTTACGTTCTGTATTTCATATCTCAATCAGAACATAAGGAATTGCGGTTACAGCAGCTGCAAGAAATGGTTGGTTTAAGCCAGAGCGCTGTATCGAGGCTTATAGTAAGAATGGAAGCCAAAAACTGCGGGGCCCTGGAAAGAAATATATGTGAGGACGATCGCAGAGGTATTTATACTGGAATTACTGAATTAGGTGAAAATAAATTACAACGGGCACTGAAAACTTTTAACGAGGTTTTACAATCTGCACTTCAAAAAGATGGAGTGGCGTACTGTGTGAGTTGACAAAAGAAAATAAAATGGTATTATATATGCGTGTGCATGCATATTTTAATTCGCTATCCAAACAAATAGAGAGGAGTCTTTCTCATGAAAGATTTATTTAGTCCTTATACAATTAAAGGCCTGGAATTAAAAAACCGCATTGTAATGTCCCCGATGTGCCAGTACTCGGTCGACAAAAAAGACGGTATTGCAACAGAGTGGCATTATTTACACTATGTAAGTCGCGCGGTTGGCGGTGCCGGATTTATTATGATTGAAATGACAGATGTAGAGCCGGATGGACGTATTTCCGACTATGATCTTGGATTGTGGTCAGATGAGCAAATTCCGGCTTTAAAACGAATTGTCGATGCTTGCCACAGTTATGGCGCCAAAGTGGGAATTCAGATTGCTCATGCCGGTCGCAAAGCGGAAGATGCCGAAGTTCCCGTAGCGCCTTCCGCCATTGCTTTTGACGAAAAATCAAAACAACCTAGAGCTCTTTCAACAGAAGAAGTTAAAGGTCTAGTGGAAAAATTCCGCAGTGCCGTAGCTCGCGCTGTTAAAGCCGGATTTGATGCCATTGAACTTCATGGGGCTCACGGATACTTAATTCATCAATTTCATTCGCCCCTCACAAACAAAAGAGACGATGAGTACGGAAAAGACCTCACTAAATTTGGTCGGGAAATTATTGCGGCAGCAAAAGCAGAAATGCCGGAAGACAGGCCGCTTATGATGCGCATTTCCGCTAAAGAATACGTTGAGGGCGGATATGGGATTCAGGAAAGCATCGCTTTTGCTAAAAAATATCAGGAAGCGGGAGTGGATATGTTTGATATCTCATCCGGCGGAGAAGGACCGATTGCTGCATGGGGCAGACCTGGCAGCCACGCGGCTTATCAAGTACCTCTAGCTCGAGAAATCAAACAAGCCCTTAATATTCCGGTAATAGCTGTCGGAAGACTCGATGATCCAATTTTGGCGAATGCCGTAGTAGGCAATGAAGACGCCGATCTGGTCGCTGTGGGAAGAGGGCTGCTAAGAAACCCTTACTGGGCACTGGAAGCCGCAGCGAGTCTGAGAAAAGAAACAGCGGTCCCGAAACAGTATACGACAGGGTTTTAAGATAGAAAGCTGTGTTGAATAATGTATCCCTTCATACACAATAATACCGTTGCAGGTTTGTAATTGATGCGTCCACGTTGTAATCTTTAATTAACTATTATAAGAAAAAAGCTCGGAGGTATACTATGTCTTATTCCGAATCTGTGCAATCATTATTCCGTCCATTCTCATTGGGAAACCTTACTTTATCTAATCGTACAGTGATGGCGCCAATGACTCGAAATATGTCACCTAATGGCGTTCCAGGCTCAGATGTTGCTGCATATTATCGCCGTAGAGCAGAGAATAGTGTTGGCCTTATCGTGACGGAAGGTACGGTCGTAAATCACGTTGATGCATCCAATCAAGAAAATGTACCGTATTTTTATGGTGAGGAAGCATTAAACGGCTGGGCAAAAGTAGTATCTGAAGTGCACGAAGCAGGCGGGAAAATCATCCCGCAGATCTGGCATATGGGCGCACGCGGCAGCGTTAACGATTATTCCGAATCGGAAATCCGTGAAATTGTCGATGCCTTTGCCCAGGCCGCAGCCGAGGCCAAGCGGCTCGGATTTGACGGGGTCGAAATTCACGGCGCCCATGGATATTTGATCGACCAATTTTTCTGGGAGAAAACAAATACACGTACGGATAGTTATGGCGGCAGCATGGTAGCACGCACCCGTTTTGCAGCAGAGGTTGTAAAAGCTTGCCGTCTTGCTGTGGGTCCCGATTTCCCGATCGTGCTGCGTATCTCGCAGTGGAAAGGATCGGACTATACAGCGAAACTGGCCAAAACGCCGGACGAACTGAAACAATTTTTGGCACCGCTGGTCGAAGCGGGAGTTGATATGTTCCACTGTTCGACACGTCGGTTCTGGGAACCCGAATTTGACGGTTCTGATCTAAATCTTGCCGGTTGGGTTAAAAAACTTACCGGTAAACCAACCATTACCGTTGGCTCTGTCGGCCTGGACGGTGATTTTATGACACTTTTTACCGAAGGAAAAGGTGCCGGCAACGCAAGTGTCGAGGGATTGGTGGGTAAGTTAGAGAATCATGAGTTTGATTTGGTAGCCATCGGAAGAGCATTGCTGGTAGACCCTGCGTGGGTCAGCAAAATTCGCGACGGACGAACAGACGATTTAGTTCCGTTTAGTCCTGAAGCACTCAAAACGTTATATTGATTTGGTATCCGAAAATTGGATTATGACAAATTATTCCAATATGAACCGGAGCTGGGGCGATTGATTCGATCCAGTTCCGGTTTTTTAGCTTTTCCAAGGATGCCGGATGGAAATGATGACATTTTCCTTCTACGCTCTGCTGCTTCCAGAAATGCCGGAGTTGTTCCTTCCGCAACAAGATGTATAATGAATAATCGAAAGTCTAATGGAAAGCCGGTGAATCGTCATGAGCATCATTCAGCGAAGCAGTCTGTCGCAATGGTTTCGCAACCAGCGCATTCGAACGAAAATATTCGCGGTATACATTCCCTTGATTCTAGTCCCTCTCCTCGTTCTGGGCTACACCTCCAAGGTTATCTACTCGGAGGCGATCATCGAGAAGACGAAGAAGAACGTGTCGGACAACTCCTCGCTCATTATTACGCGGCTGAGCGGAATGCTGACGAACGCGGAGAGCTACGCCAATATGTTGACTCTGAACCTGAACAAGCTGGCTCCGGAGCTGGCGACGCCCTCAGAGCAGTTGAATCTGCAGCGCTACACCGCGATCACGAATCAGTTGAGCTTCGGATTGCTCGTGTTTCCCGATGTGGATTCGGCGGCATTCATCGACGAGCAGGGGGGCGTGTACGGCTCGACCGCACGCGTGGAGGTCAATTCCGCCACTGCTGTCGATAGCCCGCTGCATCGTCAGGTTGTCGACACGAACGGCCTGAATGTGTGGCTGCCGATGCAGCGACGCGACTATCTCGTAACGGACCCGTCCGTACCGGTGTTAACGCTTGGGAAGAAAATCGTCAATATCAATACAGGCCAAACGCTGGGCGTTCTGATTGTGAATGTCAAAGAATCCTCGCTATCCGCTGTGTACCGAAATATGGGCGCACTCCCTTCCGGCAGTTATTTCATCGCGGACAACGAAGGGAGAATCGTCTCCTCTGCGCAGCCGTCCGAGCTGCTGAAGCCGATTGCCGACCCCAGCCTGTGGCGGTGGGTGCATGATACGGAGCATGCGGCCGACATTCGTTCCATGGAGGGGATGGATCGGCTCGTCACGAGCCATAGCTTCCCCCAGCTCGGCTGGAAGCTGGTCAGCATGATTCCGCTGCGCGAGCTGACGGCGGATTTGGACCAGATCACGCTGGTTATTGCGGTTATCGGCGCACTGTGCTTGCTGTTCGCGCTGGGCGGCGCTGCGCTGCTCTCGAAGTTGATCGCCGGCCCGATCATCAAGCTGGCCAAAGGGATGAAGGGCTTCCATGAAGGCAACCTGGATGTGCGCATCGAGGTCAATTCCGCCGACGAGATGGGGCTGTTCTCGCAAGGCTTCAATACGATGACCCGGCGCATCAAGGAACTGGTGGAGAACATTACGCAGGAACAGAAGAAGAAGCGGGAGTACGAGCTTGCGCTAATTCAGGCGCAGATCAAGCCGCATTTTCTATACAATACACTGGATGTCATCTATGCCCTGGCCGAAATGGGCCGCACCAAAGATGTATCTCGGACGACGAAGGCGCTCGCCGATTTCTACCGGGTGGCACTCAGCAAGGGACGGGAGCGAATCCGAATCGATGAGGAGCTGCGTAATGTGAAGGATTACCTCGCCATTCAGCATATCCGCTATTCGGATGTGTTCACGTACCAGTTCGAAGTGGAAAGCGACATCATGCTGCAAGAAATTCTCAAGCTGACGATCCAGCCGATTGTGGAGAACGCTATCTACCACGGACTTAAGGAGAAGGGGGACATGGGGCGGCTGCTAATCCGAGGCTATCGGGACGCAAATTCGATCGTCCTTGAGGTGCATGATGACGGCGTCGGGATGACGCGGGAGAAACTGGCGGAGTTAAAGCGGCACATGACGGCTCGGGATAGCGGCGGACAGAGCGGATACGGATTGCATAATGTGGACGACCGGATCAAGTTGTTTTACGGAGAGGAATACGGCCTGCATATTGAAAGCGCCCCCGGCGAGGGAACGGTCGTTACGATCACGCTGCCGGCGCAGCAGGTAAATGTGGAAGGATAGGTGGAGCCAGTATGCTCAAAGTCATGATTGTCGATGATGAAGTCATTTTCAGAGATTACCTGCGAACTAGCATTTCGTGGGGGGAGTACCGTTTAGAAATATGCTGCGAGGCGAAGAACGGCGTCGAGGCGCTGGAGCTTGCCCGTGAGCACCGGCCGGCCATTGCGCTGATCGACATCAATATGCCTTTCATGGACGGTCTGGAGCTGACGGAGCGGCTGAAGCTGGAGATGCCGGATATCGGGATCGTGCTGGTGACGGGCCACAGCGAGTTCGAATATGCACGGCGCGCGCTGAAGCTGGGGGTCGAGGATTACATTCTGAAGCCGTTCTCCAAGGAGGAGCTCATCCTTACGCTGCTAAGGCTGCAGACGAGCATCGTCCGCGCCCGGGAGGAGCGGATGACGCTGCAGGCCAACCAGGTGCTGCTGAAGGAGGGCTTCCTGAACCATCTTGTGAGCAGAGACTACAACCTGACGCAGGAGGAGACGCGTCAGCGTCTGGAAACCCTTGGGATTAAGGCGCTGTCTGGCCCGCTTCAGGTGGCATGCATCGAGATCGACAGTATGGATCAGAAGTGGAACAAGGTCAGCGACAAGCTGCTCTGGCGTTTCGCGGTCACGAATATTCTTCAGGAAACGATGGCTGCGGGAGAGCCGCCGCTTGTATTTAACGGCACGGAGGGCCGAATTCTCTGCATTCGGGAGCGGCAGGCCGGACAGGAGCCGATGCAGGAGCAGGAAGGCTATGAGAAGCTTTGCTTCCTCATCAAGAAGTATTTGAAATTCACCATTACTATCGGCATAGGCGGGTGGCATGAGGGCTACGCAGGGATTCGTACGTCGTATGAGGAGGCGCTTAATGCGCTTCAGAAGAAATTTCTGCTGGGCAACGACCGAGTCATTCGGTACGAGCAGCAGGGGGGCGGAGGAGCCGTAACCGATCCAAGCGGCTTCATTTCGCCGGAGACGAACGAGGAACTGCTGATCCGGCTGCGCATGAGCGATTGGAGCGCGGTAAGAAGCGGGCTGGAAGCGATTTTTACAAAAATTAACGAGCAGCGGCTGTCCATCGAATATACGTATGTCATCTGCATGGGCTTGGTATCGCTATGCCTTTCGTATGTGTCGGAAAGCGGACATCCTATTGAGGACTGCTTCGGGGAGGATTTTTTCCCGTACAGCGAGATTACCCGGATGGAATCGATCGACGCTGCAGGCCAATGGATCGAGGGATTGTTCCACAAAGCGCTGCAATACGGGCAGATGCACAAGCAGACAAAGTCGCGCAAAATTGCGGAAGCGGTGAAGAAATATATCGAGGATTATTATCAGGACTCGGAGCTGCAAGTGGAGCAGATCGCGCAGCATGTATTCATAAATTCGAGCTATTTGCGGGTGGTATTTAAGAAGGAGCTAGGCATGACGGTGACCGACTATCTTACACATACGCGGATGCAGCGGGCCAAGGAACTCATCGGCCGCGGAGGAAGCAAGCTATCGGACATTGCCGAGCAGATCGGCTACAATGACCCGGCCTATTTCAGCAGAGCTTTCAAAAAATATTACGGCTATTCGCCAAGCGATTACGAGAATCAGCGCAGTCATTAGCCGATATGCGCGAATAGTGCAAGAATGCATCGTTTAATCCATTAACGGAATGGCCGATTCCCGGTAAACTCATGACTTGCAGGGAAGATAAAAGGGAGGTTATACAAATGAAGAAGGCGCTTTCGACTATTCTAATTGCAGGTGTGGTGGCAAGCCTGGCGGCGTGCAGCTCAGGCGGGCAGAAGCCGGCGGAGCAGGCGGCCGGCGGCAAGGACGCGTCGACAACCGGCGGCACAACCAAGCTGCGCATCTACGCGCAGTATGCCGATGACGATACAAAGCTTCCGTACGACTACGCCGTTGCGGAGCTGAAGAAGGAAATGCCGAACGTGGAGCTGGAGCTTGAGGTTCAGGCGCAGGATGACGGCCAGAAGCTGAAGACGTATGCTGCGACAGGCAACCTGCCGGATATTTTCCAAGCGGGTTTGGATCAGATCAATACGTTCAAGAAGTCAAACAACATTCTGGTGCTGGACGAGTATGTAGATAAGTTCAAGTTTAAGGAGAAGATGCAGCCAAGCGCGATGAACACGCTGTATGCTCCGGATGGCAAGGTGTACGCGTTCCCTTACGCGGGTAACGAGCTGGTGCTTTTGTTCTATAACAAGGAGTTGTTCGAGAAGAACAGCGTGAAGGTGCCGACGACCTTTGATGAGATGATGACTGCGGTGAAAACGTTCCAGGAGAAAGGCATCACGCCGATGTCCCTGTTCGCGAAGGAAAAATGGCCGACAGTGGCGCTGTATGATATTTTTGCAACGCGTTATAACCCGGCTGGAATTACGGCGCTCGACCAAGGCAAGGCGAAACCTTCCGACGAGGCGTACAAGAAGGCGGCTCAAAACGTTGTGGACTTGGTGAAGGCGGGTCTGCTGCCGAAGGGCGCAACGAACCTGAACTACGACCAAGCTGCGGCCATGTTCCATGAGGGCAAGGCGGCGATGTTCTTGAACGGCCAGTGGGAGATCGAGGCGGCAACGAAGGCGCTTGGCGATAAGGCAGCCTACATGTACTACCCGGCTCCGGACGCGGCTTCCTACGAGAAGAGCAAGCTGGCATTCAGCGGCTCCGGCGGTCCTTCCGGCTACGCGGTATCGGCGAACACGAAGGATAAGGAGCTGGCTGCGAAGGTGGCAAGCTTCATGTCCCTGAAATACGCCGAGTACAAGTACACGCAGCGAGCCAACCCAATCGTAGCGACGAAGGTAGACAAGCCGATTGAGAAGAAATACCCGCCAATGATGGAACAGCTGTCCAAGGACATTCCCAACATTACAAGCACTACCGCTTTCACCTGGGGCTTGTCCAATCCGAAGTTCAAAGCCGCTGTAGAGGATGCGGCGCAAAACCTGATGACAGGAACCTACACGGCAGATCAGTTCGTTAAAGATTTGGAAAATGCAGTGAAGTAAACGTCGTCTCCCTCGCACCGGTCATGCAGTTTTGTGGCCGGTGCGAGTACTTTCTAGGCAGGGGAGAGAAATGCTATGAAAAAATTTATGGGCAATAAGCTGGCGATCGCGCTTTTCACGTTGCCGACGCTGCTGCTGTTTACCGTCATGGTATTCTGGCCGATTATACAGGTTTTTTACCGCAGTCTGTTCGATTGGGACGGACTTACGCCAGGCACGTTCATCGGACTCGACAATTATGCGCGGCTCTTCAAAGACCGCATTTTCTATACGTCACTCTATAACGGTATCGTTTTCGCAGTCGTGCTGGTGGTGCTGCAGATCGGGATCGGCACGCTGCTGGCGCTGGCGGTATCGGATGCGAAGCTGAAGGGGCGCAAGCTGCTGCGAATCAGCTACTTCATACCGGTAGTGCTCTCGATCACTGTAGTATGCCAACTGTGGTTGGCGATGTATAACGGGCAATACGGTCTCATCAACAAGCTGTTCGAGATGTTCGGCTGGGAATATCGTCAGGACTGGCTGACGAACGAGACTACGGCGATCTTCGCGATTGCGGCTGTCAATGCATGGCAATATATGGGCTACCACTTTGCTTTGCTGTTGGCGGCGGTTCGCTCCATCCCTGAGCAGTATCTCGAAGCGGCGCGCATTGACGGAGCCGAGCGCTGGAAGGCGCACTGGCATATTACGATTCCGCTCATGGCGGAAACGTACAAGTTCTGCCTGGTGCTCGCGGTGACGGGCGGGCTGAACGCCTTTGCCAACATGTTCATCATGACGGGGGGCGGTCCGGGTACGACGACGTATACGCTCACATATCTGATGTACCGTGCGGCGTTCCGCGTCAATGAGTTTGGCTACGGCAGCGCGGCTGCGGCGTTCCTGGTCATCGAATGTCTTTTGGTGACGCTCGTGATTAACCGTCTGGTGGCTCGAGAACGGATCGTATATTAGAGGAGGTGAGGGAGAATGATCTGGGCAGCCAGAATGAGAAAGAAGCAACCGGTTTTACAATTGTTTCTGTGGATTTATGCAGTCATTTCGGTGTATCCGTTACTTTGGATGGTTTTTTATTCTTTGAAAAATAATAACGAAATTTTCGTCACGAACCCTTTCGGTCCGCCGACGAGCTTCCGCTGGGAAAACTATATGCAGGCGTGGTCCAAATTCAACGTGCCGATGTATTTTATGAATAGCCTGTTTGTTTCTGTAGTAACGGTGGTGGGGACAATTGCGTTGTCCGTCATGTTCGCTTATGCGGTATCAAGAATGCAGTGGCGCCTCAAGGGAATTGCGAACACCTATGTGATCATCGGGATGTTCGTGCCGGTACAGGTCATCATGATTCCGCTGGCGATTCTGGTGAGAGATTTTCATCTCGCGAATACTTACTTGGCACTGATCGTGCCGTATATTGCGTTCAACTTGTCGTTCTCCGCGATGGTGTTCTACGGCTTTTTCCGCAGCATTCCGGTGGAACTGGAGGAATCCGCCTGTATCGACGGGGCGACGATCTACCAGACTTTCCTGCGCATTATGCTGCCTATCGTGAAGCCGGCGATTGCGACGATGGTCATCTTCGTCTTCCTCGCTGCGTGGAATGAATTCCCGATGGCGCTAATGCTGATTACGAAGGAGACCTTGAAGACGCTGCCTCTAGGCCTGCTGTTCTTCCAAGGGCAGTTCACGACGGAGTGGGGCGCGATGGGCGCTGCCATGACGATTGCGAGTTTGCCGACGGTGCTGATTTACGTGCTGTTCAGCGAGCAGGTGGAAAAGGCGCTCACGGTCGGCTCGGCGGTGAAGGGGTAAGCGTTGCGTACATGAGCAGACGACGGCAAACAGAGGAAAGAGGCTGGTTCCCTGGGCAAACAAGTGTTGCCTATGGGTTAGCCTCTTTTTGTATTGGCTTATTTTGCAAGCTGAGTCTGTTTAGATGATCGCCTATGCCGATAAGCGTTAAGCTAAGCGAATTGGAAGGCTTTTAAGAGATTGGCCCATCGCTGAATCGGTCAAATGTTCGGTCACCGCGAATTCCTCCACCGAATGAATATCGGTGAACCGTTTCACAAATGCGGTTAAAGCGGTGTACGCTTCCATACGAGCCAGCGGGGCGCCCAAGCATAAATGCGGGCCGGACCCGAAGGTGAGATGGTGTTGGTTTCCAGGTCGATGGATATCAAACTTTTCCGCATGGGCAAATTGAGATTCATCGCGGTTGGCGGCGCCGGTCCATACCATAATCATTTGACCTTGCTTCATCTCGGGCCCAAAAACTGAGTGATCAAACAGCACACGCTTGACATGTTCATATAAAAACACATTCCAGACATCCTGCTCGGCGGCAAATTCCTCCTTATGATTTACTCACACTGGTTAAAATATCCGAATCAGAGGGGGAAAATTGCAGATTTTGGAAAAATGATGAACGGGACCGGTTGAAAATCCCTTATCCAAGCTGTCCCATAAACTTTATTCCATTTTGAAATTTTTACAAGCCATTTCAAAAGAATTTTCACGGAAATTTCAAGGAAATTTCGCCATGTTTCTATTTTTCTTAACATGTTTTTATCTTTTTGAATTTTAGTAGTTGCACAACGTTCTGTTTTGATTTAAAATTGAGTCAAGAAAGCGCTCGCTTTATAAAATGTAGAAGCGCTTCCACAAAAACAAATCACAATAAGTATTCGTTTTTAGCGATAAGCTTGGTGTTTTTTATTCAATGTGGAAGCGCTTCTAGAACAGGGCGCTCAATCTTATCTTGGATGGAGAGAAATCAGAGATGAACACGAAAGTAGGCCGGCAGACAGCAGTATCGATCGGCAAAATGAATATGGGAGGTGAAGCATGATGCGGGCTATCATGGTGATGTTTGATTCGCTGAATCGTCATATGCTTCCGAACTATGGGTGTGAATGGACCGTTGCCCCGAATTTTAAGCGATTGGGTGAAAGAACGGTTACTTTTGATCAATGTTACGTCGGGAGTATGCCTTGCATGCCGGCTCGACGGGATCTTTTGACAGGACGCTATAATTTCTTGCATCGAAGCTGGGGGCCCATTGAGCCATTCGATGATTGTATGCCCGAGAGACTCAAAAAGAATCAGGTGTATACGCATCTTGTTACCGATCATCAGCATTATTGGGAAGATGGTGGGGCAACATACCATACCCGTTATAGTTCTGCGGAGTTTTGCCGGGGGCAGGAGGGCGACCCGTGGAAAGGGGAGGTTAATCACCCTGATATTGCTGAGTCCGAGATTCCTGTCGCAAAGCATCCCGTGTTTCAGAATATGCTCCGGCACGACACGATTAATCGCAAGTATATGCAAGATGAGGAAAAACATCCGCAAACAAAAACCTTTAAATATGGTTTGGAGTTTATAGAAAAAAATAAAGATGTGGATAACTGGTTTTTGCAATTGGAGACGTTTGATCCGCATGAACCTTTTTTCACTTATCAGCAATATAAAGATTTATACCCTCACGAATATAATGGAAAACCGTTTGATTGGCCGCCGTATTATTTTGTTCAGGAATCCGAGGAAGTAGTCCAACACGGAAAATATCAATATGCCGCACTGCTTAGCATGTGTGATCGTAACTTGGGCCGTGTACTTGATCTGATGGATGAACACGACATGTGGAAGGACACGATGTTGATTGTCAATACGGACCACGGCTACTTATTGGGGGAACACGGATGGTGGTCCAAGTCGGTCATGCCGCTTTATCAGGAAATTGCCAACACTCCATTGTTTGTCTGGGATCCCCGGGCGGGCGTTAAAGGGGAGAGAAGGTCGGCGCTTGTCCAAACCGTGGATCTGGCTCCTACGCTGCTTGATTTTTTTGGTGTACCGCTTCCGGAACATTTGAGCGGAAAGCCGTTGAAAGATACCATACGGTCGGATGCTAAAATCCGCGATGCAGCATTATTCGGCTTTCACGGCAGTCATGTAAATATAACGGACGGTCAATATGTATATATGAGAGGCCCGGTATCTCCGGACAATGGCCCGCTATTCGAATATACGCTCATGCCCACACATATGCGTAGCTTATTTTCACCGCAGGAGCTTCAGGATATTGAGCTGCAGGACCCATTCTCATTCACAAAAGGCTGCCGGACCATGAAAATTCATGCAGGACAAGGCAGGACAAATCCTTTTCAATACGGTTCAAAACTGTACGATCTGCTGCAAGATCCGAAACAAACCGAAGAGGTGGAGGATCTCGACGTAGAATTGCGGCTCATTCGGATGATGGCCGAAATGATGAATCGGAATGATGCTCCGGTGGAGCAATATGAGCGTCTGGGCATTCCGGCGGACGGAAACATGAGCCCCTCCGAATTAATTGTTCAAAAACAAGAAGTAGCGCAAGCGATCGTACTCCCGGGCCTTGAACATCTTTCCTGGACCAAGGGAGCAAAATATCAAATGTGGACGCTTCTAAACACGGTTCCTCAAGAAATGAGAGAACAGATGCTGGAGAGTTTTGGGCATTATACGAATGGCGGAGGCATAACGGAAATCCAAGAGGATGTCATTTTGGGTTTTGTGAACTTGAAGCTGCCCCATGAAAGAAAAGATATGGCCCTATACTTTATCCGGCTCGCAGGAAGGACAGTCTGACATCACTTGCTTTCAAAATATAATGCCCAATATGGAGGACAATAACCATGAGCACCGGTAAGCTGCAACTTGCCCAAAAAAGCGAAATTTTTCAATATGCTTTCGGCGGACTTGGCTCTAACATATTTTTCTACATTCAGCTATCGTTTCTCATGTATTTTTATACGGATGTTTTCAAAGTATCCCCGGTCGCAGTAGGGTCGCTGTTCCTGGGGGTTAGGCTCCTTGATGCCATATTCGATCCCATTATGGGAATGCTCACCGACCGTACACGAACGAAGTGGGGCAGTTTTCGGCCTTATCTTATTTTTGGGGCACCGCTGCTGGCGGCAGTAATGATCTTGATGTTCACAGCGCCGAATTTGAGCCCAACGGGCAAAATTGTCTACGCAGCTCTCACTTATTTATGCTATTCGTTCATGTCTTCCGTTGTTAACATTCCTTACCATTCACTGACGGCGGTCATGAGCAAAGATCCGAATCAAACGACCACGATTACGATGGCCAAGCAATTTATGCTAGTTCCGGCAGGCCTCATCGTTAACGCAGGGGTTCTCCCGATGGTTGCTTTTTTCGGAACAGGCCAACAAGGATGGTTTGTTACCGTATTTATTCTTACCATTATTGCATCGCTTTCTTTCTGGATTTGTGCAAATGGCGTTAAACGCCATGATATGACGGCGGATCGGAAGAGTACTCAGCATCAGCATCCTCCCATCAAGAAACAGTTGAGCTTGATTGTGCAAAATAAGCCTTTATTGATCTTGATGTTATCCTTTTTCATGAACTTGACGGCAACGACAACCAATGGCGCGGTATCTCTTTACTTTTGGAAGTACAATGTAAATCATATGGAACTGTATTCCCAAATTTCGCTGTGGGGCACGATATTATCTCTTCCGATCTACGCGTTTACCCCGTATTTAGCCAGGAAGATCGGTAAAAGAAATGTATTCCTTTACGGTAGTCTTGCAGCGGCCGTACCGACCTTAATCATGATGCTGATTCCTACTGATAATGTGACCGTTATTTTAATCGCGACGATTTTGAAGCAGGTTCTTGGTACATTTTGCGGTTCGATCGTATGGGCATTGATTCCCGATTGTGTGCAATATGGGAATTGGAAAACCGGAGTTGAAGGTGCCGGAACGGTTACTTCCGCCTGTACGTTCGTGAATAAGCTCGGATCGGCCCTTGGCGGCAGCTTGACGGGAGCGATCTTGGGCGCTGTCGGTTACGTGGCCGGACAGGTACAGAGTCCCGAGGTGCTTAAAGTCATTCTGTACTTATATGCTGGGGTTCCGCTTGTGGCCTACATTGGCACCGCAATAGCCTTAAGATACTTTAAAATCCCGCAAGAAGTTTTTCAAACTTCCCTAACAAAAAAAGAGCATTCAACAACGGCGGAACTCCATGCTTAATGCCTTTTTTTGATATACTGAATGAAAAAAGGTTTTGGTGGTTGGAAAAATGAAAGTTTCTATTTACGATGTGGCAAAATTAGCGGGCGTGTCCATTTCTACTGTATCAAGAGTGCTCAATAAAAGCGGGTATGTTAGCCGTAAAACGGAAACGAAGGTAGATCAGGCTATGAAGACGCTGGGGTTCGTTCCGAGCATTACCGCTCAAAACCTGGCGAAGCACCAAACTATGCTGATCGGATTATATTTCCCTCATTTTATTAGTTCGAAGCACGGATTTTCGACCTATCCCATGGAGTTTATAAGGGGAGCTACTGAAAAGGTTATGGAGCAAGGATATCACTTGCTCCTTATTAACGAACCCTGTGAAGAGGATAAGCTGGCATCCGGCGCATGTCTCCCGCAGTATACGTCCTTTTTGAAACAAAAAAGAATTGACGGGCTGTTGTTCGGAAGTGCTCCATTGAGAAATTCCTCGTTCTTTGAGCTGATCGAGAGCGAAGCGCCGATGGTCTATATTGGGGAAAGGCTCGTTTCGGACCGCGGGTTGAATGTGTACGCACAGTTCAAACAAAATATCTGGAAATCACTGGATTATTTATATGAACGGAATCATCGAAAGATAGCGATATTTAATTTCGTCAGGTCGGAAGTCTCCACATTCGTCACTCAATACAAAGAGTGGAGAAAAGACCCGCTTTTGCAAGTGGAAATCCGAGAAAGCAGGCGTGACCTTGACGCGCATATCGAAGTGCTTGCAGAAGTGTTTTCGCGGAATGAGAAACCGACAGCGCTTATGATCAGGGACATTGGCAAGGTGCAGCCTACCATCAATTATTTGAATAATATCGGGATGCGCGTTCCGGAGGATGTTTCGATTATAACGGAAGAACATCACTATAAAGATGGGGAACAATGCTTCCCGGCTGTTACAAGCGTATATGTGCCCGTTTACCAAATGGCCGTTGAAGCCGCTGGACTGCTGTTCAATTATATAAATGAGAAGGAAAATTACGATAAGCAAATTTTATTATCTCCTCAAATTATTGAACGCCAATCTGTAGCGATTCGCAGAGCGTCGGAAGAAAGATCGCTGATATAGGGCAAAACGGATCTTAAATAAGAAAGGACGAAAGTAAATGAGAATTTTATTTCTGGACTTGGATTCTACCAGTCCCGACCATTTAAGCTGCTACGGGTATCATCGGAATACTTCTCCCAATATTGACAAAATAGCTAGTGAAGGGGTTCGTTTCACCAACTATTACACTTCGGATGCCCCTTGCGCTCCTTCCCGGACAGCGCTCATGAGCGGCCAATTCGGGATTCGCAACGGTTTGGTCGGACATGGCGGTACAGCGGGAGACATGAAGCCCGAAGGCAGCAAGCGGGAATTGATGGGGAAGCTTACACGCGGAGGTTCGTTCCCTTCTTATTTGCAGCTGATGGCAGACATGAATACCGTTTTAATTAGTCCGTTTGCCCAGCGCCATTCCACCTTCGGATTTTATGCAGGCTTTAACGAGATTATCAATACCGGAAGATATGGCAATGAATCGGCAGAGCATGTCACGCCGGTAGCTCTTGACTGGATCGAGCGAAATGCGCAGAAGGATGACTGGTTTTTGTATATCAATTATTGGGACCCGCATACCCCTTATCGTGTACCTATGGATTACGGAAATCCGTTTGAGAATGATCCGCTGCCTGATTGGCTGACGGAGGACGTTCTGGAGAAGCATAAGCAAAAAGTCGGTCCGCATTCGGTCCATGAACTAAATATTGATTTCCGCAACAAAACGTTTAACAATGAGACGGCTCCTCATTTCCCGCGTCATCCGGGGGAGATTGCCGACATGGATGGAATGAGAACCATGATCGACGGCTATGATTGCGGAATCCGCTATATGGATGAGCATATCGGACGTTTAGTCGCGGCACTTGAGAACCACGGTGTCATGGAGGATCTGATCATTATTATCACCGCCGATCATGGCGAAAATATGGGGCAGCTCGGCATCTACGGGGAGCATGGCACCGCCGATCAAGGGACCTGCCGGTTGCCGATGATTATCCGCTGGCCGGGAATGAAGCAGGGAATCGTGAATGAAGATCTTCATTACCATTTGGATTTGCTTCCTACGGTGGCGGAGATGTTGGGTACCCCGGCGATGCCGGATTGGGACGGCGCAAGCTATGCTCCGGTGCTTAAAGAAGGGACAGACTGCGGACGGGACTATCTGGTTGTATCGCAATGTGCCCATGTCGTGCAGCGAAGTGTCCGTTTCCGTGACTGGATTTACATCAGAACCTATCATGACGGCTTCCATCTCTTTGATCAAGAGATGCTGTACAACCTGGCGGAAGACCCTCATGAGCAAAATAATGTGGCGGCAAAACACAAAGAGATTTGCATGGAAGCCGTTTACTATTTGAACGAGTGGCATGATGAGATGATGCGCCGCTCCGGTGACGATACGGACCCCTTATGGACTGTGATGAAGGAAGGCGGGCCTTTCCATGCCAGAGGGTATCTGAAAGGATACATGCAGCGGTTGGAAGAAACAGGCAGAGGCCACCATGTAGAGGAATTAAAGCGCAGGCACCCGAGCGAGTTTCCGGAAGAAACGAATCAGATTGCTGCAGCCGTTCAAAAGAAAATCGGACAAAGAATGGCCGGGCATTAGGCACACGGAAGTATTTTTAGAAAGGGTGTACATGTTGGCGATTAACTATGTGAAAAATGAAAAAGGACCTACGTTAGGATATTCGACAACTTCCGGAATCGGAATCCTTAATTTCGAAGGGCATGCTTTTAAGGACTTGAATAAAAGCGGAAAACTAGAACCTTATAAAGACTGGCGTTTATCCGCAGAGGAGCGGGCCCGCGATTTGGCCTCGAAGATGACCGTTGAGCAAATAGCCGGTCTTATGTTGTATAGCCGCCATCAGTCGGTTCCAGCTGTAAAGAGAGGGCAGTTTGACAGCACCTACGGCGGAAAACCTTTTGCTGAAAGCGGAGCTAAGGCTTGGGATCTTTCAGATCAGCAAATCGAGTTTTTAACTGAGGATAATCTCCGTCATATACTCGTCACTACCGTTGAAAGCCCGGAGGCTGCCGCTCGTTGGAATAATGAGGTACAAGCTTTGGCAGAAGGTATTGGCTGGGGAATTCCGGCGAATAATAGTTCCGATCCCCGACACGGTTCCGATTCAAGCAAGGAATTTAATGAAGGTGCAGGCGGAACGATTTCCATGTGGCCGGAAACCTTGGGGCTTGCGGCCGCATTCGATCCTGAAGTGGTTGAAAAATTTGGAGAAATTGCCTCGAAGGAATACCGGGCTTTAGGTATCGCAACCGCCCTGTCGCCTCAAGTGGATATCGCGACTGATCCTCGCTGGTATCGGTTTAGCGGGACGTTCGGCGAAGATCCCAAGCTATCGGCGGATATGGCCCGTGCTTATGTGGATGGATTCCAAACTTCTGCGGGAGAGCAGGAGATCAGTGAAGGCTGGGGCTACGATAGTGTAAACGCTATGGTCAAGCATTGGCCTGGCGGAGGATCCGGTGAAGGTGGGCGGGATGCGCACTGGGGTTTTGGGAAATATGCAGTTTATCCAGGAAATAATTTTGAAGAACATCTGATTCCTTTTGTGGACGGCGCTTTTCAGCTATCCGGCAAAACAGCAAAGGCTTCCGCCGTGATGCCTTATTATACGATTTCGTTCAATCAGGATACAGCCAATGGGGAGAATGTAGGGAATTCTTACAACTCTTATCTGATCCAGGATTTACTTCGCCGGAAATATGGTTACGATGGCGTTGTTTGTACCGATTGGCTCATCACCGCGGATGAACCCGAAACTGTGGATCAGTTTGCGGGTAAACCTTGGGGCGTGGAACAATTAACGGTGACCGAAAGACATTATAAACTGCTGATGGCCGGCGTGGATCAGTTTGGAGGCAACAATGAAGCGGGTCCCATAATCGAAGCTTACCATAAGGGAGTCGAGGAACACGGGGAAAGCTTCATGCGCAAGCGTTTCGAAGAATCGGCTGTCCGTTTGCTCAAAAACATTTTCCGCCTCGGGCTGTTCGAAAATCCTTATCTCCAGGTGGAAGAAAGTGCAGCCGTCGTTGGGTGCCCCGAGTTTATGGCAGAAGGATACCAGGCTCAGCTGAAATCGATTGTCATGCTGAAAAATAAAGATCATGTTCTTCCTCTGGCGAAAGGCAAAACCGTGTATATACCGAAGCGGTATTTCCCGGCTCAAACCGATTGGTTCGGCAACCGGATCGAAGGAAAAGTGGATAATCCCGTGAATCTGGATGTCGTAAAGAAATACTTTAACATAACGGATCAACCTGATCAGGCTGATTTCGCTCTTGTTTTCATACATGGCCCTAATTCGGGCAGCGGTTACAGCAAAGAGGACCGTGAGGCAGGAGGGAACGGCTATGTTCCGGTCAGTCTCCAGTATGGACCTTATACCGCTGCACAAGCCAGAGAGACGAGTATTGCAGGGGATCCGCGGGAAGTGCTCAATCGTTCCTACAAAGGCAAAACCGTGGTCGCAACCAACTCCACCGATCTTGATCTTGTTTTGCAAACCAGAAAAGTTATGAAGGGAAAACCGGTCATCGTATCGATGCTATTATCGAACCCGGCGGTCGTTGCTGAATTTGAAAAAGAAGCAGACTCCATTCTAGTGAACTTTGGCGTCCAGGATCAAGCTATTTTGGCAATTGTAGCGGGTGAAACGGAACCTTCCGGGCTGCTTCCGATGCAGATGCCGGCCGATATGAGTACGGTTGAAGAACAAAAGGAAGATGTTCCCCATGATATGGAGTGTTATGCGGATTCCGCAGGCAATCGCTATGATTTTGCCTTTGGTCTGAATTGGAAAGGCGTCATTGCGGATCAAAGGACGGAGAAGTATAGAAAATTTGTCGATTTCACCCGTTAGAAAGAGAGGCCATAACTATGACAGATCCGATAAAGCCTTCTTGCTGCTCCGTTTCCAGAATGGAGGCTTCCTTGACGATCAACTCCGGCGGAGTGGACAAAGAGGATAAGGGAAACCAGGTTGCTCCCGCCACTCCCGCCGCACAACCGGCCAAACAGGATATGATTTATTTGCCGGGCGGGGAGTTTCTGATGGGGACCGACGATCAAGAAGGCTTTCCTTCGGATGGAGAAGGTCCGGTGCGGGCCGTCACCATCGATCCGTTCTACATCGATCCGTATACGGTAACGAACGCGGAATTCAAGAAGTTTGCAGACACTGCCGGGTATTCGACGGAAGCGGAGAAGTTTGGCTGGTCGTACGTGTTTCATCTGTTTGTTCCCGAAGCCGGAGTCAAAATTTTAGGTGCGCCCAGGCAAACGCCTTGGTGGCTGGCAGTCGAAGGCGCCAGTTGGCACGATCCGGAAGGGCCCGGCTCAGGGATTGAAGGCAGGCTCGACCACCCGGTCACTCATATTTCCTGGAACGATGCGCAAGCTTACTGCAGATGGGCCGGCAAACGGCTTCCGACGGAGGCGGAATGGGAGTTTGCCGCGCGGGGAGGACTCGTTCAGAAGCGATATCCGTGGGGAGATGAGATTAAACCCGGCGGCAAGCACATGTGCAATATATGGCAGGGGAAATTCCCGGAAAAAAACAACGCCAGTGACGGATTTCTCGGGACGGCGCCCGTGCAATCCTTCGAACCGAACGGATACGGACTGTACCAAGCTGCCGGCAATGTTTGGGAGTGGTGTGCGGACTGGTTCAGCCCCACCTTTCACTTGAACGGGCCGCGGGTGAACCCGATCGGTCCGGCGAAAGGGACGAGCCGTGTGATGCGCGGCGGCTCCTATTTATGCCACAAATCCTACTGCAACCGATACCGTGTGGCTGCCCGCAGCCAGAATATGCCGGATAGCTCGTCAGGAAATATGGGCTTCCGCTGCGCAGCCGATGCTTAGGTTTTCAATGTCGCAAGCCCGTGCCTTGATGGTGCGGGCTATTTTTCATTTTCGACATTCGTTCTAAAACCTGTTACAGCTTATGTATTATTCACCGTTGTCTGATAACTTTTGTTGGATTTGACGCTCGTATTCGGTAAACGCTTCCGATGCCGGCCATCCCCGTTCGGACATCAGTGATTGGTAGCGGAGCCTCTTGGCCGACAACTCACGTTGAAGCTTTGTGTGCTCGGAATCGTCCCGGCAGACGGTGAGCAGGTAGCCAAGCGTTACCATTTCTTTGCGAAGCTGCATTTCCTCGGGAATGAGCCCGGCATTTTTGAGCAGCTTGAAGCCGATTCGAAGCTTCTCCGGGACGTTCTCCAGATCATCAGGGGGAAGCGGCTTGCCTGCGCCCGGCAGATTGTTTAATTCCCCGCGACGGATGGACTTCAGGATTTTCTCCTCTGCGATCGTGCGCATAAATTCCATCGGTGTATCAACTCCTCGAAATCATTTTACCATACTACAGTAAATTTCTTCATACATATACCATTTTGAAAACCTGGATTTAAATTGGGCTGCCACAAAAAATCAAAACATTTTCGAATCATTTTCTATTTTCTAAGCATCAAAAAAAGATTACAATAAGGAGTACTGCAAGCGCTTTAATTTGGTGGGCGAGAACGATGAAACCCGGGGGTACCTTCATGAGATTGTTTCGTTGGATATCCTCCAGTTTGAGGGCGAAAATGTTAGTCATGTTTGTGATGCTGACCGCCATCCCTTTAATTGTCGTAGGGATTATCAGTTACACCAAATCGTATAATACCGTTTCCAGGCATAGCATTGCCACGACAGAGCTTGTGGCGGAGCATCTGAAAAACGATATCGACGTGCTGTTTTCGGACAACCGCAAATTTTTGGACATTAGCAAAAACTCAAATGTACTGCGGTTTCTGCTGATTCAAAGCGAAACTTATGATGAAGCTAAAGATATATTAAAAACGTTCAGCCTGTATCGGGATACGTACCGGTTCAGCAACGGCCTGACGAATATTATACTTTTTAACAGGTACGGCAAGGGGATTAGCGAGAAAAAGGGCATTTTCCAAATCGATGAGGACCCGTTTCTTTATCCGGAGTTCAAAAGCTTGTTGGCCCATCGTGATGAGGTGCTTATCATACCGCCTGCCGGTTCGCGGGGGATCAGCAATTTGGACCGGGCGGAGGAGGATAATCCTCCCCTAATATCGATCGTCTCGACGGTAAAACAGGAGATTACGGACGAAGTCATCGGATTTATGGTGATGAACTTGGATGTGTCGGTCATCGAAAACTTTTGCAACAATACAAAGATGGGCGACAGCGGCTTCTTTTACGTCATGGACCCGCAGGGGAAGCCGATCATCCTGCCTGAGAGTATGAAATCAGCCGGTGCCGCTGTGGGCTTAACGAAGCAACAATTGGGAGCGGCTTCGGGCAACGACATTCGTGAGGTGGCAGGACGCAGGCAATTTATTGTGTATACGACTTCGGAGTTGACGGGCTGGAAGGTCGTCGGCGAAGTGCCTTTGCAGGAAGTGATCAAAGATGCAAAACAGATTGAAACGCTCATTTTTGTCAGCGTTATCTTCACGATTATGTTTACTATTTCGCTCTATGCCTATGTGTCCAACCGGCTGATCCGTCCGATCCGGTATTTGAAAAATAAGATGCGCCAAGCGGCGTCAGGCTATTTGGATGCCAAAGTGCCCGGCGGAGGGCAGGATGAAATAGCTGATTTGGGCGTCAGCTTCAATACGATGCTCGACAAAATCAAGCTGCTGATCGAAACCAGCATGAAAGAGCAGGAACAGATGAAGCTCGCGGAGCTGCGGACGCTGCAGGCCCAGATCAATCCGCATTTTTTGTACAACACGCTGGACTCGATTATTTGGCTGGCGGAAAATAAAAAAAGCGAAGAAGTCATCGGCATCGTGAACGCGCTTGCAACTTTTTTCAGGATTTCATTAAGTAAAGGTAAAGATGAGATTACGCTCAAAGAGGAATTGGATCATATCGCCAACTATTTAACGATCCAGCAGATGAGGTACAGGGACATTCTCGACTACGAGATCGATGTGCAGGACAATGTGCTGGGCTGCCTTATTTTGAAAATGACGCTTCAGCCGCTGATCGAAAACGCTTTGTACCACGGCATTAAAAACAAGCGGGGCAAGGGCTGCATTCGCATTACAGGAGGCTATGGAACGAACGGCAATATTGAGCTGCGAGTCTCGGACAACGGCGCGGGCATGACGAAAGAGAAGCAGGAGCAGCTTAGAGAGCTGCTTGCCGAGAGTAAGCATACCCAGGCTCAACCGGCAGGGTTTGGGATTATCAATGTGCATCAAAGAATCAATCTTTATAACGGAGATCCGTACGGTATTCGGATCGAAAGCGAATATGGCTTTGGCACGACAGTGTTCGTGAGCATACCGATAAGGAGAGAATTTGATGAAAAAAGTGTTGTTGGTGGATGATGAGGTCCTTGTCCGAGAAGGCATCCGCAACCGGATTGAGTGGGAAAAGGAGGGATTTGTGTATTGCGGTGACGCGCCGGACGGCGAAATGGCGCTTCCTTTAATCGAAAGTCTGGCGCCGGATATTTTGCTGACCGATGTTAAAATGCCTTTTATGGACGGGCTGCAGTTAAGCCGGATTGTGAAAGAGAAGATGCCGGCGATCAAAATCATTATTTTGAGCGGTCATGACGAATTCAACTATGCAAGGGAGGCTTTGCGGATCGGGGTGGAGGAATATTGCCTGAAACCGATCAATGCGATGGAGCTGATCCAAGTGCTTCAAAGTGTTGCAGCCAAAATCGATATGGAGCGCGAGGAGTTGAAAAAGAAAGAGCTGCTGCAGCTGAAAGCCAGCATCAATCAGGAAACGGTCAGAGAGCAATTGCTGATCGATTTGTGCTCCGGCTCCATCCCGACAGCGGAGGCTATTCATGCCGCCGAGACATTAGGCATCGGTCTGATTGCGAAGCATTATCTCGTGGTGCTTGCGGAGATGCCCGGCGGCGTTGAGACGCATCCGCTATTTCAAGAAGCGATGCGCGACATGGCGGACCATTTGCATATGAGGCGCAGTAAAAAAGAACATGTGTGGATTTTAAAAGGAGACGATCCGGAGCATGTGGAGTTTGCGGCCCAAAGCTTTATCCGCAAGCTGAAGCTGCTGGAGGAGCGGCTTGGCGGCACGCTTTATCACGGCAAAGGAACGGTCAGAGGGCGCGTCCAGGAAATCGCGGTCTCATTTTCCGAAGCGGAACGAAATAAAAGCTACCATTATTTTTTGCGCAACCGTCCGATTGTCAGCATCGATAAAGGAGGATTGGCCGGTTACGACCGCAATCAAGTGCCCAATTTTTTGAAAATGGGCGATGTCTCCAAGATCGACAGTTTTGTTTGCGGTTACATACAAGGTATCGGCGATCATACGGAGGCTGAAAGCAAGTTTTATTGGCATTATCTCATTTTGGATATGATTGCAGCCGTAACTGCGTTTATCCACGAGTCCAATGGAGACGTGCAGTCTTTTTTGTCGGAGATGGCCGCGGTGGAGGAAGCGCTGTTGATCAGCAATAGGCTGGAGGAGGTGCGGGCCTGCGCTGTCTCTGTACTTGCGCTCGGTCTTAAACACCGTGACCGCATTACGGACAAATACGGCGAGCTGCTTGCCAAGGCCAAAAATTACATCGATAAAAACTTTGACAATCCGGATATTTCCTTGCAGGTTGTTGCGGCTTATGTGAACGTAAGCGCAAGCCATTTTAGCGGGATTTTTTCTCAAGGAATCGGGCAAACGTTTATTGATTATTTAATTAAAACCCGCATTAAGAAGGCGATGGAACTGCTCAAAACGACAAACGCCAAGTCATATGAAATTGCCGCCATGGTAGGCTATAGCGATCCGCATTATTTTAATTCGGTATTTAAAAAAATCGCCGGCGTCACAACCAAAGCATTTCGTAATCAGGCGTAGCCATGTGAAGGAGGAAACGGCCATGCGGACTCGCTATAGGAATATGGCATTCCTGTTTCTATGCTGCATCCTCGTGAGCCTGACGGCGGGCTGCGGGCTTGAGCCGGCAGCGCCTGCCGGTCCGGAGCATAAGGAATCCGCCGTTGAAGTGCAGAAGCCGGGGCGGACGTTCGCCATCGTTTATTCGACAGCCGATGTTTTTCATAAGGTGGTGACGAGCAGGGCGGAGGCAGTCTCCCGCAATCTCGGTACTGAGCTTATTGTCAAGGCGCCGGATGAAGCCAATCTCGAGCAGCAGATCCGGATGATGGAAAATTTGATCAAGCAGCATGTCGACGGCATTGCAATCAGTCCGGTGAACGCCGCCGCGCTGGAGCCCTACATTAATAAAGCCGTTGACGCCGGCATTCCAGTCATTTGCTTCGATAATGACGCTCCGCAAAGCAAACGCGCCGCCTTCATAGGAGTCAACAATTACGAGGCCGGCCGTATGCTTGCTGCGTATATCGATCGCGCCTTGGGCGGAAAGGGCATGATCATTGCCGAGACGGGCACTGCCTCGTTTTCCAGCATTCAGCAGCGGGTTGCAGGCTTCAAAGATTATTTGGCCAGACTGCCGGATATACAGCTCCTTGAGCTGAGAACGAACGGAGACAGTCTGGATAAAGCGATCGTCAATTTGGAAAAGATGATAGACGCGCATCCGCATTTTGAGGCTTATGTCGGGCTGGATTCGTTGGCGGGTTCCGCGGCTATCCTCGTCTGGAAAGCCAAGGGCTTAAGCCAATTATCGGTTACGACCAGCGGTTCGCCGGAGCTGCTGGACGGAGTTGCGAACAAGCAGATTACCGCTTTGATGTCGCAGCAGGAAGAGGCTTGGGGAGATATGATTGTCAATCTGCTGAACGACGCTTGCGACGGAAAAGCGGTGCCGGAACTGAATCAGTTAGAGCCGACTTTTGTTACGCACCAGTCGCTCAAGAGCATCAAGTAAAATTCGTGAGTCTTCATTTCAGGAAGGAGGGTGAATTTGTGCATAAGCGTTGGGGGAAGGCGGTCATCCTTTTGTTCGTGTTTCTCTGTGCTTGTTCATCTGTGCCCGGACCGCAGGAGAGCCCTGCGAAGACTCCCGTCATGCTTCAAACGGATTCCAGTACGACAACAGCTCCCGCGGCAGAGGAGAGGCCGGTCGTATTGGGGTTTTCGCAGGTTGGTTCGGAAAGCCGTTTTCGAAACGCCAATACCAAATCGATTCAAGACGCCGCCAAACAGGCAGGCATCGATTTGAGATTTTCGAATGCTGAACAGCAGCAGAACAAACAAATCGAAGCGATTCGTTCGTATATTGCGGCAGGAGTAGATGTGATTGCTTTTTCACCCGTCGTGGAGACCGGTTGGGACAGCGTGCTGAAGGAAGCGAAGGAGGCCGGCATTCCTGTCATCGTAACGGACCGCTCGGTAGATGTACAGGACCACTCTCTGTATGTCACGCTCATTGGCTCTAATTTCGTGGAAGAAGGCCGCAAAGCCGGCAAATACGTACTTGACAAAATGAGGGACGTTAACGGACCGATTCATATTGCGGAAATTCGCGGCACGGAAAATTCGGCGCCGGCTTTGGACCGGAAGCGGGGCTTTGAGGAAGTCATAAAGGATAATCCGAATATGAAAATCATCGCCAGCGAAACGGGCAATTTTACGAGAGAAGAGGGCAAGGAGGTCATGACGCGTTTTTTGCAGCAGCATGGTCATGATATCCAGGTGTTGTTCGCTCATAACGACGACATGGCGTTCGGTGCGATGGAAGCGATGGAGGCCGTCGGCTTGAGGCCCGGGAAGGACATCGTTATTGTCTCGGTGGACGGGGGGAGAGAAGCGTTTCAAGCGCTGCTGGACGGCAAGCTTAACTGCACGGTGGAGTGCAACCCGCTGTTCGGACCGCTTTTAATGCAAGCTGTCCGTGAGCTTGTGGCGGGAAGAAATTTGCCGAAGCGGATCGTGGTAAAGGAAGGCGTATTCACCCAAGGGACCGCCGCCCGTGAGATTGAAAACCGCAAATATTGAGAAAAACCAGAGCCGATCGTTACAATCTGCCATGCACTTTGCAAAAAATGCCCGCAAAAACTCCCATGACGTCGTGACGTCACTCCATAGAATGAAGATATTCAGGTCTGCTGCGTTCTATTTTCGTATAAAGTGCAGCTTTTTGCCCGCTGACGCTACCCTGACCGCAAAATATTTCTGCAATTGTGCAGGCTGTGGAAAAAACCACACGTTAGAAGAGATAACCATAATTTGCGCGGCTGCACGAAGAAAACCTGCAAAAATACATGAATTTGCGTCCTTGATCGCCGTCCACGAACAATTCCTGCAATAGTGCAGGCTTTTCGCCGAACCCATAGGCTCATACTCACTTTCAGCGAAAATTCCTGCACTTTTGCAGGTTTTTCGCCAAAATAAGCCGATTTCCGATGAAAAACCTGCACTTTCGCAGGTTTTTCCCTGTCAGTCTGCCTTGTGTCCCCTGCATCAGATACGCATCCCGTGCAAAAGAGGCGCGGGGCGGGGATGCGTGCTCTAAGATGTATCTCTCAACAGACCTGAAGCCTCATAAAATGAGGCTTATTTAACCATTTATAAGTTTTGGGGTGACCTAGGGGTTGGGTCACCCCTTATTTATTCGCGCCGTGCCGAGTGGCCGGCCGTCGAAAAGCTGTTGGGGCCAGGACAACGCCGGCCTTGCGAAAAAAAACTGCAAAAGTGCATCCTTTTGCCCCAAGATGCGCTTGCAGCGATAAATTCCTGCAAATATGCAGTTTTTTTCGCCGAATTCGGGGCTCAGTTCTATCTGGAGCGGGAATTCCTGCACTATCGCAGGCTTTTCCTCCAAACGAGCCGCTTTTGCCGAAAAAGCCTGCACTTTTGCAGGTTTTACGGCTAGCGAGCCGCTTCACAAACGGCAGCCCCGGTTTCTGGGAGGTAAAAGAATAGTTACCCACGCGTCCCCACGCACACGCAATAGCGCACTTAGCCGTCCTGGTCAGTCGCCCCCCCCACGCAATAGCGGACTTAGCCGTCCGCGTCGGCCGCCCCCCCACGCAATAGCGCACTTAGCCGTCCGCGTCGGCCGCCCCCCCACGCAATAGCGCACTTAGCCGTCCGCGTCGGGCCGCCCTGCGCTCGCGCTCAGCGTGTTAGGCCGCCAGCTAAAATCCTTGTTCTTCAATTATGCCTTTCAGTACTTTGACGAACTCTTGGGCAGCTCGGGATAAATGTTTGTTTTTGGGGCGGATCCAGCCGAAACAGAGGATCAGATCGTTGTTTTCGATCTCCAGCGGGATGACGTCGCCGGACTGCACGTAGGCGTTTTTTTTTATTTGCAACCCGCTATATGGAGGGGTATTCCGGGTCTCTCCAGCTAGACACGTGAAAAAATTCAAATTGATTCGTAAAAAAACAATATTTTGGTCCCCGCCGCCGCAAATAACCGAATAAGAGTCTAATTTATTCAGAATGGATTCTATTCATTCGCAGTTGAAAGCGTTTTAAAATGAAGCTACGCCAAACGATGGTGAACCATAAGGAGGGTTTAACGAATGAAAAAGATGTGGAAATCAGGCGCTGCCGTTTTGATGGCAGCAACGATGCTTCTTACTGCGGCGTGCGGAAGCGCACCGGCAAGCGGGACCAAGGACACGGCAGCCAAAGGAGCCGAGGCGACTAAGCCGGCCGACAAAAAAATTACGCTCGGCTTCGCGCAAGTTGGTGCGGAAAGCGGCTGGCGGACAGCGAACACCAAGTCGATTCAGGATTCGGCGAAGGAAGCGGGAATTGATCTAAAGTTTTCCGATGCCCAGCAAAAGCAGGAAAACCAAATTAAGGCGATCCGCAGCTATATTGCGCAAAAGGTGGACGTTATCGCTTTTTCCCCGGTTGTTGAATCCGGTTGGGATACGGTTTTGAAAGAAGCGAAGGATGCGAACATTCCGGTCGTGCTGACCGACCGTGCGGTAGATTCCAAAGACACCTCACTCTATAAAACGTTCCTTGGCTCCGATTTCGTAGAAGAAGGCCGCAACGCGGGCAAATGGCTGCTTGGCAAAGTGAAGGATCAGAAGGGTCCGATCAACATTGTTGAGCTGCAAGGAACGACTGGCTCCGCACCGGCTATCGACCGTAAAAAAGGCTTTGAAGAAGTCATTAAAGATAACCCTAACCTGAAAATCGTAAAATCCCAAACCGGCGACTTTACGCGCGCTAAAGGGAAGGAAGTCATGGAGGCGTTCATCAAATCCGCGAAGGCGGAGAACACCAAAATGGACGTGCTGTATGCGCACAACGACGATATGGCGCTGGGCGCTATCCAAGCCCTTGAAGAAGCAGGCATTAAGCCGGGCAAAGATATTCTCATCATCTCTCTGGACGGAACCAAGGACGCTTTCCAAGCAATGAAAGATGGCAAAATCAACGTGATTGTCGAATGCAACCCTCTGATGGGGCCGCAAGTGATGCAAATCGTAAAAGATGTCGTAGCGGGCAAAGAAGTGCCTAAACGCATTTTGACCAAAGAAGGCGTATTCCCGCAAGAAACGGCGGAAAAAGAATTGCCGAACCGCCAGTACTAATTTGATCTGACTGTAACATGGATTGGACCGGGATGACTCTCGCAAGCTGTCAAACAGCTCACTACGCCGCATCAAAAGTGCAGCTTGGCGAGAGATTTTCCGGTTCCGGATCGTTATTCAGGATAGGAGGCCAAGAAGGTGACAGATAAAAAACCTCGCTTGCGCATGGAGCATATTCATAAGCAGTTTCCCGGAGTCAAGGCTTTGACCGATGTGAACTTTCGCCTGTTTCCGGGGGAAATTCACGCGTTGATGGGCCAAAATGGTGCAGGTAAATCGACCCTCATTAAAGTGTTAACCGGCGTGCATGCCATTGACGAAGGCCAAATTTGGCTTGACGACCGGCAGATTCGCGCGGAAAGCCCGCTGCAAGCGCAGGAGCTCGGCATCAGCACCGTTTATCAGGAAGTCAATTTATGTACGAATTTAACGGTTTCCGAAAATATTTTTATCGGCCGCGAGCCGATGCGCAGAGGCCTTATCGATTGGAAAGAAATGAATTCCCGTTCCAAGGAGCTGCTCAAACGATTACATATGGACATCGATCCGTCCAAGCTGCTTGGATCGTATTCCGTAGCGATTCAGCAAATGGTGGCGATTGCCAGAGCTTTGAATGTTTCGGCGAAGGTCTTGATTTTGGATGAGCCGACGTCCAGCTTGGATACGAATGAAGTGAAACAATTGTTTCATGTGATGCACAAGTTGAAATCGGAAGGCTTGGCGATTTTATTCGTCACGCATTTCCTGGATCAAGTCTATGAAATGTCGGATCGGATTACGATTTTGCGAAACGGCCAATTTGAAGGGGAATATTTGACCGAAGAGCTGTCGCGCATGGATCTCGTATCCAAAATGATCGGCAAAGATATGAGTGAATTGGAACAGTTGCCTAATAGAATGGCTTCACATAAAACGAATAGCGCAAAGCAGCCTTTCCTGCAGGCCAAGCAGGTTGCGCGCAAAGGCTCGATCGAGCCGTTCGATTTGAATTTGTACCCGGGAGAAATATTGAGCCTGGCCGGTTTGCTGGGTTCCGGCCGAACGGAAATCGCCCGCATTTTGTTCGGAGCGGACCGTGCGGATCAAGGGGAAATTCAAATAAACGGCAAAGCCGTCCAGTTGAATTCGCCGCGCCAAGCGATAGACGCAAGGATCGCCTTCTGCCCTGAAAACCGGAAAACGGAGGCCATCATCGAGGATCTGACAGTGCGGGAAAATATGATTCTCGCCATGCAAGCGACACTCGGCATTTTCCGGTTTTTACCGAAGAAGAAGCAGACCGAGCTTGCGGATCAATATATCGAGCTGCTCAATATTAAAACGCCGGGTCCCGAGGCATTAATTAAAAACTTAAGCGGCGGCAATCAGCAAAAGGTGATTCTTGGGCGGTGGCTGCTGACGAATCCGGAGCTGCTCATTCTGGATGAGCCGACGCGGGGGATCGATGTCGGAGCGAAGACGGAAATCCAGAAGCAAATGGCGCTGCTGTGCGAGGAGGGAATGTCGATTCTGTTTATTTCTTCCGAGCTGGAGGAAGTCGTTCGTTCTTCCCAAAAAATTGCCGTCCTGAGGGACCGGCGTAAAATTGCCGAAATCGCAAACGTTGGCATAAGCCAGCAAGATATTATGAAAGCAATCGCAGGAGGGGAAGCCAAATGAGCAGCCGTTTGTTCTGGCCTTTAGTCACTTTGGCTTTCTTATTGATCGCCAACGTCATTCATAATCACGATTTTTTTTCCATTACGATGAAGGAAGGTCATTTGTTCGGCAGCCTGATTGATATTTTGAATCGCGCGGCGCCCCTCGTACTCATCTCAATCGGTATGACTTTTGTCATCGCCACTAAAGGGATCGACTTATCCGTAGGCTCCGTCGTTTCCATCGCAGGCGCAATGGCCTGCCTGCTCATTTCCAAGCAAGGCGCCGGCGATATGAGTACGTTGTTTATGGCTGTAGGTATTGCGCTATTACTTTCCTTGGCTGCAGGGGCATGGAACGGGCTGCTTGTCAGCTTCCTCGGCATTCAGCCGATCGTTGCAACGCTGATCCTGATGGTCGCCGGACGCGGCGTAGCGCAATTGATCACGAACGGACAAATCATCACCGTCTCCTCCAAACCTTATTCCTTTATCGGAGGCGGATATTTGCTAGGTCTCCCGTTCTCGATATTTATTATCGCGTTCTTCTTCATTATAGCTGCAGTCTTAACAAGAAAAACTGCAATCGGGCTGTTTATCGAATCGGTTGGTTCCAATCCGACGGCGAGCCGTCTGGCGGGAATCCGGTCGAGCTCCATCATTTTTACCGTCTACGTGCTGTGTGCTTTCTTGAGCGGCCTTGCCGGCATCATTTTGAGTTCCAACGTATCCAGCGCAGACGGAAACAATGCCGGGCTATGGTATGAGCTCGATGCCATTTTGGCGGTCGTTATCGGCGGCAATTCGCTGAACGGCGGAAGATTTTATTTGTCCGGCACGATTATAGGTGCGCTCATTATTCAGACGCTGACGACTTCCATCTACTCGATCGGCGTACCGCCGGAAATTACGCTGGTCGTCAAAGCGGTCGTCGTACTGATCGTCTGCCTGATCCAATCGGAAGCGTTCCGCAAATCGCTCGCATCCAATCGCAAATCCAAACAAAAAACAGTGGAACAGGAGGTTGCCGCATGAGGCTGCGCACCATAGATAAAAGATATCTTCCGCTGCTCGCGACCGTCGCTTTATTTATTGTCATGTTCGCGGCGGGCTCGATAGAGTACAGGGGATTTTTCTCTCTGCAAGTATTTTTTAATCTGCTGATCGATAATTCATTTCTGCTCATTGCAGCCATCGGGATGACCTTCGTCATCATTTCGGGCGGCATTGATTTGTCAGTCGGCTCGGTAATCGCTTTAACTACAATGATATCGGCAAGCCTGGTACAAAATCATCACTGGTCGCCGGGCGTCGTTATTCCGTTAGTACTGGTCATGGGCAGCGTATTTGGCTGGTGCATGGGCAGCCTGATACATCACTTTAACCTGCAGCCTTTCATCGTGACTCTGGCGGGGATGTTCCTGGCGAGAGGATTGTGCTACGTCATCAGCATCGAGAGCATTACGATTGAGAACGAATGGTACAAAGCGGTTTCGCAAACCAAAGTGTATGTACTTGGCGGCTCGTATGTGTCCATAAGTGTCATTATTGCCCTATGCGTGGTGGCGGGGGCGATCGTGCTGGCTCATTACACCCGGTTTGGCCGCAACATTTATGCGTTAGGCGGCAACGAGCATTCCGCCATGCTGATGGGTTTGCCTGTAAAACGGACAAAAGTGTTCGTATATACCCTGAGCGGTTTTTGCTCTTCCCTGGCCGGCGTCGTCTTCACCTTCTACATGCTGTCCGGTTACGGTTTGCATGCGCTGGGCGCAGAGTTGGATACGATAGCTGCTGTTGTGATCGGCGGTACGCTGCTGACGGGCGGAACCGGCTTTGTGGCGGGAACACTGATCGGCGTTCTTATTCAAGGCATCATCCAGACGCTGATCATGTTTGAAGGCACCTTAAGCTCCTGGTGGACGAAAATTGCGATCGGACTGCTGCTGTTCTTGTTCATCGTTTTGCAAAAAGTGCTTGGGGTAAGAAAGAAGGTCGGCGAGGAGGCCGCTTAACATGCATAATACGACGGAAATCGGTTGGGAAATCTCGAAGACGGCGAATCAATTCGAATCCTCATGCGTACTGAAGTTCGGGAATGTGATTGTTGACGCCAAAAGCATTCTCAGTGTTTTTGTAACACTGGCGGATCATCACAATTACGAGCTGTACGTCATGGGGCCGGACGCGGCGGAAGCCAAGAAAGCGATGTCGGATTTATTTGCCCGTTATGATTTATCGTACGCGATTAAATAACCCGGACCCGGGTGGCAAGCAGCAGAGAAAAAAATGGAGACGGTCGGCGACGATGGCGGGCCATTTTTTTTGTCTATTTTTGACGTAAATATTTACATATAAAGGATTTATTGTTTGGGTCTAATGAATCATTGATAAAAGATATACGGATAACTTAAAATATATACTAATGGTATAAAAATATACTAAAAGTACAAATTTCGGATATTTCAAATTTCTAAATGGAGGTGCATTTCTTATGAACAAAGAATTGATTTCACTCCAAGACATTACCAACTTTCAAACGAGATCCGAACAATTTTTCCCGCTTGAATGGTACAAGAAGATGCTGCTTGATAACCCTGTACATTATCATCAAGAAACAGATACCTGGAATGTATTCAGGTACGATGACGTCAAACAGGTATTGAGCAACCATGAACTATTTTCAAGCGAAGGCTCGAGAACGACGTTCATTGTCGGAGCGAATAATAAAGAAGGATCGCCACCTGAGAAAACAAGTATTTCAAACATGGATCCGCCGCGGCATCAAAAATACCGTTCCCTGCTGTCGGGAGCTTTCACCCCTCGCAGCTTGAAAATATGGGAACCGCGGATCCAACAGGTTGCGAATAAACTTGTCGATGATATGGAGGCAGGCGCCACGGTCGATATCGTCCACGCACTGGCAGGACCCTTGCCTTCCATGGCAATGGCTGACTTGCTTGGTATCCCTTTAGAAGATAGTTACAGGTTTAAAAGCTGGGTCGATATTTTATTCCAACCTCCCACCGCAGAAAACAAACAGGAAATCGAGTATAAAAAGCAGGTTGCTGCCAAAGAGTATTACCAATACCTGTATCCGATCGTCGTTCACAAACGATTAAATCTAGCTGATGATATCATCTCGGACTTGTTGAATGCCGAGCTCGACGGCGAGAGATTTACGGACGATGAGGTCGTTCGAACGACAATGCTTTTATTAGGAGCGGGCATCGAAACGACTAGCCACATGCTATCAAGTACTTTTTACTCCCTTCTGTACGATGACGAGACTTTATATGAACAATTAAGAAACGACTTGGAACTCGTTCCGAAAGCTGTCGAAGAAATGCTTCGCTACAGGTTTCATATCTCGAAAAGGCATCGTACCGTCAAACAGGACAACGATATGTTGGGTGTCAAGCTGAAAAAGGGGGATGTTGTCATAGCGTGGATGAGCGCGGCCAATATGGATGAAAGTATGTTCGAGAATCCGTATGCACTTGATATTCATCGAAATAATAACAAAAAGCATTTAACCTTTGGCAATGGCCCGCATTTTTGTCTTGGCGCACCTCTCGCAAGATTGGAATTGAACATTGCCTTGACAGCATTCCTGCAACGAATTTCTCGCATTGAGCCGATTGAGTTCGACTTGGAAAACAATCTGGTTGCTTCCGCTCCGGGCCAATCCTTGAAACATCTACCGTTGAATATATATAAATGAGTAAATGACATCGTACCAAGCAACAAGCCGTATGTTAAAATATTGTTATATTTAAAAAAGGCATTGTGCAGGGGTCTACGTTCCTGTACAATGCCTTTATGCTATTGTTGATGCAAGCTGCAGAGGCCCTGCTAACATAGCAATCGATAAGAAATGACGGTCTGGGCCGCATGTTACAATAGTTTGGCATGCAGAACCGTCTTACCGGAAAAGGAGAGAGGAGAAAGAGAGTGGATACAGTAAACAAACAAGCGGCGCATCCCGGCAGCGAAGGGATGTTCGGGAGCAAAGGCAATCTGCTGGTCGTCATGGTGATGATTCTTGGCGTGTTCGTTGCGATCCTGAATGAGACGCTGCTGAATGTAGCTTTGTCGAAAATTATGGCGGACATCGGGATTTTGCCGAGTACGGCTCAATGGCTGACCACCGGCTATTTGCTGGTGATCGGCGTGCTGATTCCGGTCACGGCTTTTCTCATCCAACGCTTTACAACAAGAGCATTGTTCCTTACGGCTATGTGTCTGTTTTTCGCAGGCACAGCCATAGCGGCACTAGCTCCGGGGTTCGCAACGCTGTTCATAGGCCGGATGCTGCAAGCGTCGGGAACGGGGCTGCTCTTTCCGCTGCTGACCAACGTCGTATTCTCCGTCGTGCCGATGGAAAAACGGGGCTCCGCTATGGGCACGATCGGCATCGTCATCACGTTCGCTCCGGCGATCGGACCTACTTTGTCGGGGATTATCGTCGAACATTTCAGCTGGCGGGTTCTTTTTTACAGTGTGCTGCCGGTTGCGTTATTTGTCATTGTTTTCGCCTTTATCAAGCTGAAAAATGTAACCGAAACGACGAAGCCGAAGATCGACTTGCTGTCCTTGCTGCTCTCTACGATCGGTTTCGGCGGTATCGTATACGGCTTCAGCAGCGCGGGCGAGGGCCATGGAGGGTGGTCTAGCCCTGAAGTTGTTGCCCCTGCGGGCATCGGCGTCGTTGCGCTGGCGCTGTTCACCTGGAGGCAGCTGACAATGGAGCAGCCCCTGCTCGATTTGCGGACCTTTACGTATCGGATATTCAGAATATCGACGGTGATCATGATGATCGTCATGATGGCGATGTTCTCCGCGATGATGCTGCTCCCGATCTTCCTGCAAAATGCGCTGGGCTACAGTCCGCTGCAGGCGGGTCTGGTCATGCTGCCGGGCGGTATCCTGATGGGCATCATGTCCCCGATCACCGGCCGGCTGTTCGATAAATTCGGCGCCAAGTGGCTGGCGATTATCGGATTGGTGCTGGTGGGCAACACGCTATTGCAGTTCGCTTTCATCACCTTGTCGACCTCCTACATCACGATCATGATTCTGAATACATTCTTGATGCTGGGGATTTCGATGCTCATGATGCCGGTTATGACCAATGCGCTGAACGAGCTTCCGGCCAGGCTGTATGCACACGGGACAGCTGTTATCAGTACGCTGCAGCAAGTATCGGGCGCAGTCGGCACGGCATTGCTGGTGACGGTGATGACGAACAGTTCCGGCAAATATTTGGCCCAAGCAGGCGGCGGTGAAACGGCGGAGCTCAAGATTTTATCCTTGATAGCGGGAATGAAAAGCGCCTTCCTGGTTGCTTTTGCGCTGGTTGCCATTGCCTGGCTCGGCGCGTTCTTGCTGAAGCGCGCGGCTCAGCCGGAGGGAGAGCCCGAAGGGGAGCGTTTGTCCGCGCATTGATGCACTAATGAAAGTCTGTTCATTTGGAGTGAGTTCGCTCATGCCTAAAGGAACAGGCTTTTTTGTTTTCGTACGCAATCATCGCAAAATAATACAAATTATCGGCTGAGCTTGATCCCGTAATGCAACTCGTTGCTGTTCACGACGATAAGTCCGCCAGTCCTTAGATAGCACAATCGTGCAAATAAAGAGCATGCTTATTCATGGTCATATACGTCTATCCCATTATAATACGATTTATAGAGCAAATGCTTGGCGAACTAGAGGAGAGTGGCGTGTATGAATCAGATTAACATCGGCATTATTGGCACGGGATCCATTTCGGAGCTTCATTTGAAAGCGTACGCAAGCCATCCCGTCGCAGTCATTGCGGCTATCTGCGATTTGAACGAAGCAAGAGTCCGTGCAGTAGCGGCGGCATACGGCGCGGGGAAAACGTACACGGGCTACCGAGATCTGCTCGCCGATCCGGACATCGATGCCGTCAGTATTTGTACGTGGAACAATACCCATGCGGAAATTTGCATCGCCGCGCTGGAAGCCGGCAAGCACGTTCTCGTGGAAAAGCCGCTTTGCCGCACAGTAGAGGAGGCGCTGCGAATCGAGCAAGCGGTCAAGTCGTCCGGGAAGCTGCTGCAAATCGGCTACGTTCGCAGGTTCGATCCGAACGTCCAAATGCTGCGCCGATTCGTCGATAACGGCGAATTCGGGGATTTGTACTTTGCGAAAGCGTCCACGATTCGCAGGCTCGGCAATCCCGGCGGATGGTTCGCCGACGTCGAACGTTCCGGCGGGGGGCCGCTGATCGATATCGGCGTGCACATCATCGATTTGTGCTGGTATTTGATGGGCAGGCCGAAGGTAAAGACGGTCAGCGCCAATACGTACCGGAAGCTTGGCAACCGGGCGAATGTCCGCAATATGTCTTTTTACAAAGCGGCGGACTACGATGCGTCGAGAAATACGGTCGAAGATCTGGCAAGCGCGCTGATCCGCTTTGAGAACGGCGCATCGCTGGTCGTCGATGTGAGCTTCACCCTGCATGCCAAGCAGAATGAGAATACAGTGAAGCTGTATGGAGATAAGGGCGGCTTCGAAATCGATCCGGAGGTCGTCATCGTAACCGAAAAATACGATACGATGCTGAATGTCCATCCGCAAACGGATCACGCCGGACTCGATATTGAATCGGCTTTTCGGAATGAAATCGATCATTTCCTTACATGCGTTCTGACAGGAACACTGCCGCTTAGCCCGGTGGAAGACGGGGTGGAAATGATGAAAATTTTGTGCGGCATCTACGAGTCCGCGGAGAAAGGCGAGGAAATCCGCTTATGAAAATCGGCGTCAGCACCTACAGCTTTTGGCAGGCTATGCAGACAGGGGAGATGACCGTCGTCGAAGCGATCGATCATATTGCGGCGATGGGCGGGGAGCACGTTGAGATCGTGCCGCTTGGTTTCAGCTTAACGGACAACCCGGACCTCATCGAAGCCATTCGCAAAAAAGCGTCAGAGGCCGGCCTCGACATTTCCAATTACGCCGTCGGCGCCAACTTCGCAGGCTTGGACGAGGCGGCCTACGAGCGGGAAATCGAACGCGTGATGCGGGAAGTCGACATTGCGGCCGCGCTTGGCGCAAAGCGGATGAGGCACGACGTTGCGGCTTCGCCCGACACCTCGATTCGCAGATTCGCCGCGGACTTGCCGCGGCTCGCCGAAGCGTGCCGGCGAATTGCCGATTACGCGGAACCGCTCGGCATTATCACAAGCGTGGAAAACCACGGCTACTACGTTCAGGCCAGCGACAGGGTGCAGGCGCTGCTGCATGAGGTGAACCGCAGCAATTTCCGGACGACGCTCGACATCGGCAATTTCGTTTGCGTGGATGAAGATCCGCTCACTGGGGTTCGCAATAATGCACCTTATGCATCCATGGTTCATGTCAAAGACTTTTACCGCAGACCGGTGACCCATGATCCTGGGGAAGGGTGGTTCAGATCGGCAGGCGGAAATTATTTGCGGGGCGCGATTGCCGGGCACGGAGACCTCGATGTCAGGGGGGCGCTGCAAATCGTGCGCCGTTCCGGCTATGACGGGTACTTATCCGTTGAATTCGAAGGGATGGAGCCTTGCGTACGGGGAACGAAGCTTTCTTTGGACAATGCCAAACGCTTCTGGGAAGAGGCCGAATAATCCGATCCGATATGGATCAATGGAAGGGGAAATGCGAATTGGCGGCAGCGAATCGCAACAAAATCGGCGTCATTGTGGACAGCTTTCGCGTTGGAGTAAAGGAAGGACTGATCAAGGCGCAAAAAATCGGGGCGGACGGGGTGCAAATATACGCTGTGCACGGCGAAATGGATCCGGCGAACCTTTCCGCCGCGGCACGCAAAGAATGGAAATCGTATATCGCATCGCTCGGGCTGGAGATTTCCGCCTTGGTCGGCGACCTTGGAGGGCATGGCTTTCAGGATGAAGCCGCCAACCCGCACAAAATCGAGAAGTCGAAGCGAATTCTCGATCTGGCGGCAGATCTGGGGACGAACGTGGTGACGACGCATATCGGCATTGTGCCGGACGACCCGAACGACCGGGTCTACGAGGCGATGCACCGCGCTTGCGAGGAATTGAGCCGATACGCGACCGGGATGAACGCTTACTTCGCGATCGAAACGGGACCTGAACCGGCTGCATGCCTGAAGCAGTTTCTCGACGGGCTTGGCTCGAAGGGCGTCTCGGTCAATTTCGATCCGGCCAATATGGTCATGGTGACCGGCGACGATCCTGTGCAAGGCGTCTATACGCTCAAGGATTACATCGTTCATACGCATGCCAAGGACGGCATTCGCCTGCGTGAAGTCGATCCCCGCGAAATTTACGGCGCGCTCGGTTATGAGCCGCTTGATCACCAGGCAATCGCCGACATGGCCGAATCGGGAGAAGCGTTTCGAGAAGTGCCGCTCGGCGAAGGAGCCGTGGATTGGACCGGCTATTTGAACGCCCTGCGGGAGATCGGGTATAAGGGCTACCTGACGATCGAGCGGGAAGTCGGCGCAGATCCCGAAGCGGACATCGCTAAGGCCGTTAACTTTTTGAAATCATTCTAAACGGGTCGGCATGCCAGATATCTCCTGATTTTTGCTGTATACGGAAAGTCAGGGGTCTCATCATCGTCAAATCCGGATTGCCTGGTCCACATCCCCCGAGGTGTATGAGATCCAGGCTTTTTCATCGTTCTTCAAATGCTTGTCAAACCAGGCGAGAAGCAGGCGTCGAAGCATCCATTTAGCCCGGGGCCGGCCCCGGATGCCGTGATCCTCCTCGTGAAAAATAATCAAGGAAGCCTCTTTGCCGAGCGCCTTCAAGGCGGTAAACATTTGCTCCGACTCCGTTAGGGGAACAACAGCGTCAAACTCCCCGTGAACGAGCAGCAGCGGCGCGGCGATCCGATCCGCTTGAAAAAGCGGGGAGGATTCGACGTAAAGCGCCGGATTTGTCCACGGAAATGACCGGGGCAAAGCGCTGAGCCCATATTGGTATCCGTAATGGCTGGAGCCCCAATAACTAGCCAAGCTGCCGATCCCTGAAATCGAGCATGCAGCTTTGAAAAGCTTGGAATGCGCAATGCACCGCATCGTTAAAAAGCCGCCGTAGCTGCCCCCATAGAGAGCGACACTAGCAGGGTCTAATTGCGGATGCCGCTGGAGCACAATGCCGATGCTCTCCAGCGTCTCCGGGACGGTGATCGTCCCCCAGTCATTCAGGTGCCGGTCCGCCCGGGTTCGGCCGAATCCTGCGCTTCCGGACGAGTTGATGGCCAGCACGGCATAGCCTTGATTCGCAAGCAGTTGATGCGTGTCTTCATAGGCCATGCAAAGGGGGGCGGCGCCGCCGTACACGTAAACGATTAGCGGCACGGAAGCGGGCGGCGCGCCGTTCCCCTGACGCGGCGTGTACAGCCATGCCCCGCTCGCCGGAATGCCCTCTATCTCAACAGGGGGACACCATGTCAACTCGGATGGAAACATGAAGGGCAGCATTTCCATGAAAATACGCATCCTGGGGCTGTCCGCGGAAAACATGGCGGGAACGAAGGGGACTCCGTCCTCCGAGTGGATGCACAGGCATGTGCCGTTCGAGGAGAAGCTGTGGCAGCGGGAAGAGCCTCTGCCGAGGACGTCCCACAACAGCGTTGTCTCATCGCGAATATGCTGCCGGGCCAGCGCCGTTTTATTGCCGCAGGTGGCAATATAGCAGATTTCCTCTTCGCCCGTCCAATGGATCTCTTGTGTAACCACGCCCATCCCTACGGGGATGCCGGCGCATAGCGGGGCCTCTGCCCCAAGCTGATAAAGGAGAAGATCGTGCTGATCGAGTATATGGATTCGGGTATCGTAGGCGTTTACCCCGAAACCCGTCGGATCGGAATTCTCATGAACGTAATCCTGAAGAGCAAACGGAGAAGTCTCAAGTTCTTTCGTCCGGGCGCCGACATAAGCAAGATACCGCCCGGAAGGCGAAGGGACGGGAGTGCCCATGAAGCTGTGAGGCAGCGGAATACAGTTTCGTCGTTCCTTTGATTCCAAGTCCAATTGGTGCAGTTGAAGCTGAGTATGGACCCGGTTCGCGCAAATTTCTTCTGCAAAATAAAGCGTATCTCTTCGGGGAGAGAGTGCGAGGTGACTGATCTCGTAACAGGGCCCGGCAAGCTTCTCCAAATGGCAGGCATCCGATTCGTTCGAATGCAGGGGCACGTGCTGGAGAACTCTCCGCTTGCGCCACCAGGACCATCGTTGGGGGATGCTTGCGATATGCCAATAATCGCTGAACTCCTCTTCGGACTCGGAACAGGGCTCGTCGCATACGACGTAAAATCCTTTTCCGTCCTTGTCCCAAACTAACCAAGCCGCGCCGTTCAGCTTATGGGTCAAGGTTTGGACAGAACCGTCCCGCAGCGTCATAACGGAGATTGCATCGTGATCGCCTTCATTCGACGCGCCGAGGAAAGCAAGGAAGCTTCCGTCCGGGGAAAAGCGCGGGCATCGAACGCCGGCCGATTCTATCGACCACAGACGGTTCAATGAATCTTCCCGGCACGCGCATACATGCAGCCCGGAAATAAACTGATCGGTTCCAAGATCCCCGCGGCTGCTGATCAAGGCGGCATGTTTGCCGTCCGGAGAAAGCATCGCTTCCTTGAATTCGGTGCTTTCCGCCAATCTCCGTAGCTCTGCAACCCCGATTTTCATTCGTTCAACTCCTCATGAAATAAAGTCCCGGAGTCGGTATGTTCAAAACACAAGTTGACTGTGCGCACCAGCGAACGGGTGCGGTGAATAGTTCCGGCAGGAATCGTAACGAAATCATTCGGCTGCAGAATAATCGGGTCCTGCCCCGAAATCTCGATAATAAGCTCGCCTTCAACCACGAGAAACAATTCGTCCGAGTCCGGATGAGAATGCCAAGGATAGTCGCCTGTGAACACGGCAAGCCGCAGACAGCTTTCATTGATATGCCCCACAATAAAATTTCGGTAATTCTCGGAAATTGCCTGATGCAGAGCAGTCAGATTCTGCTTTTGAAGCCTAGTCTCCAAACTCATAACCTACCTCCCAATAGTAATAGGCATTAATGATTTCTGATAAATGTAATGAAATATAACGCGAAATACACTTAATATTGTAAAATATTCCTGTTTATGATGCAATGAAATTATATGAGCAAAGTAATTGCATATGAATCTTAATTTTAATGTGAGAAATTTTAACAAAATTGCGTCAGGTATATTGTAAAAAAGTCCCAAGCGTGATATGCTTGTTTCAGATGGGCATTGTAGTATATTATGTAATTTTTATACTATTGATTTAACGTGTCCATACATTTACTTGGAAGCGAGGTGTGGAAAATGATTAAAAAAACTTCCAAGAAATCCAGCACAATTCGGACAACAACGCCTTACATCGCGAACTAATTGCAGTGAAAAGAGAGACCTAAAGCTTGACTTTAGGTCTCTTCTTTTCATTGACGCTAATCCATTCTCAGGGAGGTATGTTATAATGATCCATACAGCTATGAGAGTCAGGCTTGAAATATTTCCGCAATTGGACCAGGCCTGGAGCCGGCTGCTTGAAGGAAACCGTCTCTTTATTTCCGTTTATGGAGAATCCGGCATCGGCAAAAGAGATACGGTACAGGCTTGGGCAAATAAGAAACTAGCGGATGAGTCCGTCCTTTTATCGAACGGAGGTCAATTAACGCACGGATATTTTGCCGCATTATATCCGCTTCTCCGGACGGTATTGCGTGACGCGTCGGAAACGAAACCTGAACTCATTCATCGTCATGAGCAATCTTTGAAGCGGTTGTTTCCTTTTCTGCCTTCCGATTATTTCAAGTATCCGAAGGATTTGACGAACCTGGCTCCCCAAGAGGAGCGCACCCGCTTTTATCATCATGAATATCAAGAGAAGCTGCTTCACGGTGTGTATGAATTTCTACTCGATTACTGTCAGACTCTGAACCGCCGGTTTATGCTTATTGTCGATCAGGGTCATGACGTTTCACAGACCGTAAAATCTTTTTTGCGCATTCTGATGCGCCGCCGCAAGCTCGCCGCTTCCCTGCGGGTTATCCTGCTGTGCGACCGTCCTTTGGATCAGGATATTGAGGAAGCCTGCGCCATGACAGAGATAAATCGGATGAGCCGCGGGGAATTCGAGGCGTTTCTTTCATCCGTCCCTCAGACAATCAAGGTGTCTCCCAGACAAGCCGATCAACTCTACGCGTTGTCGGGCGGTAATCCTTCCAAGCTGCATTCCTTGCTGGACGGAGCCGCGGTCGGCCTGGAGGCAAATCCGTATCTCTCATTCGACACCTACCTGGATTTTTATTTGAATCTGAAGGGGGAGAAGTTTCGTTCCGCTTTATTGCAGACCTATATCGAAGACCACTGCGTCTCGGACGACCCCGCGGCGGTTCGGAACTACGAGACGTTCCATCCGCAAATCCGCGCCAAATACCACAGAGAACAAATCATGAAGCTGAACGCTGCGGGCGGCGGCGAATCGCTTTTACATCCGGTTCATTGCCTGGCGCTGGAGACGCAGACCGAACAATTGGAGGCGCTCGCCCCGGTCTCGATCAAATTGCAGGAAATCGGCCTGTACGATACCTGGTTCGAAATGTTTTCGCCCTATTACACTTCTTCTCACTTGCGAATTCTACCGGACGGCGAACAACCGCACAACGCGGTGTTTATCCGCATGTCGTTCATTTTGTATTCGCTCGGCTTGGCGCGGCTCTCGATTCCATACTTGGAATTTTTCTACCAGCAATTTCCGGAAAGCCACTCCGTCCCTATGATTTTGTATTCTCAGAGCATGACCTACGGACGCTATCAAATTCCCGTCGATTTGCCCAGAGCTGAACATTACGCGCTGCTTAATTTAGAGAAAATCGACAGTCTGTTTCACAATCATCCCAAGTACGATTACATAAAGGTTTTTGCGGAAAATGCGCTCGCCTACATCCGTGCCCGGCAGGGCCGTCTGGAAGAAGCGATTGAGCTATGCACGCGAGGTCTCGAAAGAATGGAGCAAATTTACGGCAATGAACGTTACGCGCTGCATCAATCGATCCTCGTTTACAATACGGGACAGGTATACGAGATCATCGGCGATTTCCCGAAAGCTTACGAGACTTACAAGCAAGCGATCGCGCTCGATCCAAATTACGGCGAATATTATAACGATATGGCTAACCTGCTGAAAAAATACGATCGCGACGAAGAAGCGCTCTCCTACTACAACCAGGCGATAGCTTTATGCCCTCCCTATTACGAGGCGCATATCAACCGGGCCGATTTGTATGACAAATTGGGAGAAAGCGAGCTGGCGGAAGCGGATTACCTTCGCGCTCTGGAACTCAAATCGGATGCTGTTCCCGCATTTGTAGGGCTCGGCTTGATCTACTACAACGCGGCCCGGTACGAAGAATCGCTGGAGATGCTGAACATGGCCGTCTATTATCAGCCTAAAGAGGCTCAAGCGTATAACAACCGTTCTCTGGTATATCAGGAATTGGATCAGTTGGATAATGCCCGACAGGATCATGACATGGCCATCTCCTGCAATCCGAAGCTGAGCGAAGCTTACAATAATCGGGCTGTCTTTTATTTTCAAAACGGCCTGTACGAGGAGTGTCTGAACGATTTGCGCCAAGCGATCGATCTTCAGCCTGATCCGGAATATTACATCAATCTCGGCCTGCTGTATCGCCGGTTAGGGCGGACAGATGAGGCGCTGCGCCAATTGCAAGCGGCCAAACAAAGCTTCGGAGCATCGGAGCAGCTGGACACATTACTGACAGAATTGGAAGATGAAGTTGCTTCCTGAGGAGGATATACATGGAAAGCTCACAGCCTGCTGCGCCGGAATCCCATCTTCGGCTCCGATCGCTATGGCCGCTGTTCATCGCTTATGCCGTCAGCCAGCTAGGCAATTGGATGTTCCGGGCAGGGGCGGTATATGACATATTCGATAAACAAGGCGGGGCGGGGACACTGCTCGGATGGACGATCTTATGCGTATACTTGCCCATATTGGCGGGCGGAAAATGGCTGGCGCCTTTAGCGGATAAATATAACAGCCTCTTTATCCTGATTCTGCTGGACCTGTTATGTTTGTTTCTATTGATTCCGATTATGATTTGGTCGGACATGAGCCGTCTATCGAATGTTATTCTGGCGTTGATTGTCATCGTCGGATTGAGCTTGGCGACTCCGCTTTTTACATCGGCCCAGTCCAGCATCATCAGGAAAAACGTCGCACCTGAACAGGTAGCCTCGGCAATGTCGGTGCTATCCAATATCAGTTGGGCGACCAACGTGCTTGGAGCCATGTGCGGTTCCTTGCTTCTGCTTGTTTTAAACTTCAGGAGCATTATCATAATCGATTTGGCTACCTTTGCCATTTCGGTTTTGATCCTGTTTGTCTTTATGAGGCGAACGGCATTCTTATCCGCGGCTCCGCAGGCCAGACAAATTTCCGCATTTGCGCCGGATGCGTCCAAGGTAAAGTGGGTGCTCCTGCTATCCATATTTTTTCTTAATTTGGGAGCCGGTGTGATCAACATGTTTCCGGCAGTTGCGGCTCGAGACATTTACCATACCGATCAAATCGGGCTCAGTTATTTTTATTTGGGCAACGGAATAGGCGGATTTCTCGGTACTTTGCTGATTCCCGGATTGCGCAAAAGCGCAGCCGACGTTCCGTTGATGGCTGTGTCCAGCCTGCTGGTCGGCATATTTTTGCTGGCGATGGGATGGTTTCCCGGCGCGTTGTTTTCCGTTGCGGCCAGTTCCCTGATGCTGCTGTGCGGACAAGTGTTTGGAGTCGTCGCACATTCATATTTGCTGACTTCGCATGCCCCGGAGCAAGCGGGACGGACTTCCGGGCTCTTTATGTTTGCGACGTTTCTGGGAGTAGCTGTGAATGCCGGTTTGTTTTCGCTCCTGTTCGCGGAAGTGAAGGGCAGCGTCTTTTCCGCTTTTTTGCAATTTTGCGGCGTATGCAGCCTGATCGCGTTTGCGATGCTGGCCGCGCATGAGTACCGCAAAGGGCACAAGCTGAAATATGCCCGGGATTCGCGGACGGAATCGTCAGGCAAAGGAATACGATGAAGCTTGCCAAGGGCTGTTCCTTAAGCGGTCGCCGCTGCTTTTGGAATAGCCTTTGCTTATAGTTCCGCAGACTGCTTTTCCGAAGACGTTATGTTCCTGTCTTGTTCTCGCTCGCCTACGGGCTTCGCGGCTTGGGACAATAATCCTGCGACGGTTACGCCGACAAGCACGACGATCAACGCCTGCAGCAATCCGACGGATTTGCCGATTACGCCCAAAAGAGGCGGTCCTACGAGGAAAGCAAGATAACCGGCCGTCGAGACCGCCCCTACTCTGGCAGCAACCCCGCGGGGATCGTCGCCTGCGGCAGACAGGCCCACAGGAAATCCGAATGCGGCGCCGAATCCCCACAATACGACGCCAATCGAAGCGATCATATAAGCCGGACTGAATATGACAATGAGCAAACCGGCAACGGCAGACACCGCGGAAGCCCTTAATATGGCGACTCTGCCGAATTTGTCCAGCAGTATGCCGCCTGCTGCGCGGCTGATCGTCATCGCGGCTACAAATAGGCCGTATACGAACGATCCCGTTGCCGGCGTGACCTGATAGCCGTCCACCATGATCAAAGGCAGCCAATCGTTCGCGGATCCTTCGGCAAAAGCCATTCCCAAAACAATGATGCCGATCAGAATTGTCCGCGGTTCTTTCCATACGGCCAAGCGATCCATCGCGGTCATCGGCGGTTTGTCCGCATCGCCCGTGCGATCCTGGCCCGTTCCGGAAGGAACGAATCGATATATATAAATAATTGACACCAATACGATGATCGCCGCAAGCATCAAATGAACAAGCACCGGGATATTAGCCCTGGCTGCAGCCGATCCGGCGATTGCGCCGATCAGGTTGCCTACGCTGAAAGCTGCATGAAAGCCCGTCAAAAGCGTCTTTTTGGCGGCACGCTCCACCGCCGTTCCTTCTACATTCATGGCTACGTCACAGATGCCGTTCCCAAAACCAAAAACAGCCAGCCCGATGAACACAACGATCCCGTACGGCAGCCACGAAGCGCCTGCTCCTACGATTAGGAGCCCTATTGTTGTAACGATTAATCCGGCCACCATGACAAAACGCCCGCCCCTGCTTGCAATGAGGTGACTGGCGCAGAGCAGCCCGATAATGGAACCTACGGCCAATCCGAAAATAATCCAGCCCATCTCATCCGTTGCGGCGCCCAATGTATCCCGTATAGCGGGTGTGCGCGATACCCAGGATGCAATTGCAAAGCCGGGCAGAGCAAAAATAAAATAAATCGCAATACGCCATAATTGAATTTGCCGGACACTAAGCAGCTTTTCCATGTGAAACTCCTTTGTACGATTAGTCGTGCCATCAAACTTATTAAAGATCTTTAATAATTACGAACATAACACACAAAACACTGGAAATCAATTAAAATAATCAATTTTTAAATGAGAAAATAGTTAATTATTGGGGTATTTTTACAAAACAAGTACTGGTAAAATTTTTTGTAAACGCTATCATAATAGTGGCGTTGAACTTGACCGGCGAAGGAGGGATGGTTCGGAAAGCGGCTGTTCACATTTTATAAGCAAAGGAGAGTATGTCATGTACACAAAAAAATCATTTTTATCAGCGATGATGGCCTTTTTCTTGTTGTTTGGTCTCTTTTCATTCACCGCTTCGGCCAGTGCCGCACCAACGAACATTCAGACCTATGTCAGTGCAATGCAGCCAGGGTGGAATTTAGGCAATTCGTTCGACGCGACAGGCGCTGACGAAACGTCTTGGGGCAACCCGGTCGTAACCAAAGCGTTTATTCAAAAGATTGCTGCCCAAGGCTTCAAAAGCATCCGGATTCCGGTAACCTGGAAGCAGCACACAGGTCCGGCTCCGACTTATACGGTCGATCCGGCGTGGATAAGCCGGGTTCAGCAAATTGTCGACTGGTCGCTGGAATCGGGTTTGTACGTCATGATCAACATGCACCACGACTCGTGGCAATGGGTCAATACGATGGGGGCGAATCATGACCAAGTGCTGGCCGAATATAAGGCTATTTGGACTCAAATCGCCAACAATTTTAAAAATCATTCCAATAAACTGATGTTCGAGAGCATCAACGAACCGAAGTTCGATGTGGATACGTCGACGCAAATTACGCTGCTCAATGAGCTGAATACGGCCTTCTTCCAAGTTGTCAGAGGTACCGGTGGCGGGAATGCCGTTCGTCCGCTTGTTCTTCCTACGTTGTCGACAAATGCCGGACAGCAGTATTTGGATGCTCTGCACAGCACGATCGTCAATCTGAACGACCCCAATTTAATTACCACCATCCATTATTACGGGTTTTGGCCGTTCAGCGTGAACATTGCGGGCTATACGAAATTTGATTCCACTTCGATCAACGATATCCAGACATCGATTGACGCCGCCTATAATACGTTTGTGGCAAAGGGGATTCCGGTTATCCTCGGGGAATACGGGTTGCTCGGCTTTGACAGCAGCCTGGATGCGGTCGAGCACGGCGAGATGCTGAAGTTTTTTGATTACCTGCTGCAATATGCGAGAACGAAGAACGTCACCCATATGCTCTGGGATAACGGCCAGCATTTTAAGCGCACCGCATACACGTGGAGCGATCCGGACCTATACAATGTAATCAAGCAAAGTTGGACGGGACGTTCGTCCGCCGCGGATACCGATCTGATTTTCTTGAAGAACGGTGCGACCGCCCAGGACGCTGCGCTCAATCTAAATTTGAACGGCAATAGCTTCGTCTCACTTAAGAACGGCAGCACTACATTAAAAGCCGGCAAAGACTACACGATAAACGGCAGCGTGTTGACCGTCAAAGCAAGCTATCTCTCCAAGTACGCTTCCGGCGCTTTCGGCGAGAAAGCGGTATTGTCGGCCCAATTTAATTCGGGCCCGGCCTGGAAAATCCATGTGCGCTACCATAGCGCGCCGACTCTGAGCGCCGTTTCGGGCACGACCGGCAGCTTTGCGATTCCGGCGTCCTTCAACGGCGACCTTCTTGCCACCATGGAGGCCGTATACGCCACCGGAGGCAACGCCGGTCCGCAAAACTGGACTTCGTATAAGCAGTTTGCTTACGCATTCGCCCCCAATTATACGAATAACAATATTACGCTTACGCCGAACTTCTTCGCTGAAACGAATGACGGAACGATAAAACTGACGCTTCACTTTTGGAGCGGACAAATCGTCCAATATACAATTACGAAGAGCGGTACGACGGTTACAGGCACTGCTTCATAAAAGCCTGTCCGCAACCGGGAGGCTTGGAAGCGGGCGCGCAGGAACTGCTGCCAATCTGTCTCTTGCGCGCAACAACAAAAACGGAGCCACGCGGATATGCGGGCTCCGTTTTTTTTATCGAATGCTCGTGATTCCGCTATTGAAATCGTTCTGCATGCTCACGCAGAAACTCATCCAAGGTGCGGGGGGCTTTGCCGAGCAAACGGGCTACCGTGTCCGTAGGCTTTTCCGGGATGGCTATGGACATCGTCTGAATTTCCACGACATGATCCGCAAGCCAAGGTGGCATGTGTCCGTACTGGATGAGATCGCGTCGCAGCGCTTCGGGATCCATATTGATATAACGGACGGTTCGTCCCAGCAGGACGGAAAGTTTAGCTGCAATCTGCGGGTAGCTGAAAAGCTCGGAACCTGTCAATGTGTACACCTGGCCGGCCAGCTCGGGGCGGATCAATGTTTGAACGGCAACTTCCGCGATATCCCGGCAATCGATAAAATTGCAGGAAGTATCGCCCATGGAGCCGTAAAATACGTGTTGAGCGGCGATGGATGGCGCATGGCGCAGCAAGTTTTGCATAAACGCATATGGGCGCAAGGCGGTACAAGCGATGCCGGATTTAAATAGGAAGTGTTCGGCTTCTTGATGCCATTTGGCGACTGTCACCGGAGATTTAGGATCGAAGGCTGGACTGGATATTTTGACGATATGTTCAATTCCGGCTTGAACGGCGGCGCGGATGACCGCTGTTTCCAGCTCAACCTGCTTTGGACTGTTGGACATGGCGAGGAAAAGTTGGTTGGCTCCGGCAAATGCGCGGCGCAGTGATTCGGGATCGGAAGCGTCGGCAGATGCGATTTCAAGCGTTGTTCGGTTTATTGCGCCATGCCGGGCAAGCAATTTTTCAGGCTCTCTGCTCAGTGCGCGGGCGGGCATGCCCAAGTCCGCCAACCGTTTTAAAACCTCGCTGCCAATTGTTCCTGTTGCTCCAATAATAACAATCATCATCAATCTTCTCCTTGGAATAAATTTCTTTTGTTCAAAATGAGACGCCATCGCCATGTTACGATCGTGCTTGCGATCGCCCCGGACAAAGCGAAATCGCTCCACACCCGGCCGAACCAGGCCAATTGATCGAACGGCAGCGTCATTGCCAGTAACTCGGTTGTTACCCACGCGAGGATAAGGCCCAGCGCGACCCCGATTCCTGTGAAAAATCCCGTCACCACCAAAGGATTTGCGCCGCCAACCCATTGGTTGCGGATCCCCCGGATCTGCAGCCAGAGACCAATCATGCAGGCGATCAAGGCTGATGCTCCACCGATCGTAGTCATTGCCGCGATGAGAAGATCCCGGTCGCCGATAACCATGCCTCCAATGCCTGCCATGATGGCAGGGGAAGCATAAGAAGTAATAACTTCACGCCACAGCACAAACGGCATCGAACTGGAACCCGTTGTCTTGGTCACGCAAGCGAGCTGTGTTTTGTCCGCAATGATCCTTTTGCTCATCCATGTCCCTCCAATAGTTAGCAGCATCTATCCCATATAATTAGGAGCCTAACTATATGAGGGATAAAACGGGCCGGTTTTTCCAGCCCGTCACACCCGTTTCCTGTTTGTTTCTTTTCCTCCGCTTGATATGTCCGCCAACGCTGAGATACCTTGCGTCACTCGGTCAAGCAGTTCGAGAAAGACGCTTCGTTCCTCAATGCTGAGCAAGCTGACCATGGCTTCCAGCCATGCAAAATGCTCCGGAGCCATATCACGCAGCTTTTTTGCACCTTGTTCCGTTAACACGACCGATCTCTGACGTCCGTCCTCTGAACTGCTCCGGCGGGAGACCAGACCATCCCGGTCAAGAATGTCGATAAGACCGGTGACAGTAGCCCGCGTCACGCCCAGATGCTCCGCCAATTGCGAGGGCAGCTCTTCGCCCCCGTTATCTTCCAGGTCGGCTAATAAACGATACCGCCCGGTCGATAAACCGAATCTGGAGAAATGAATTTCCGACGCGTGTCCAAGCTTGGCTCCGGCGGCCATCAGCCTGGCCGCGACGAGCACGGCTTGCGCGTCAACGTCAAGGTTGTAGCGCTCAATCTGGCGTTTGGATTGCAGAAGCGAAGGAATGGCGTCGTTGATTGAGGGAAATTTATTTTCGTTGTCCATGGATATAGTATGGTACCTAACTAATTTAGTGTCAACATTTTTTTGTTGTTCCGGTAGGAAGAGCGGAAGAACGCTGGCCCGATTTAAATTTTTTGTCGTATATTGGCATGGCTTTCGAGAATAATAGGAAGAATACGGATTATCGGGGAGGGCCCCCAGGTGCAGCAGGATATGTACAGCAGGCAGCTTCAAGAGAAAATCGAATTTTTCCGCAAAGAAATGGGTTACAGCTCCGATCTATCCGTACGGGAATGCATAATCGGGGGAAATGAGGTCCCTGCCGCCGTGATCTGGATCAGCGGAATGGTCAACGCGCAATTGCTTAATGAGAACGTTATGGCTCCGCTGCTCCACCAGACGCCGGAAGCCGGCTTGTTCGAATCTGCGGAAGAGCTGTACGAGTGGCTTAGCAACTCCATTATTTCGGCGGTCGTATCTTATGAAGATTCGTTAGAGCAGGCGGTATCCATGCTGCTTTCAGGGCAGACGATCGTGCTTGCGGAAGGTTTCTCGGGCATTGTCACCGTAGGGACGCAAGGTTACGAAATAAGAAATATTGAAGAGCCGGCATCCACGGTCGTTGTACGCGGCCCGCGGGACGGATTTGTAGAATCGCTTGAGGTCAATGTTTCCCTCATCCGCAGACGGATTAAGAACAAGAAGCTGCGCGTCGAGTCATTGATGATCGGAACGGCCACGCATACCTCGGTTGCCATGGTTTTTTTGCAAGATCGGGCGCCGGATACGATGATTGGCGAAGTGCGCGAGCGTTTGAGTCAGATCGACATTGATGCCGTGCTGGAGTCGCAATATATTGAAGAAGTGATCAGAGATAATCCGGCCTCGTTTTTTCCGACCGTCTTCAGCACAGAACGCCCGGATGACGTGGCAGGGGGGATTCTCGACGGCCGGGTGGCGATCATCGTAGACGGCACTCCGTTTGTGCTGCTTGTGCCCTGTACTTTTTTCCATTTGATGAAATTTTCGGAGGATTATTACCAATCCTATGCAGTGTCGACCTTCATACGCTGGCTTCGCTTTATCGGATTTTTCATTACCTTGCTGTTTCCGTCGGTTTATGTTGGGGTGCTTATGTTTCATCCCGAAATAGTTCCACCGCAGCTATTGAGCAGCATCCTGTCCTCGCGCGAAGGCGTGCCGTTTCCCCTGTTGGTCGAAGCGCTGCTGATGGAATTAACCTTCGAGGGATTGCGTGAGGCGGGTGTTCGCATGCCACGCGCCATCGGCAGCGCAATCAGCATTGTCGGGGCGCTCGTGATCGGCGATTCGGCGGTAAAAGCGGGAATCATATCTTCGCCGACGATCATCGTCGTCGCGGGAACCGCCATAGCGTCTTTTACCATTCCGTCAGTCGAATTGTCCGGGGCTGTGCGCTTGCTGCGGTTTTTTATGTTAATTTGCGCTTCGCTGCTTGGATTGTACGGCGTTTTTATCGGGTTGCTCTTGCTTGGCATCCATTTGACAACTATGCGCTCTTTCGGGATGTCGTATTTGGCGCCGCTTGCGCCTTATTCGCGGGATGAGGCTGTGAAAGCCGTAACAAGGGTTCCACGATGGGCATTTTGGTCAAAAATGAGAGGACATCGATGATTGGCGGGATCGCAAGTGAAAAAACGGACGACGTTCGCAGACTTTATAAAAATAGCCGCTCTTGCCTGTCTGCCGCTGCTTGTCAGCGGCTGCTGGAGCCAGAACAATTTCGATCAGATCACTGTTGTTTCCGCGATCGGCTTGGATGCGGCTCCGAACGGCCAGGTTGAAGTCACCGTCCAATTGGTCAACCCTAAGCTGCCTGTGGCGGCGGGGGGAACCGAGCAGCGGCGGCCGTTTGCCATGTATTCGGCTGTCGGGGATACGATTTACGAGGCGCTGGATCAAATTCGCAAAGAAGCGAAAAAAAACGTTTTTATGGCCCAGACGAGAATCGTGCTGATCGGCGAGAAGCTGGCCAGACGGGGGATCGAGGATTATATGGATTTGTTTTGGCGCGACAGCCATCAAAATATGAGCAGTTGGGTGCTGATTTCCAAACAAACCGCCCGTCATACGCTGCAAACATCCAAGGAATTGGAGGACGTTCCGGCTGACGAGTGGGGCAGATATTTCAAACGGCGGAATCGGGCATCTTCATCGGCGATGGAGATGTACAGATTCCTGCCCCGTCTGGAGCAAGTGGGCTACCAGGCGACATCGGCAGGTATATCGGTGGCGCCGGACCCTGACGGACAGTCGACGATGATGATCGGCAAAACGGCTGTATTCAAGGGAGACAAGCTTGCAGGGTGGCTGATGGATGACGAATCGCTGATCGTTTCCTGGCTGCAAAGCAAAATAAGGGACGGCATGTTCGAAATCAAGCTGCCCGACGGGGAGGCCAAAATCGTCGCTTTCGATCTAAACCGGATTCGGGTTCAGGTTACTCCAGTTCTCTCCGCCGACAAGGTGGCGATGCGCATTCGTGTTAAAGCCGATGCCGATCTCAAAATGTCGGAGAAAAAAATAAATTTGGCGGATATCCGGACCTACGCGATGCTTGAGACGGAACTATCGGAACAAATGAAGCGGTCCTTCGAACAAACCATAAGCAAAGTAAATCGAACTTTTAACAGCGATATCATCGGGTTCGGCGAAGCGCTTCATCGGAAATATCCGCGGCAGTGGAACAAGATGCAGAACGACTGGAACACGCAGCTTGCCAATCTGGATGTGCAGGTAAGCGTATCGGTCAGCATTATCAAGTCCGGCATGAAAAAAGATGTGCTAAGGAAGTGAATCTGTGTGCAACGAATCCAATTGTCGGGCGGCCAGTTTTTCTTTATCATCTTTGTTTCGATTACTTCGCTCACCTATTTTTCTCTCCCCACACAGCTTATTGCGCTTGCGAAACAAGATGTATGGCTATCGATGGTCATAGGAACGTTAATTGATATTTATGTTGCCTACATTCTTTTTTGGTTGGGACGGAGATACCCCGATCAATCGCTTATCCAGTACAGCGGCACTATACTTGGAAGGATTGGGTGGCTGATCGGGTTCATTTTTGTCCTGTTCTTTTTCGTAGTGATCGTATCGGCCATGTGGTTGTTTTGTAAATTTTTGTCATCCTCCTTTATGTCGGATACACCGGGAATCATCTTCTCGGCGACGATGACGCTGGCCGCGGGACTGGCTGCTTATTGCGGCTTGGAATCGATCGCAAGAATGGCGCAAATTATCGCGATCCTCATTTTGCTCGTTACGGTCGCTCTGTTCCTGCTCTCTATTCCCGAGATGGATCTGCATAATTTGCTGCCCCAATTCGAAAATGGACTCGGACCGGCTGTGAAGGGGGCCGTTTACCCAGGGAGCTGGTTTGGCATATGTATAATGATGGGCCTATTAATGCCGCATCTCGCGACCCCGGAGCAGACATTTCGCATGAAAGCTTCTGCGGTTATTCTCGGTTCGTTCATTATGACGCTTATGCTGCTGTATTCCATAGCGGTACTTGGGTCTTACATGGCAACCCATGTGGATTTTCCGACTTACGTGTATACCCGGGTGATCCATTTGGCTTTTTTGGAGCGTTTTGATATTTTGTTGATGCTGATATATATTTCCGGAACCTTTATTACGTTTTCGACGCTGTATTACGTTTTGTCGGAAGGGGCCGCTCAATTGTTCGGAACTCGAACGCACCGCAGCTGGGTGCTTGGTTTTGCCATTTTTTTTGTGGCTAGCCCGCTGATTCCTTTTAGCAGCAATTCCTCGTTTTCTTTTCTGTACTTTAACAATTGGTTTCCGGTATGCAGTTTGGCGATTGAGGGAGGATTAACGACGATTCTTTTCGTTACCGCCTGGGTAAAAAGCAAATATAGAACAAGAAAGGAAGCAACTTCTGATGAACATTAAGGAAATATGTTTAGGCACGAAGCAGCTCGAAGCGATCTCGGAATGACAGTCCATGCTTCGCCGGCGCTGCGAGAATAGCCCGATCGAGTCATATTCAGAAAAGGGCCGGTCAGTTATGATAATAAAAGAAGCATTTGGCCGCAGTAGATGCAGTCATTATTCATTTGGCATGCACAAAAGTAACTCCGTCGGATAGAATGCTAGACCTTAGTCCGGGAAAAATACAGTCTTCGGGTCAGTTTATTAATTGGTCTTCTCCCTATACACTTGAATTAAGGAGGTAAATAGTAATTAATAAGCAACTAGAAAAAACCAAGGGAGAGAAAGTAATTGAAAAAAGTATGGCGTTTCATCGTGTATGTGTGTGTTTTTGTTTTGGTTGTGGGAGGAATGGGGGCGATCGGTTCCATGAGCACGATGCAGGAGGCGATGTCGGTTTACGATAAGCCGGTTCCTGCTTCTTTACAAAGCATCCAGGCTCCAGCCTATGATTCGAAAAAGCCGACCGTAGCCGTTATTTTGGCGAATGAAGTGACCGAGGTGTTCGATTTTCTCGTTCCATACGAAATGTTCTCCATGACGGACTCGTACAATGTGTTTGCGGCGGCTCCCGACAAAAACATCAAATCGTTGACCGGCGGTGTTGATGTTGTACCGCATTACACTTTCGACGAGTTGGACAAACTGACGGGCAAAGGTCCGGATGTGATCGTGATCCCATTCATGCCGATTATGGATGAGGCGAAATACAAGCCTGTCCGCGATTGGATCAGGAAGCACTCAGGCAAGGAAACGACCTTGCTATCGATCTGCAACGGGGCGGAAAATTTGGCGGATACCGGCCTGCTGAACGGGAAGTCTGCGGCAACGCATTGGGGAGAAATCGCCAGATTGGAAAAAACATATCCCGAGGTGACTTGGAAAAGGGATCAGCGTTACGTGCCTGACGGCAACATAGTCTCTTCGGCAGGTCTGACTTCGGGAACCGATGCCACGCTGTACGTCATATCCAAGCAAATGGGAGAGCCGGCGGCGGCAAAAGTGGCGAAGGCAATGAATTATCCTTCCTACGATTTTGTTCAGCATCCGCAAATGGAGCCTTTCACGGTCGGATTGAGCGATATCGTCTATGTTATGAACAACGCGTTTCAGTGGAGCAAGAAAAAGAACGGGGTTCTGCTGTATGATGGTGCCGACGAGCTGGCGTTGTCCTCGGCTTTTGACACGTATGGGGCTTCCGGCACGACGACGACATTGACGATATCAAGCAAACGCGAGCCGGTAGTAACCCGGCACGGTCTGAATCTGGTCGCCCGCTATCAAATAGCGGATGCTCCGAAGCTCGACAAAATGATTTTTGTCGGGGCTGACGTTAAGACGCGCGCTGCGGACGATATCCGAAGCTGGAACGAGCACGGCGGCAAAGCCGAGCAGCTTTATCTGCACAGCGATGCGCCGCAGCGGTTCGCGATGGAGCCTGCGTTTGAAGACTTGGCGAAGCAGGAAGATGTCCGGACGGCGAAATTCGCCGCCAAGCGGCTTGAGTACCGCGCCACAAGCCACCTTAAGCTTGAGGGAGCGCCATTTTCGTACGAAGCGTTCGGCATACCGATCGGTGTCGGCTTGTTGTCTCTGATCGTCGTTTATTTGGCGGACAGACGATTCGTAAGGAAAAAGGCCGTTCCCGCATAAAACGGGAAGCCAAAGAAGCATCGCAGACAGCGGGTCTGGATGCTTCTTTTTCGTTGAGCCGGGAGGCGCAGCCGGAAAGGGGCCGGGGAGGCGCTGCGGCCTGCAAAGCGGCTTGGCAGCGTGAAAGCCTCCCACGCGCCGGAGCCGGCCGCGCCGCGCGCAGCCCCCGGCGCGCGAGTTTCGCAGCCTGCCGGCGGTCGGTCGACTGCGTGCAGAAAACCTGCAAAAGTGCAGTTTTTGCTCGCTGGATGCGCTGCTCACGGAAAATTCCTGCAATTGTGCAGGCTTTTCGCCGTGAACCTGCGCTCAGCGCCATTTTCACCGAAAATTCCTGCACAATCGCAGGCTTTTCGCCAAAACGAGCTGCTTTCATGGAAAAAGCCTGCACTTTCGCAGGTTTTTCTCCCTGTCAAGCGGTCTTGCCCTCCCTTCAGCACCCCAACAGTAGAGGGGCGGGTTGGGGAAGAGCGGCTGTGCCCCCTCTGGTTTCTGATTTTCGCAAGTTTTCTACGTGCATTTGCCGGCGACTGGCATCTGAGAACGAGCAGCCGTTAACCGATGCTTCCGGCTCCTCTCCGAGAGTTGCACAGCAAGTTACCGCTTTTTGAAATCATCGGTAAGCACGCCGGCAAAGCCCCAGTTTTCATCCTCAATTTCTTGAATGACGATATGCGTATGTTCAGGTTTTTTGCCGAGCACGCGGACGAGCGTATCGGTAAATTCTTTCACAATCTGCGCTTTCTGGTCGCGGGTGGCGCCTTTTGTAATTTGCAGGTTGATATAAGGCAATGTGATTCATCTCCCTATCTATTTTTTTGCTTTGAAGAGTACTCCATCCTGAACGGTTGGATTACTAGCCATTTTAGGCCAAAGAGATCCGATTGTAAACATCGTCCAAGCGTAGCGGCTCTTGCTCCTTGTTCTGCTCGTGCCGAGCAGTGGGTGAAACCGGCGTAATCCGCCTTCGGAAAAGCCGAAGACGATGATCGTGGAAATTTTCGGCTTCGTCGGCGAATACGCGTCCCGGTGGGATATGGTGTTCGCCGGAACGGCCATTTCGATCGTCCCCGTGCTTGTTGCGCCGCCGGGGCGACAAAGGGCTGACCGTTCCCCGGACCGCAGCAGGCAGAACCTCCGTGTTTCATCGTTTCGCGCGATGAGCCGGAGGTTTTGTGCGCTGCGCTTCATTTTGCTATCTTGCGATTATATTCGATTTTTCTTACTTTTCGAGTCTGTTCAAGTATACTATTGTTAATGCATTGAATATGTAGTGGAGGAAAACGCTTGCAAACCGTTCGAACAAAGTTTTTTGACTATGGCCAGGAAGAGATCGATTATCTGAAAAGCGTGGACGAGACGCTCGGGGCCGCGATGGCACGGATGGGCAAGGTGGAGCGCGTTATCATTCCCGATCTGTTTGCGGCGCTCATTCATGCCATTGTCGGCCAGCTGATTTCGGCCAAGTCCGCGCAAACGATTTGGGAGCGCATGCAGGTTCAGTTCGGGGACATTTCTCCGTCCAATTTGGCCAGGCAGTCTGCCGACGATATTCAAAAATGCGGGATGACGATGAAAAAGGCGGTTTGCATCCGGCATATCGCGGAAATGGTCGACCAAGGCTTGTTTCAACTGGATGAGCTGTACGATTTGTCCGATGCGGAAGTCATCGAAAAGCTGACGACGCTTCAAGGAATCGGCAAATGGACGGCGGAAATGATGCTGATCAATTCCATGGAGCGTCCGGATGTCGTCAGTTGGGGCGATATCGCCATACGCCGCGGGATGATGAAATTGTACGGCCTCAGCACGATTACGAAAAAGCAGTTTGACCAATACTGCCGCACATATTCACCGCTGGGCTCGGTCGCGTCCATTTATTTGTGGGCTATTTCATTTGAGTAATGCGGCAAACATCAAGCGTAAGGAGCAGTATAGGTGGAAAAAACGTTGAAAGCGCAATTGCTGGAGCTGGCGGACGAGGGCTATCAAAAATTTTCCGCAGCGCTGATCCCGAATATCAACAATGTGTTGGGCGTCCGGCTGCCGGAGCTGCGCAAGCTGGCCAAGTCGATCGCCAAGGGCGATTGGCGCGCTTATCTTGCACATGCCGAAAGCGAATATTTTGAAGAAGTCATGCTGCAGGGCATGATCATCGGATATGCACAAGCAGACGCGCCGGAAATACTGCGCCATATCGCCGATTTTGTGCCCAAAATCGATAATTGGTCGGTATGCGACAGCTTTTGCACAGGATTAAAATTTACCAAAGCGAATATGGAGCCGGTGTGGAACTTTTTGCAGCCCTACCTGTCGTCCGACCAAGAGTATGAAATACGTTTCGGCGTAGTCATGCTGCTTGATTTTTACGTGGAAGCAAACTACGTGGACCGGGTATTGCACATATTGGACGGCATCAGGCATGAAGGATACTACGTCAAAATGGCGGTTGCCTGGGCGGTATCAATTTGCTATGTGAAGTTCCCCGAGCCAACCATGGCGTATTTGGCGAACAATTCCCTGGACGATTTCACCTTCAACAAATCGCTGCAAAAAATTACCGAATCCTTCCGGGTGGACCAGGATTCAAAAGCATGGATCCGCAGCATGAGGCGGAAATAATGGGTGGCATTACTATTGCTTTTTGGAAAGGAGTCCTAACCCTTGTTCGTCGAATAAGATAGAAATCGCCGGGAGTTGTCGGCGATATACGAATTCAAAGGGGCGCAGTAAGATGGCCAAAATACTTGTCGCAGATGACGATGCGCATATTCGCAAGCTCATGGCGCTGTATTTGAAGAACGAAGGGTTTGAAATTGTCGAGGCGGCTGACGGTGTCGAGGCGCTTGCCGTTATGGAAAACTCGGCAGTCGATGTCGTTATCCTCGACATTATGATGCCCCATATGGACGGGTGGGAGCTGTGCAGGGAGATCCGCAGCCAGTATCCGGACATTCCGCTTCTGATGGTAACGGCGAAAGGTGAATCGGGACAGAAAGTGAAAGGCTTTCAGTTGGGGACGGACGATTATGTAACCAAACCTTTCGATCCGCTCGAGCTTGTGATGAGAGTCAGAGCACTGTTGAAACGGTACCGTATTGCTGCCTCCCAGATCATCCGGCTAGGCGGGATTGAGTTGAACCGGCTGGCTTTCAAAGTTTTCCGCGGTGACGAAGAACTGGTTATTCCGTTCAAAGAGTTCGAGCTGCTGTTTAAGCTGGCTAGCCATCCGGGGCAAATTTTTACAAGAGAACAGCTCATCGTACAAATTTGGGGGATGGATTATGAAGGCGATGACCGGACCATCGATGTTCACATCAAAAGAATAAGGGAACGTTTTGCCGGCGATGCGAATCATTTCCGCATTGAAACGGTCCGCAGCCTCGGATACCGGCTTGAGGTGAATAAATGACGAGATCTTTATACGTCCGCATCGTGCTCACGTTTGTGGCCGCAATGACAGTAGGCTTGCTCGTATCCGTTCTTGCCGGGCTTGCCCTTTTCGAGAAAAAAATAAATGCTGTCGGACAGAACGATTTGATAGCTGCCGGCAAGGAGATCATTCGGGTCTACGAACAGACGAGTCCGGAAAATTTGGATCGGTTCCTGGAAAGTATGGTGGCGCTTACCTCCTATTCTGTACAACTATACACCGGTTCCGGCGATGTAAAATCATTTAAATATAGTCCTGACACGGACGATTTTGCGATTTCCCGGCAGTCCGTTCAACAAGTCCGGGAAGGAGGGATTTACCGATCGACCTCCGAAGATCATGAGACATTCGTCGGGCTGCCGTTTCCGATCAACGGTGAGCGTCAAGCACTATTTCTGAAACCTTCTTCCAAAAACGAAGCAACTATCATTCGCTTGTTTCTGACTATTTTATTGTTCGTCCTAGTGACGGGAAGCGTCTGCATTCTCATTGCCGCGATGTATGTCGTGAAGCCGATCAAACATTTGACCAAAGCGACCAGACGGCTTGCGAAGGGGGATTTCGAGGTGGAGCTGGGAACCCGGCGCAAGGACGAATTGGGAGAACTGGCGCAGAGCTTTAACGAGATGACGATTGGCCTCAGGCAGTTGGAGCAGATGCGGCAAGATTTTGTCTCGAATGTATCGCACGAAATTCAATCCCCGTTAACGTCCATATCCGGGTTTGCAAAAGCGCTAATGGACACCGATCTGATTGCCGAAGGTGAGCGCGTGCAGTATTTGGATATTATTTTGGCGGAGTGCGGGAGACTATCCAGGCTCAGCGACAATTTGCTCAAGCTCGCTTCTCTTGAATCGAATCACTATCCTTTGGAGCAAGATACATTTCATCTCGACGAGCAAATCAGGCAAGTAGTCGTGAGCTGCGAACCTTTATGGTCGGGAAAAAGCATTCGCATTGATCTGGACCTGCTCAGGGCCGTCAAAATAACGGCTGATCGCGATCAGCTTAATCAAGTGTGGATAAATTTGCTTGGCAACAGCATCAAATTTACGCCCGAAGGCGGGCGTATTCATATTCGGATAAACTCCCGCATGAACGGATATTCCGTGACGATAGCCGATTCCGGAATCGGGATTGCGCCGGAGCAGTTAGGCCGTGTTTTCGAGCGGTTTTACAAGACGGACCGGTCCCGGAACCGCAGCGAGGGCAGCGGTCTTGGGCTCGCCATCGCTAAAAAAATTGTTGATCTTCACCAAGGAAGCATTCATATAGAAAGCAAGGCAGGACAAGGCACGACAGTGGTCGTTCAACTGCCTGCCGCTCCGCCTGCCAACTCATAGATCCGTTCACGCTCCGTTCATATTTCTCCACTACTCTTCCGAATGTAATGCATGAAACATTAGGAGAAAATGAATGGGAGGAGATTGGAAATGAGCATGATCGGCACGATGGATTCGATGAAATGGCTGACGGTATATGAACTGGTTTTGTACGCCATTGCGCTATTCGTTTTGACGATGCACGCAGTACCTTTTAAGAAATACTACAGATGGATGGATTATTTACCGAGTTTGGGCATGCTGGTATCCATTGCTAGCCTGCTGTCAGGAGACGCTACGCTGCTGGCTCTGGTCCTTTACTCGCTGGTGTTGATCCTTTTTTTGTGCACGCTCAGGAGACTGTTTCGGCCAGGCCGGCCTTGGGCCGCTCCGAAGAAGAAGTTGTTTCGGTTGTTCAGGCTCGCAGGCTGCACATGTGGGGCTGTACTCCTTGTATTCGCGATTATGTACGCAGGTGTATTGCGTTACAACCCGCCCGGCGATTTCAGCGGGATGAGCTACTCCGCAGCATTTCTGGCAATGAACGAGAGATTGTCGCGGGAATATCCGTTCGGAACATGGAAGCAAATCGATTGGAATGAGCGAAAAGACAAGTACGAACCTATATTCAAACAGGCCGAGAAAGACAAAAACATTGACTTGTACTACAAAACTTTGCGAGAGTATTTGTTTTCTATGCGGGATGGACATATCAAAATTGTGAACGACAACGTATATGACGGCAACAAAGTGTTTAAAGACGAGGTGGGCGGCGGCTTTGGCCTAAGCACCGTTCAACTGGATGACGGCAAGGTGCTTGTCAGCCTTGTTCTGGAAGGCAGCCCGGCTTTCAAAAGCGGCATCAAGCTGGGGGCGGAAATTATCGCCTGGGACGGAAAATCCGGGAAAGAAGCTTTTGACCGGACTGTCTGGAGCGAGACCGGCATGGCAACGGATGAAGTGAAGAAGTTCAATCAAGGGCGGTTCATGGTCCGGGCTCCAATCGGCAAGGAAATACAAGTGGTGTTTCGAAATTGGGGAGAAGCGGGCTCCGTCAAAACGAGCCTGACCGCTTATGACGATCAATTCGAGACTTTAAAGAAGACGAAAATAAAACTCACACAAGCAGATTTGGACGGCTCGCCCATCGAAGGCAAAATTCTCGACAATGGATATGGCTATGTGAAAATCAAGCATTTTCTTCCCAATTCAAACGTCGGTTCACCTGAAAAAAGCGTGGCTGATACATTGAAACTGTTTCAGGAGAAGGGCATTAAAGGCCTGATTATCGACCTTCGGAACAATCCGGGCGGAGATGACCAGCTTGCCGCCAATTTGGCCGGCTTTTTTGTCAACGAGGAGAAGCACTATGAATATGTCAGTTATTACAATAGATACACGGGAAAATTTGAGCTGAACCGCAATGAAGTTGTCAAAGTCAAGCCTATGGAGCCGTATTACGACGGAAACGTAGCCATATTGGTCAACAGCAGAACCGGAAGTTCGGGAGAAGGGATTCCGCTGGTTTTAAAAGGTTTGCCCCGCGTTAAGATCGTAGGGTTTACATCTACGGCCGGTTCTTTCGGACTGATGAGCCGCCCCATAGAAATAAAGATGCCGGAAGGATACGTGATCGAATTCCCTGATGGAAGGTCGCTTAATCAAGACGGGGTCATTCAAGGCGATGCTGACGCGACAGGGGTAGGGGGCGCAGTCCCCGACATCAAAATTCCCCTGAACGAAGAAACGTTCAAAGAAAGCGTAATGGACGGACAGGACGTCGAATTGAAATACGCGATAGAAAAAGGATATCGGTAAGCTTTTGGAGCGGAAGGTAGATTTTTTTATTTATCAGCCGCCTGCATGCAAAATAGGTAACTCGCTCAGGGAGATGGCACAGTCTCATATACTTTTTTTTCATACATTGTAGATGTAGTAGAAATAAATCCATATAAACGCATTTGCTTCGGAATATGGGCTAGTCGGCATATTTTTGTTAATCGCGTGTCATAGCTGCATGAAGGAGGGATAACTATTGCGCATACTTCTAACGACCAAATGGGGGATTCCGGACGTAGGCGGCGTATCGGCTCATATGCTGCAAATGCAAAAAGAATTGACATCAAGAGGGCACGAAGCAGATATTATGGGCTATTCGCTGGACGGCTCTGCATACCATTTTATCAACCGAAATCTGGCGCTCTCCATCCAAGAATTAACCCCTCTCTTATATGCAAAAAATCAGGCGATGTTCGCCGGCTTGCGGGATCCCCGGGTTATGTACGCCGAAGTCAGCCGCTATTGTATGGAACTTGCCGCCGCTTATTTCGGATTGAACGAATACGATATCATCCATGCCCATGATGCTATTGCGGCTTTGGCGATCAGCCGGGTAAAGCCTTCGCATATTCCTCTGCTGGCCAGTATCCACGGAACGATTCCGAAAGAAGTGTACCTGCAAATGAAAAACGAAAACATTCACTTGACTGAAGATGAGTTTAAAGAATCGTTCATAGGCCGGTACTATTTGATTTTGGAACGAAGCGGCATCCAGGCGGCCGGCAAGGTGATCGTCTCGAATCAATGGATGAAAACAATGATCGTTCGGGAGCACGGCATTTCCCAGGATAAAATCATCATTTCCCATAACGGGATGGACATCGCTTCCTTTTTGCAAAAAGCCGATATGTATGATTCCGTATTGACACCTCTTCCCGGCAAAAAGATCATCCTCTGCACGGCCCGGTTGACTTTAATCAAAGGCATTCACCACCTCTTGCCGGCTCTTGCGCTGCTGAAGCAGGAACGGGATGATTGGGTATGCTGGATTGCCGGCGACGGCGATATGAAAAACGAACTGCTGCAGCAAAGCGCAGCGCTTGGGATCGAGCAGCATGTTGCGTTTTTAGGCCAACGCCAAGATGTGCCGTATTTGCTCAAGCAGGCGGATATTTTTGTACTGCCGAGCATTCAGGATAATCATCCTTTTTCCGTCATAGAAGCCCAAGCGGCCGGCAAAGCGGTGGTCGTGTCCGATTCCGGCGGCTTGCCGGAGATGGTGGATCACGGGCATACGGGGCTGGTTTTTCCTACGGGTCAAAGCGACATATTATTTCAGCATGTAAAACTCCTTTTGGAAAATGACTCCTATCGACACCGGTTGGGCCATAATGCGCAAAAGTGGGCCGCGGATAACTGGTCTATAGACAGTGCGATGAAACGAGTGGTATCGATTTATGAAAGTTTGATCAAAAAGGAGGGACATGCTTGAAAATATTGCTTGCCACATATTGGATCATTCCTCATTTAGGCGGCGTTTGGACCTTCATGCAGCAGTTGCAAAAACAGTTGGAATCCATGGGGCATGAAGTCGATATATTGGGCAGCACTCCTGACGCTACAGGGTTTCATCTCAATCATCACGCAGTGATATCGAAGCAGGAGTTTCTCCCCTTGCTGCATGAAAAGCTGAAGCAGCCTATGTTTGCGTACTATTTTGCGAATCAGCAAATTTTGAGTGCCGAAGCGGACCGCCTTGGCATGGAACTTGCAGCAGCGTATTTCGGACTGGACAAGTATGATCTCATCCATGCTCAGGATATTATTTCCGCCCGGGCGATCGGCCGGGTCAAGCCGCCGCATATTCCGCTGATCGCCAACATTCATGGAGCCGTTTCACGAGAATTGTTTCTCGTTTCACAAACGGCCAATCCTGCTTTAACGGAAGAAAATTTTCAAAAAACGCAGGTTGGACAATATTATTTGGCTCTTGAAAGGGAAGGCCCGATGTCGGGCGATATGATCATTACGTCGAATCACTGGCTTAAAAACATATATGTCAACACGCTCGCTATTCCCGAACAAAAAATAACCGTGTGCCCGACAGGCATAGATATCCCGGCTTTTCTGCAAAAAGTGGATACTTATGACGCTCCGCTTTCCCCGCCGCCAGGCAAAAAAGCGATTCTTTGCACGGCGCGTCTTACTTTAGTCAAGGGCATTCATCATCTGTTGTCGGCTCTGGTCCGGCTCAAGCAGGTGCGCGATGACTGGGTATGCTGGATTGCCGGAGAAGGCGAGGTGGCGGCGCAATTGAAGCAGCAGTGCATTCATTTTGGCATAGAGCACGACGTTTTGTTTTTGGGATATCGCCATGATGTGCCGTATTTGCTGAAACAGGCGGATATTTTCGTTATGCCGAGCATTCAGGATAACCAGCCTTTTTCCGTTATCGAGGCCCAAGCGGTCGGAAAGCCTGTAGTCGTGTCCGACGCTGCCGGACTGCCGGAAATGGTGCTGCACGGACAAACAGGGCTTGTTTTTCCGTCCGGCCAAATCGAGGTTTTATTTGAACAGCTGAGGCTTCTCCTTGAAAACGACGACTTTCGAAAGCATTTAGGCATGACTGCGCAAATATGGGCTTCGAACTATTGGTCTGTAGACGCCATGATGGGCAGAATTATGAAAATATACGGAAACGTAACGAAGGAGGCGAAACCGCATGGTTCCTAGCGACATGTATATCTCCTTTTTTTATGATATGACGCCAACCCCGCATATATGGGTGAATGAATACGTTTGGAACAAAATCAAAGAGGCCGTCCCGGAAGGGTACAAAATTCCCGACTTGGCGATCATTAATTTCCTCCTCGCCAATAATGGCTGATGCGCTGCTGTCAGGGTGACTTCCCTGACGGTTTTTTTGTTGTGCCGGCGCAGCCGGCGGGAAAAGCCTGCGAAACCCCCATGACGCCATAGACGTCACCCCTAGGAACCTTCCGCTCGCCAGAGGCGGTCGCATCATTTGCCTGATGCGGCGAAGAAAGCCTGCAAAAGTGCAGGCTTTTGCTCGGGTGAGACGCTGGCCACGGAATATTCCTGCAATTGTGCAGGCTTTTCAGCACGAACATGGGTTTACATTCAATTTCATCGAAAATTCCTGCACAATCGCAGGCTTTTCACCAAAATGAACTGTTTTTGCGAAAAAAACCTGCACTTTGGCAGGTTTTCCCTTTGCAGGCCGTCTCGTGCCTCCCGCTTTATCACCACAACCTTTGCGGGAGAGGTGTGAGTTGGAGGGGAGCGGCTGAAGAATGGTTGAAGAGCAGTTGCGCCGCCCTCTGATTCCTCTACCCCCTCACTTTATCGACAATTTGCAGAATTGCAGGAATGCTGTCAGCACGAGCACATCAACGAGCAAAAAGATGCATGTTCGCGGCTGTTTGTCAAACTGGACAAAGTGCGTATGAACCGCGTCATTGCCAATTTGATCGGCAATTCGCTCAAGTATAATCCGGCGGGAACCGTGTTGTAGTGTCTTGCGAAAGCAAGGACGGGCAGGCTGTGCTGCGGCTCGGGAATAGCGGCATCGGTGTTCAGGAGCCGATCAAAGAGCTAGTTTTCGAACAATTTGTGCACAGCGACAGTCCGGTGAAGGATAGTACAGGGATAGGTCTTGCGATTTGCAAAAAAATTATCGGCTTCATCACGGCACTATCGAGCTGGAGGCGGACCCGCGATATTCCCCCCTGTTCAGAATCACTCTGCCGTGTGCGGAAGTAAAAGGCGGGGCGGCGAACCCGGGAGCGAGCGTGCATCGCGGGCAGAGAAAGCAGTTCAAATTTTTAAAATGTTCTCCTTGGAGTCTGGCGGGCGGAGTTGCTTTTGTGCATACGCAATGAATGATGGCTGCATCTTTACCGCTAAAGCTGCATAAATCAAGCTGCCCGAGAAAGTGTGGTCGACCGACCGCCATCATGCAGCGCAACACCGCGCACTTGGAGCTGTGCGGAGGGCTAGGGGAACAAGAGGGCCTTAATTTGGGGGCCAGCCGCTTTTTCTGGGCGCTCGCCTCTCCCGGCGTAGGTCGCGGAACTGCGCAACTAGGCAGGAAGCAGCTTAATAGGGGAAAAACCTGCGAAAGTGGCAGGTTTTTTCTGCAATAATGGTCCATTTCGGCGATCAGGGATGCAAATTCATGTATTTTTGCAGGTTTTCTTCGTGCGGCTGGGCAGATTGTGTCCGCGTGTGGTCGACCGACCGCCGACATGCAGCGCAGCACCTCGCGCTGCGGGTCGGTTCGCAGTCATTTTGAGTCATTTTGCATAAACATACCGTCTACATAAGTACATCAGACAGACTCCTTGCTGCCCCATCTGCGGAGTGGCGAGGAGACAATTTGTAGCAATTAAATAAAGCGCTTCCATAAAATCGGCGCAAAGGTTGGAATTTTTAAAAAAGTGGTTGAAGTTTTGGGTCGTCAAACAGGCCCGATTTCAGTATGATGAACTTGTAGCGCTTACAAAAAAGTTTAATCGTTTAACTTGAGGGGGCAGGATCATTGTCCAGAATCAGCATGAAAGATATTGCGGCACAGGCCAATGTATCCACGGCGACGGTTTCTTACGTGATCAACGGCACCCGCAACGTTCGCTCAAAAACGAGAGAGCGCGTTCTTGAAGTTATTCAGCAGTTGAATTACAAACCCAACGATATCGCCAAAAGCTTAAAGCGCAGAAGGACGAACACGATCGGCGTCATCGCCGAGGACGTAACGGTGTTTAATGTGCCGGAAATTATCGACGGCATTCACGACTATGCGGACCGCCACGACATGCATGTTCTGCTGACGAATCTGCGGCTTGACAAAAGGATCGGCAAAAATTTTACCGATGTCGATATTTACCGCAAATACGCGGAGGAGGCCGTATCCGAGCTGCTGAGCAAGCAGGTGGAAGGCGTTATCTACATCAGCATCCATACGAGGGATTTGACGGGTTTGATCGATACCGGCGACAGACCGCTTGTGTTTACATACGGCTACGCGCAGACGCATGCGTCCGTTCAATACAACGACGAGCAGGCGGCTTTCGATGCGATGACGTATTTGGTCAAGCAGGGACACCGCCGCATCGCGCTCATTAGCGGCGGCATCGATTCGATGCCCTCCCGCCTGCGGCTGCAGGGATATTACAGATCCGTCACGGAGTGGGAGCTCCCTTTTGACCCGGAACTGATCAAGATCGGCGATTGGGAGAAACGTTCCGGTTACTTGCTGGCGGTGGAGCTGCTGAATGCGGCGCGTCCGCCAACGGCGATTTTGGCGATGAATGACGTGATGGCCGCCGGCGTCCTGCAGGCTGCCGCCGAGCTCGGCGTCGCCGTTCCCGGGCAGTTGTCCGTCATGGGCATCGACAACCGCGAGTTTTGCGAGTTTTTGACGCCGCGCCTGACGACGATGGATTTGCCGCTGCATGAAATCGGTTATTACGCGATGGAGGAGATTACCCGCATGATCGGCCCTGACCGGAGTATGCCCGGGAAAATGCTCGCTTGCCGGCTCGTGGAACGGGATTCGGTAGCGCCGCCTGCAGCCGCGCCGCAGTCGCATGAGGCTTAATTTAAACGTTTAACAATGAAGAACGATCCGCCGCCATTTTCAGCTTGAATCCGACAAGGGTTAAGCATAGATTGAAAAAATGAAAAATTAGGGGATGAAAGAAATGAAGAAAACTTTGTTTACGACGATGGCGCTAAGCTTGGCTATCTCCAGCGTGCTGAGCGCATGTTCAAGCACCCCGGAAGCAAAATCATCGCCAAACGCGGCGGCCGGAAGCGGCACCCAGGAATCCGCCAAGCCCGAAGGAGGCAAGAAAGGGGCTGCGGCGCCGACCAAATTAACGTTTTGGACATTCGTCGATCTGCATCAGAAATATTGGGAAAGCATGGCGAAAAGCTGGAACCAGACGCATCCCGACGAACCGATCGAGCTCGAGGCGACGACGATTCCTTACGACGATATGCACTCCAAGCTGCTGATCGCGCTGCAAACCAAAACCGGCGCGCCGGATTTGGCGGACATCGAGCAAAGCAAATTCCCGAACTTTGTGCGCGGGCAGTCCAATCTCGTTCCGCTCGACGACATCGTCCCGCCGATGCTTCCGAAGATCGTCAAATCGCGCGTCGATATTTACAGCAAAAACGGCAAATATTACGGCGTCGATTACCACGTAGGCGCAACGGTCATTTACTACAACAAGGAAATTCTCGATAAAGCGGGCGTCAATCCGGACAACATCAAGCTGTGGAGCGATTTGGAAGAAGCGGGCAAACAGGTGCTGGCCAAGACGGGCAAGCCGATCATCACGTTCGAAGGCAACGGCAACTGGTCCTGGTGGCCGGCCATTTCGCAGCAGAAATCGGACCAGGTCGATGCGCAGGGCAATGTGACGATCGACAACGACATCAATATTAAAACGATGCAATTTTTCCAGAAGCTCGTGAACGAAAAGGTAGCGGCCGTAGCGCCGGGCGCCGGTCACGATACCGAGGAATACTTCGGCTTTATGAACAAAGGCGGCGCCGCTTCCGTATTCATGCCGTTCTGGTTCATGGGCAGATTCACCGACAAAATGCCGGATCTGAAAGGCAAAATGATCGTTCGTCCGATGCCTGCCTGGACGGAGGGCGGCAACCGCTCTGCGGGAATGGGCGGAACGGCCACATCGATTACCGATCAGTCCAAGCATGTCGAGCTGGCCAAAAAGTTTTTGACTTACGCCAAGCTGACCAAAGACAGCGGCATCCAGATCTGGAAGCAGCTCGGCTTCGATCCGATCGTAACGGAAGCCTGGACAGATCCGGCGATGAAAGAGTCCAACAAATTCACCGACTATTTCGGCAACGACATTTTCGATACGCTGCTCAAAGTGAAAGACGAAATCGCTCCCGTCAACATTACGGATAACGAGCCGATCGTATTCGATGCGATCCGCAATAAAGCGATGCCGCAAATTTTCCTCGATAAAAAAGATCCGGCTCAAGTGCTCAAAGCGGTCGGCGACGAATTGCGAAAAAAATAAAGCTTTGCGAAAATAGGTCGCTGGCACGGTCATGAACATGGCTGTGCCGGTGAACTGTTCTTTTCGGCGGAGGAGGATGAGTATGCGTATTCTGGGCCAGCAAGCAACCGAACGAACGCCGGCGCGAATCGCCGGACAAAGGGCCGTAACAAGGAGATCGTTATCTCTGGCTCCGTATTTGTTCGTCATGCCGTTTATCGTGTCATTTCTGCTTTTCTTTGCTTATCCGATCGTCAGCTCGGTCATCATGAGCTTTCAGCAAATGATTCCGGGCGAAGAGAAATTCATCGGCGTAGGCAATTACGTCAAACTGTGGAATCCCGATTTCTTCAAAGCGATTTACAACAACGCGCGCTATACGTTTTGGACGCTGCTGATTTTGATTCCCGTGCCGATGGTGCTGGCGGTATTTCTCAACGCCAAGCTGCTGCCGGCCCGCAATTTTTTTCGTTCGGCGTTGTTTATACCGGCGCTGACCTCGGTCGTCGTGGCCGGCGTTATTTTTCGCCTTATTTTCGGCGAGCTGGACGGCTCCTTCATGAATTCGGTCATGCATCTGTTCGGGCTGCCGAGCCAGAAGTGGCTGCTGACTTCGAATCTGGCCATGGTGGCGATGGTCGTGCTGGCGTCGTGGCGCTGGATCGGTATTAACATTTTGTATTACTTGTCGGCGCTTCAAGGCATTCCGAAAGATTTGTACGAATCGGCGGAAATGGACGGCGCAGGGACGCTCAGCAAGTTTTTCCGCATTACGGTGCCTATGTTGAAGCCGATCACGATCTACGTGCTGACGATCAGCATCTACGGCGGATTCGCGATGTTTACGGAGAGCTACATGCTATGGGCGGGCAAACCTTCGCCGCAAAACATCGGGCTGACGATCGTCGGTTACATCTATCAGCAAGGGTTCCAATATTTTAATCTCGGCTTCGGGGCGGCGATCGGCATTGCCTTGCTGGCCATCACGCTGCTGGTCAATCTCGTGCAATTAGTCATATTCGGCTTGTTCCGGAAGGAGGAATAGGGGCATGAAAACAGGTCGCGCCCAAGCGGTTTCAACGGCGTTGCTGGTTATTCTGTTTGCGGTTTTGTCCGTGCTTGCGCTTTTTCCGCTTTACGCGCTTTTTCTCGGTTCCATGAAACCTTCGACCGAATTGTTCCGGTACGGGCTGAACGTCAGATGGGACTTCGATCTCATGAGCTTCAAAAACTATAAGGCGATATTTGCCGGCACAGGCTCGGCCAAAAATTATTTTGTGTGGTACAAAAACAGCGTGGTCATCACCTTTTTGTTTACGTTGATCAGCTTGCTGTTCTCGTCTATGGTCGGCTACGGCTTGGCGATGTATAAATTCATTGGTAAAAATTTCATTTTTTCCCTCGTGCTCGTGACGATGATGGTGCCGGTGGAAATCATTATTTTGCCGCTTTACAAAGAAATGATCGCGCTGAAGCTGATCAACACAATCTGGGGCGTTATTTTGCCGTTCGCGGTAGCGCCGCTGCCGATTTTTTTCTTCCGCCAGTTCGCCACCGGGCTGCCCAAAGATTTTATGGATGCCGGACGGATTGACGGCTGCAGCGAAGGCGGCATCTTTTTCCGCATCATGGTTCCGCTTATGCTCCCGGCTTACGGGTCGATGGCGATTTTGCAGGCGTTGTCGAGCTGGAACAATTTCCTGTGGCCGATCATCGTCATGCGGACGACGGACCAGTTCACACTGCCCATCGGGCTCGCCACCTTCTTATCCCCGCTCAGCGACAACTATGACGTGCTCATCGCCGGGGCGGTGCTGTCGATTGTGCCGATTTTGATTTTGTTCGTGTTTTTCCAACGCTTTTTCATAGAAGGTCTCACCGTGGGCGGCGTCAAAGGCTAACCGCGACTGCCGGCCATAGAGATAACAGGAGGAAGAGAAATGGCTGCTGAATTGAAAGCTGCAATGAAAATTGATAAAGATTTCCGCGTGGCGGAAGTCGACAAGCGTCTCTATGGCTCTTTCATCGAGCATTTGGGACGCGCCGTATACGGGGGCATCTATGAGCCCGGCCATCCCGCAGCGGACGAACTGGGATTTCGCCAAGACGTCCTTGAGATGATTCGCGAAATCGGCGTGCCGATCGTCAGATATCCGGGTGGCAATTTCGTATCCGGCTATAACTGGCAGGACGGCGTAGGTCCTGTCGCGGAACGCCCGGCCAAGCTTGAGCTGGCGTGGCGGGTGCTGGAGCCGAACTTGTTCGGCACGAATGAATTCATGGCCTGGTCAAAGCGCGCAGGCGCAGAAGCGATGATGGCGGTGAATCTCGGCACAAGAGGAATCGACGAGGCCAGAAATTTGCTGGAATATTGCAACCATCCCGCAGGCTCGTACTGGAGCGATTTGCGGGTTGCGCACGGATACAAGGAGCCTTACGGCATCAAGACATGGTGTCTCGGCAATGAAATGGACGGCCCGTGGCAAATCGGCGCCAAAACGGCCGACGAATACGGCCGGCTGGCGAACGAAACGGCAAAAGTGATGAAATACGTAGACCCGGGCATCGAGCTTGTCGTCTGCGGCAGTTCATTCCGCAGCATGCCGACATACGCCCATTGGGAAGCCGCCGTGCTTGATCATACGTATGAGAACGTCGACTATTTGTCCCTGCATACGTATTACGGAAACGCAGATAACGATACCGCCAATTACTTGGCCAGATCGCTGGATATGTCGGCCTTTATCCGGGAAATTACGGCGGTGTGCGATTATATAAAAGCGAAGAAGCGCAGCAAGAAGACGATGATGCTTTCCTTTGACGAGTGGAACGTGTGGTTCCATACGCTGGAGTCGGACAAACAAATTACGCCTTGGCAGGTCGCGCCTCCGCAGCTGGAGGATGTGTACACGTTCGAGGATGCGCTCATGGTCGGCAGCATGCTCATTACGCTGCTGAAGCATGCGGACCGGGTGAAAATCGCCTGTCTGGCGCAGCTTGTCAATGTCATTGCGCCGATTATGACCGAAACGGGAGGGGCGGCGTGGCGCCAAACGATTTTCTTCCCCTATATGCATGCCTCGGTGTACGGCAGAGGAACTGTCCTGCATGCGTTTGTCGATTCGCCCAAATACGATTCGAAAGATTTTACCGACGTTCCTTATTTGGACGTTGTCGCGGTTCACGATGAAGAACGGGAAGAACTGACGCTGTTCGCCGTTAACAAAAGCCTGGATCGCCCGATGAGCTTCGAATGCGACGTGCGCAGCTTCGCAGGATATCGCGTCGCAGAGCATATCGTCCTGGAAAATAACGATGCGAAAGCGGTCAATACCGCTCATCGCATGCACGAAGTGGCGCCGCATTCCCGAGGGGACGCCGCCGCTCGCGAGGGTCTGCTCAGCGCGCGGCTGCCGCAGCTTTCCTGGAACGTCATCCGGCTGCGCAAGCAGGACACACAGCCATAAAAGAAAGAGGTGCTTGATATGATAAAGCCGCAAGCGGCGCAATTCCGGGATTCCGTCAAAGTCAGGATTGCCGATGCATTTTGGTCCCCCTATATTCAATTGGTTAAAAATGTCGTGATCCCGTACCAATGGGATGCGCTTAACGATCGGATCGACGATGCAGCGCCCAGCTACGCGATACGCAATTTCCGCATTGCGGCGGGAGAAGAGCAGGGCCCGTTCGGCGGCATGGTGTTTCAGGACAGCGATTTGTACAAATGGCTGGAAGCCGTCGGGTTCATGCTGGAAATACAGCCGGACCCCGATCTGGAAAAGGTGGCGGACGACGTCATCCGTCTTGTCGAAAAAGCCCAGCAGCCGGACGGCTACCTCAACACGTATTTCACGCTCAAGGAGCCGGACGGCCGCTGGACGAATTTGGCGGAATGCCACGAGCTATACTGCGCCGGGCATTTGATCGAAGCGGGCGTCGCGTATTACCGCGGAACGGGCAAGCGGGCGCTGCTCGACGTATGCTGCCGGTACGCGGACTATATCGATGCCGTCTTCGGCAGCGCCCCGGGAAAGCTGCGGGGATATGACGGGCATCAGGAAATCGAGCTTGCGCTCGTGAAGCTGTACGAAACGACCGGCGAGGAGCGCTATTTGAAGCTCAGCCAGTTTTTTCTGGACGAACGGGGGCGTCAGCCGCACTTTTACCGGCAGGAGTATGAAAAGCGGGGCCGCAAGGTCCATTTTCCGGAGCTGGACATTGCCCATGATCTGGCTTACAGCCAGGCCCATCTGCCCGTTCGCGAGCAGGAGTCGGCGGTCGGACACGCCGTGCGGGTCGTCTACATGTGCGCAGGCATGGCCCATGTCGCGGCGCTCTCGCAGGACGAAGGGCTGCTCGAAGCATGCCGAAGGCTGTGGGCCAACATCGTCGGCAAACAGATGTACGTTACGGGAGCGATCGGCGCCATGGCTTACGGCGAAGCGTTCACGCTCAATTACGATTTGCCAAACGACACGGTATACGGCGAAACGTGCGCTTCCATCGGACTCATTTTTTTCGCCAGACGCATGCTGGAGATCGAAGCGAAGGGCGAGTATGCGGACGTGCTGGAGCGGGCTTTGTACAACACGGTCATCAGCGGCATGGCCCGGGACGGCAAACATTTTTTCTACGTCAACCCGCTTGAGGTTTACCCGCCGGCCAACGCCGTCAACAAAATTTACGAGCACGTCAAGGTGCAGCGCCAGCGGTGGTTCGGCTGCTCCTGCTGCCCGCCGAACATAGCCAGGCTGCTGGCTTCGTTGAATCAGTACGTGTACACATGGAACGACGGCACGCTTTACGCGCATCTGTATATCGGCGGCGAAGCGAGCATTCAGGCCGGCCGGCGCCAATTGAAGCTGGAGCAGGTGTCGCAGTATACGGCCGACGGCAGCGTCAGCTTCCTGCTCGGGACCGGCGGTCAGCCGGCCGACTTCACACTGGCGCTGCGCATTCCCGGCTGGTGCGGCCAGTCGTTCAGTGTCCGGGTGAACGGGGCCGATTGCCCGGTTTCGCAGGCGGCGGACGGGTACGCCCGCATCACCCGCAGCTGGAACGACGGCGACCGGGTCGACGTGCGCTTCGCGCTGGAAGTGAAGGCGGTCAAGGGGCATCCGCTCGTCCGCCAGCTTGCCGGCAAAGCGGCTTTGCAGCGCGGGCCGTTCGTGTACTGCATGGAGGAAGCCGATAACGGCGGCAATCTGCATCTCATCTATTTCAACGGCGAAGAGGATTGCCGGGTGGAGTACGACGAAACTTTGCTGGGCGGCATGCACGTCATCAAGGCGCCTTGCGTGCGTACCGCGGTGCCCGAGGAGGGGAACGCGCTGTATGTCAGCGGCAAACAATGGCCTGCCAGCGCTGCCGACGTCACGTTCATTCCGTATTACGCCTGGGGCAACCGCGGCGTCGGAGAGATGAGCGTATGGGTGAAGGAAAATCCGGCGGCAGCCCCAAATCTGCCATGATTTGAGCCCTCCCGGCGCATGAAGGAGCACTTTCCGGCCCGCCAAGCTGTGCGAAAATCCGCGGCTGCGAGCGGGGGACGTGCTCCTTTTTCATGCGCGTTTTCATGCGGTTAAAGTTGAAATTTTTAAAAAAGGTGTTGGAAAGATTAATGTCAATTGCGCTCGCATCCTATATGATACTTGTGTATACAAACTCCGGGACGAGCTTGATGGAAAGAGATGGCTGCGGAGAATTGAACAGACAAGGCGGTGGTTGGAAGGAGCGGCAGCAGGGCAATTTGGCAGCGGGTTAAAAGCATCCCGGCAATTTGGTAAGCGAATACAATAATGAGGAGGACAATGATGAAACGAACGTTGCTTAATTATTGGAACAAGTTTTCAAGTTCTCGGAATCTTCAAATGTTAGTCGCTTCGACCATTACTGCAAGCGCTATCATGTTGATTCCCCAGCTGGCTTCGGCCAACACGATCTCGAACGGCAACTTCAACGTGCAGACGGGAACGAACGGCGAGATTACCTCTTTGCAAATAACGGGAGATACGTATCCGACGAACTATGTATTGAATGCGACGAACGCGCCGAATCAAAATACGGCCGATCACCAATGGGTCGGGGAGCTGATGTTCACCTACCGGCTTGGCAGCGGCGCCTGGACGCCGGCGCTTACGAACAAGTCGTCGGATGCCAGAACGATTTCGCAAAGCGGCAACACTATTAATGTAACTTACCAAAATTCGAGCAACAGCCAGGGAATCCGCAATTTCAAAGTCGACGAATCTTACTCGCTCGCAGGCGACTACTTGAAATGGCAAATTACCGTGACGAATACGAGCAACCAAACGCTTGAAATCGGGGATTTCGGCCTGCCGATCCCGTTCAACGAATTTTTCACCGCCGGCAACAACGATGAAATCTATGAAACGCGCACGATATCGCATGCTTTCATCGGCAATAACAGCTCCTACCTCGTAGCCCAGCGGCCGAGCGGGATCGGTCCTTTCCTGTTGATGGTTCCCGACACGACGACCGGCGCGGGATTTGAGTACCAGGACAACTGGAGGGTGGAGGAGCATCCGAACAGCATGTGGGCAGCCGATCAAGGCGGCTACGCCAAAGGGCTGAACGTGTATTATATTCATTCGAACGTGATCAAAAGCAACAACCGGGGCTATTTGCCGAACACGAGCCTGACGCTCGCTCCGGGAGCAAGCAAAACGTATGCGTTCAAATTTTTTAAAGTCGCAGACGAATATGCGGTTCAAGACAGACTGTACAACGAAGGCATGGTCGATTTCAACGTAGTGCCCGGCATGATCGTGCCGACGAATCAGACGGCCAAATTCGACCTTCACACATCCAAAACGATCACTTCCGTAACCCCGCAATATCCTTCCGAAACGAACGTTTCGTTTGTGAACACGGTAGGAACGGATCATAAAATTTACCAGCTGACGATGAGTCATTTGGGCCAGAACAACATTACGGTGCAGTACGGCAACGGCGAGAAAACCGTGCTCCAATTTTACGCGATCGAGCCGGTCGACACGGCCTTGCAGCGGCACGCTACGTTTATGGTCAACAACCAGCAGTGGAACGTGCCCGGCGATATCCGGGATAAAGTGTTCGACGACTGGATGATGCAGTCGAAGGCCAAACGCAACAATTTTGCCGGTTATTGGGGCTGGGGCGACGATTGGGGATACACCCACGCACAGTTCTTGGCTGAGAAAAACGCAATGTCGCCTGTCGCTACCGAGGTGACTGCGCTTGACAATTATTTGGAAACCGCGATCTGGACGAACTTGATGAGCGGCCATCACAGCGATTATCTGGTGCCCGATTTCCTGATGGCGCCGCCGAACACGACGCCGACGTATCGCGGCTACGCGTACCCGCACATTTACAACACGTATTTCAGCATGTACAAAATCGCCAAGATGTACCCGAATCTCATCACGTACAAAAACCCTAAAAATACGTACTTGCTGCGCGCCTACAACATCTTCAAAGCGCTGTACGACGGACCTGTCTCCTACAACTGGAATACCGGGCTGATGGGCGAAATGACGACACCGGACATTATCAAAGCTTTGCAGGATGAAGGCTACAACACCGAGGCCAACGATATCATCAGCAAAATGGCGACCAAATACAACAACTTCTCGTCCAGCCCTTATCCGTACGGTTCGGAATACAGCTATGACAATACAGGCGAAGAATCCGTCTATATGCTGGCCAAAATGAACAACAACAACACGATTAAAGGCAAAATCAACGCCAAAACGAGAGCGTCGCGCGGTCATATGCCGATTTGGTACTATTACGCCGATCCCGTCACGATTACCGGCGACAACTGGTGGAACTTCCAATACACCACTTCGCTCGCAGGCTTTGCGATGGATGACTGGATCAAGAACAACTCGGCGACTCCGGAGGTTGAGCAGCGCTTGTCCTATGCGGCCAAAATCGCCAACATCGGTGCCATCAACTCCGGGCAAATCAGCAGCGATCCTGCCAACATCGGCGCCGTATCCTGGACGTATCAGGCGAACAAAGGCAACTACGGCGCGCTTGGCCTGGACGGCGGTCCGCTGTTCAACGGCTGGCGCGGCATGAGCGGCGAAGCCGATCTCGGTTTGTTCGGAGCGCTGAAAGTGCTTAGCGCCGATGTATCTGTAGATCCGATTTTCGGCTTGTACGGATACGGCGCAGACGTCACGCTCAGCGGCGGCAAGTACACGGTCACGCCGAAGGACGGCCTCTCCAAGCGGCTGAATCTGATCACGGAGAAATTCTCCATGGAGCTTGAACGCGATCAATACACGACGGCTACGGTTGCAACGGCCAAGAACGATGTCAGCTTCACTTTGAAAAACACAATGACTTCGGCTGCGCATACGACTAAAGTTACGTTCTCCGGGCTGGCCGCCGGCACTTATAACGTGCTGGTTAACAATGTCAGCGCAGGTACGGCGATTGCCACAAACGGCGGCAAAACCGTCGTCAACCTGAACATCGGTACGGCAGCTACTTATGATGTGAAGCTGCAAGCGGGAGGACAACTGCCGGATACGATGGCATACTACAAGTTCAACGAAACGACCGGAACGACAGCGTCCGATTCCTCAGGCAACGGATTTAATGCGACGCTGAACGGAGGCATCACCTGGGCGGCCGGCAAAAGCGGCAATGCCGCCAGCCTGAACGGCACGAACGGCTACGTGTCCCTGCCGTCGGGAGCGATCAACGGTTTGACCGATTTCACCGTCGCAACTTGGGTCAAAGTCAATTCGTTGGACGACTGGGCGCGGATTTTCGACTTCGGTTCAGGAACGAACTCGTATATGTTCCTGGCTCCAAGGGCGGGAGGCGCAGGGCTCAGGTTTGCGATTACGAACAGCAGCAACGGTGCAGAGCAGCAGCTTAATACGACTGCCGCGCTGGCAACAGGCGTGTGGAAGCACGTCGCCGTGACTCACTCGGGCAGCACGGGCATTTTATACGTGGACGGAGTCGAAGTGGCAAGAAATACAAGCATGACGCTATCTCCGGCCAACCTGGGCAATTTGACGCAAAACTACATCGGCAAATCGCAATGGTCGGACCCGTATCTGAACGGCCTGATCGATGAGTTCAAAATTTACGGCAGAGCCCTGAGCGCTTCGGAAATTTCCGCGCTGGCCGCAAACTGATCCGGGAAGGCTTTGCCGGATCGAAAAGAAGCCCCTGCCTGTGACGGCAGGGGAATACAAGAGACGCCTTCAAACCCGTTAGGGATGAAGGCGTCTTTTGCCGTGCCGTGGATGAGATTGCCGTGCCGTGGATGAGATTGCCGTGCCGTGGATGAGATTGCCGTGCCGTGGATGAGATTGCCGTGCCGTGGATGAGATTGCC